>NZ_WBVQ01000003.1 GCF_008933165.1 Phaeocystidibacter marisrubri
GGCACTACTTGCACCACCTGTGCCAATGTTTGTAATTCCCGGAGGGCGACAACACAAGTTCCATGAGAGCTTATAGTCGGAGCAACGGTTCGTCAAAACAAGAGGGTTGTTCGTAGTAGTTTCGTAAACATTCACTTCAGGAGCGAAGATGGTTGCATTTGGAGTAATACAATCCCATGCGCCTTGTGCCAAGTATTGGGCGGTTCGGGTAACCCCAATGGATGTGTTCACACCACAGGTTGAAGAAACTACATTCACTGCCGTATTTGCTGGTAACTGAATTCCACCATTGGATTGTCGGTAAATCACCAACTTGATGTAATACCTATTGTTTCCGAGGTACTCGTATTGGATGTCTCCCCCAATAACATGAGAAGAGTGTGCTTGGAAACTGAAGATTCCAAGAAGCATCACGGCGAGTAATTTCAAGGTAGATTTCATGGCAGAATCTTTAAAGGATGTTCTGTCAAGTTACGAAATGAGGAGTGTACAACTCGTATAGATTCCGTGTCTATAAGTCATACACTCCTCATTAGATGTGTCCGCTCAGCATGAGTTAGTGAACGGGTTTACTGGTCGCCGCGCATTACAGTAATTGATCCGTGTTCTTCCACGCTAGACCCGTCGGGACCATTGATCGCGTGAACAACATAGAAATAAGTTCCTTCGCTCACATCTCTACCATTGCTTGTTTTACCATCCCAAGCACGATCGTTTGAATAGTTGTTGGAGCTGTACACTTGGTGTCCCCATCTATCAAAGATGGAAACCTCTACTTGTTCATAGGAATCAATTCCCGCAATCGTCCATCTTTGGTTGATGGCATCCATGTCTGGTGTGAAGACATTCGGAACGGTAAGCGAAACACCCTGAACAGGAGGGTCGGTTGGCGTACTAAACACAATCCAGTTGGATTCTGAAACATAATTTCCGTCTGTTGTTTGGACGCGCAATGCATACGTTTGTCCAGCGTTTAAGCTTGAAGTGTTGTAGGTGTAGAAGGTGTCGGTTGTCGGTAGGCTAGCATCATTCACCAAAGACCAGTTGTATTGTCCTGGGGTTCCGGTTGGCTCACCGAGCTCTACGGTGTAAGAAGGAGCTCCCCATCCATCGTAATGAGTCCATCTCATTGGTACTTGAGCCATTGGGGCATTGTAGGCTCCCACCAGATGGATGCTCGCGATAGAACGAGTTACTGGCACAGCTTGTCCGAGAATAACAAATTCTAGGCGATAATCGAAGGACTGAGCATCTACTAAGTTTCCATTTACACCAAAATCAATAAATGGAGAAGCATTATATCCCGTTACACCTACTTGGTTAAAGGTGAGTCCATTGTCGTCTGATCGCTGAACGCGAACAAAGTCGATGTATGAACCGGCAATCGTGTTCGTATCAACGCTCCACTCCACTTGCGTGACTTGGTCGTTGTTTACCGATACGTTTTCCATGTCGTAAACGGGGTCGATACAACCTTCTACCCTTAATATAATGGTGTCGAATTCGTTCATGGCTTTACCACACTTGTTTAGTAGGGTGTTGCCGTCGCTACCAAACTTGGTGTACAGGTAGTAATCACCATTAAACACTAGAGGTTTGTAGAGTACCACGGTTATCGAGTCCGTCTCTGCGTTGTTATCGCAATATGTTCGGGCAGTTTTTACAGGGAGAGGTTGCCCATTTGGCGCGGTAATCCTGAAATCGGTACCATCTGGGGAAACTGAGAAACATTCGATAGGAAGAGTAAAACTCAAGGTCACGGAAGTGTCACCACAATTGTAGTCTCTCACTTGTCTTCCTAAAGAGTCGAGATACGTCCCTTGCATGGAGGCGTCTAACTTCACTCCTTGGTTTACAATGGGCAGACATTGGGCGCGTACCACGATTTGAATCTCTCGAGTAGTATATCCCACTTCGTCCCACACTTGATAAGTAGAGTCAAAACGGTATTCGTAAACGCCAATGGCGAAAGTAGAAACTTCATACTGTACCCCCGGAGGAAGCATAGGGAGGAAAGTGAGGGTTCCAGTGTTCGGATCAAGGGTGAAAGGGCCGTTTGTATCGTCTACAGATACAGGGCGGGTGTGAGACCAGCTTGGAAGGTAGTTAATGGTTCGAGCTGCTGTGTTTCTAGGCTGAATTAACTCATAGCGAATGGAGTCGCCATCGGGTTCGATAGCATACTGTTGGTAAATTTGATAAGATCCAGAGCACGCATAGTTCACAGGGCTATTCAGGAAGATTGGAGATGTGTTGTGGCCGTTGCGTTTGTCTAGACCCGCTTCAAAATAGAAATCATCTCCATTGGGAACATTTGTATAGTTGTTTGGACGAGCATTCCCGTGGAAATACATGATGAAATTATTACACGATGTTCCGGCCAAGTTGACGATTTGCTCAAACTTGTTCACCGTTGGTTTTGGAATGCGTTGTGTAGGACTCAAATCGGTACTGTCAATACAATCAAAGGCTCCCAAAGCACCTGCTGAGAATTCGTTTCCAACGCGAGGCATGGTCAAGTTGAAGGAGTAATTGCAATTCACGGCTTCAATTCGCAAGGCGATGGCGGAAGTTGAGAGTGGGCTATTAAGAGGTATACCCGTCGATTCTCGGTAAATAACCATGGTGATCTTGTAATCACCTACTTGTCGACCGGGTTGGTTGCCGACATATTCGTAGTACACATCACCGCCAATAATATGCGAGGCGGTCATGTTGAAACTCAGTAGCAGTGCCGTGAGTCCGATGAGGTTGCGCAGTGTTTTCATAGCTGAGAGAATTGTTGGATAAATCCTTGAAGAGGGAATCTATCATACTTCATCTCGCTCAGCAATAGGTGATTAGAGGGGTGTGGTTTTTATCTCGTGAATGGATAAAAATGATGTGTCAACGTTCGCTCAGTGAATGGAGTCGTTTATTCAAACGGGCAATTTTAGAGCACGTGCAGATTTCATCGTTCCCTCAATGAGAACACTCTCCCTTATCCAATTAAATCCCAGCTAGCGAAAGTGCGTTCAGGCAAAGCAAGGTGATTCCGAAGCCAACGCTGAACCCCACATAGACTTGGAGGGGAGTGTGGGCTTTGAGCATGAGTCGGGCGGATGCCAACATCCCTGTAAGGACAAATACCAAAGCGAGCAGTGGCAGTATTTGAACTTCATACCGGTGAGCTGTGAAAAGCAAAACGGCGAGAAGTCCGCCCATGCCTGCAAGATGGACACTCAGCTTGGTCCATCTAAGTAGAATATAGAATATGAAGATGGTAATGGCACTTGAGATGAGAAGGAGTGGTAGTTCCATCGGGACACCTTGCCACGGTTGGAGGGAGTTAGCGGCAAATAGGAAAAAAGTAATGCTGATTAAGAAGGGATAACGTCTATCCTTTGGCTCGCTCATGTGCAAGGACTGGATAACGCCTAGCTGTTTCAACAAGAGGGAGAACAAGGCAGGTAGCAAGTAAGTAGCAATGAACATGAATCCCACAATTTGCATCACCTGATATTCAGCAAACATGCTGGGGTGTGCCCAGAGTACAAAGAAGGTAGCAAGTGTTGGAATGAATGCCGGGTGAAGGGCATAGCTCAATATTTGGGCGAACCGTCTGCTCATCTTAGAGTTCCTTGCGGAGTCTTGCTACAGGGATGCCCAATTGTTCGCGATACTTGGCAACTGTTCTACGAGCGATGGGATACCCCTTCTCCTTGAGTAGTTTGGCCAACGCTTCATCTGTTAGAGGCTTTTTCTTGTTCTCTTCGCCAATGCTGTCTTCCAGAATTTTTTTGATTTCGCGAGTAGATACATCTTCACCCTCACTGTTTTTCATGGATTCTGAGAAGAAGCTCTTGATGATATGAGTGCCATACGGCGTTTGTACATATTTGTTGCTGGCCACCCGACTAACGGTGGAAATGTCCATGTCAATTTTCTCCGCGATGTCTTTTAAGATCATCGGTTTGAGTTTGCGTTCATCTCCAGTAAGGAAGTATTCCTCTTGGAACTCCATAATGGTAGACATGGTGAGAAGCAGTGTTTGTTGACGTTGGCGAATGGCATCAATAAACCATTTGGCCGCATCGATCTTTTGCTTGACAAACATCAACGCATCCTTCTCGCTTTTGGTGGCTTGCCCCTTGCTGTCGCGATAGTGCTCGAGCATGGTTTTATATTCTCGACTGATATTCAATTCGGGAGCATTTTTACCGTTCAACTTGAGTCGAAGCTCGCCGTCTTCAATAGAAATGAGAAAATCAGGAGTGATGTTTTCTGTAGGCTTAGAGCCATCAGAAACGGAGTTGCCGGGTTTTGGATTGAGTCGGCTAATCTCGTTAAGGGCACTTCTCAGTTGATCTTCAACAATGTCCAATCGGTCCATCAGCTTTTCAAAGTGCTTCTTTACGAATTCGTCAAAGTGATGATCGATGATGCTTTGGGCGAGTTGAACGGATTCAGTGGAAGTCCGCTTTCTCAATTGAAGGGAAAGGCATTCTTGAAGGGAACGAGCTCCCACGCCTGGAGGGTCAAGGTCTTGAATCACCTTGAGAAGGACCTCTAGGTGTTCTAGGTCGGTATAAATTCCTTGGGTGAAGGCTAGATCGTCCACAACGTCTTGAAGTTCTCTTCGGAGATAACCGTCGTCGTCAATATTTCCAACGAGATAAAAGGCGATTTTAAAATCTTCCTCGCTCAAGCTGCGCATACCCAATTGGGTGCGTAGGGTTTCCACGAAGGAAGTGCCTCCTGCTAGTGGGATGCGTTCGTCATCGTCGTCTGCACTGTAATTATTCGCATGCAATCGGTACTCCGGAATTTCGTCATCGCTCAAATATTGATCAATGTCGAAATCGTCATCCCTTTGGTCGTCGTTTTGATCGTTGTAATCATCTTCGTTGCGATCGAGGTCGTCGCGCACGTCTTCCTCTTCCCGACCTTCATCCAGAGCGGGATTGGCTTCGAGTTCTTCTTGAATGCGTTCTTCCAAAGCCTGAGTTGGCAATTGGATGAGTTTCATCAGCTGAATCTGTTGAGGAGACAGCTTCTGTTGAAGTTTTTGCTGAAGTGATTGTTTGAGCATGATCGCCGATTAACAAAACCCGCGCCAAAGTGCAGCGGTCATTGTCAAAGGTGCAAAAAATGACTCAGAATTCAGCGCGTCCTGGTGTACGAGGGAAAGGAATGACATCACGAATGTTGCCCATACCCGTAATGAACTGAACCATACGCTCAAAGCCAAGGCCAAATCCACTGTGTGTACAGGTTCCAAACTTGCGTGTTTCGAGGTACCACCAAAGATCTTCTTCTTCGATTCCCAATTTTTGCATTTTGCTAACAAGGACATCCAGACGTTCTTCACGTTGTGAACCTCCCACAATTTCACCGATGCCAGGGAAGAGAACATCCATGGCGCGCACGGTTTTTTCGTCTTCGTTCAAGCGCATGTAGAAGGCTTTGATGGAAGCTGGGTAATCGAATAAAATGACAGGACTTTTAAAGTGCTTTTCCACCAAGTAGCGCTCGTGTTCGCTTTGAAGGTCGGCACCCCATTCGTCAATTCTGTATTTGAATTTGCCCTTTTTGTTCGGTTTAGAATTGCGAAGGATTTCAATGGCCTCGGTGTAGCTCAATCGAACAAAATTGTTGTCCACTACAAAATTCAAGCGCTCAATCAGGCCTTGCTCAGAGCGCTCTGCTTGGGGCTTCACTTTTTCTTCCTCTGCCAATCGCGCATCGAGAACAGCTAGGTCTTCTTCGCAATTTTGGAGGATGTATTTAATGACAGACTTGAGGAAATCTTCCGCCAAATCCATGTTGTCGTCAAGGTCGTTAAAGGCAACCTCAGGCTCAATCATCCAAAACTCGGCAAGGTGACGAGAAGTGTTGGAGTTTTCAGCGCGGAAAGTCGGTCCAAAAGTGTACACCTTGGAGAGTCCCATGGCCGCCAATTCTGCTTCAAGCTGGCCGCTCACGGTCAAGTTCGTTTCGCGTTCAAAGAAATCTTGCGCAAAGTCCACTTTTCCATCTTCGGTCATTGGAGGATTGGCGGGGTCGAGTGTAGATACTCGGAACATTTCGCCTGCTCCTTCCGCATCAGAACCCGTAATGATAGGGGTGTGAATGTTGAAGAATCCACGGTCGTTGAAGTACTTGTGTACGGCAAAAGTCGCCGCATGGCGAATACGCATGATTGCACCAAAAGTGGTAGTGCGCATTCTCAAGTGAGCCTTTTCGCGAAGGAACTCTAAGGAGTGTTTCTTCGGTTGAAGAGGGTATTCATCTGGGTCGGCATCGCCTAAAATCTCAAATGACTTTGCCTGAACTTCCACCGTTTGGCCTTTACCTTGAGAGCTCACGAGGTCACCGCGTACAACAATACAAGAGCCCGTAGTAATCCGTTTGAGATCTTCTTCTGAAGCATTCTCAAAGTCTACCACACATTGCAGGTTAGCGGCCGTTCCACCGTCGTTAAGCGCGATGAAACGATTGGAGCGAAAGGTTCTAACCCATCCTCTAACTTCTAGTTCTGACCCTACTGGAAGTTTGGTCAAGCACTCTTTTACCGTTGCTTTTTGCATCTTGTTGAAAACCGTGTGTTATGCCTGCAAAAGTGCAACATTTTTGGGGCTGGCGCAAGGGTTTCGTAGGGGCTGGTGCATTGGCTTTGCAGGGGCTGGTGCAGGGGCTTCGCAAGGGCTAGTGCAAGGGCTTCGCAAGGGCTGGTGCAAGGGCTTCGCAGGTAGAAGGGCTAGGATACAGACTTTAGTCTTCAGACTACAAAAAGTGTCACGGCCGCTAAAGGCCAACGAGACTCATAGCAGTATTTGATGAGGATAATCGTTTTTTTTAACTAAAAAACTGACGCTGATAATTTTGTGAAAATTTATATTTGAAATGCTCTGGTAATGTGGTCATTTAGGAGGTGACGACCATTCAGGATCTTAACCTCTTGAAAATCAAATTATAGTTTCAGCGAAAATTTCGGGACAGGGAGTAATTCAAATGAGTTATCCCCTGCTCTTGTTTCCGAACATGCCTTAAATCGACTCTAAACGCTAGATTCACGATGAAGTGTTTACTTTGTCAAAAGCGAATATGATCAAGAGAAGTCAGTACGATTTCAAGAACCGAATGGAGGAATTAGGTTCGGTAGATGGCACGGACTACAACAGTGCAACGCTATTCGATTACAACACCCTTGAAACCCTCTATCCAGAATTTGTAGAGGATTTTAATTCTACGAATAAAACGGGCTATAGCGACCCTGTCAATGAGTGTTGCTTCTTCGGCGATCGCTACTGGTACCACCCGGACTATCTAGGCAGCGTAGCAATGGTAACTAACGATGAAGGCGTGGTGCATCAGTTCTTTTTAACCAACGCTTGGGGCGAGGAGTTGCATACGTATAACAACGCTAATACTTCGAGTTTAATTCGGAGTATCGATTTAATGACGACGGAGTGAGAAGCACTGCTTCGATCGAACGTTGCGCGCGAAGCGCTGAGCTGGATGAGGAGACTGGATTGGCGTATTACGGCGCGAGGTATTACGACAATAAGATTAGTATGTGGTTGAGTGTGGATCCGTTGGCGATGGAAGGGAAAAATATGAGTTTAACTCCATATCACTTCACTTCTAACAACCCGGTTATGAGAATTGACCCAGATGGGCTAAACGATTATTTTTCTGAAGATGGAGTTTTTTTGGGGTCAGACGATAGTAAGGATGATGGTATCCGAATCTTGTCGACTGAAGCTTGGAATACATTGTCCCAAGAGGATGAAGAAGGAAATGAGTATATTGATAAAGCTAGTGGGTTAAGTGCTTCACTTCTAGCATCGGAAAGTGACCTTTCAACTGATGCTATACTCTCCATTTATCAACACTATAATCCAACCGATCTATTATTAGCAGATTCAAAAAACATTACAAAAGGAGGATTTGAGTTTATTCCTAGTTTTAACGGTAATGATCCATATTTGAGAGTACATGTCGAAACGAATTCAACTTTAAAGCTGATTGATCACTCGAGTGAGATTATTAGTGGTCTCATCCATGAAAAGCAGCATTATTCTGATTATGTCGAAATGGGAGCGGTTGACTATTTTAGGCTACCGAAAAATTTCAGAGAGGTCAGAGCATATAATTCACAGACGACTCATGAATCATGGAATAATACTCGTTCGGAATTCCAAAGAAATGTTCTTACAAATGCAGTGCCTTTTGGATTTCATTTACCAATAATTTTACCTAGGAAAGGGGTGGTTTTTCCAGAAGTAGAATTAAACTAATCAATTGATTAAAATTTACACAAGCTGAATTATGAAGATTTTGTTTTGTTCACTTTTCTTTTGTTCACTTAATTTGTTTGCTCAGAATGGGATAAATTTAGAGATAAGTCAACTGGTAGTAAATAAATTAATTACGAATACAGATTCTATTTTTGTTGAGGAAATAAGTGAAGATGGTCCCGAATTGAGGATTGAATGTGTCCTTAATAACCTCACTAATGATTCAATTGAATTGGACGTTTCCTCTCATAATTTTTTCATCAGCTATTTATTTAATCGAGAGGAGCATTCAATTATAAGTGTCTCTCTTATTCCAGATGTTTCCAGAGAGGAAGGTTCGTATTATATCCAACCACATGGAACAGTTCAAATGATCCTATTCATTACACCTCTGGCAAATACTCCATATTCAAAATCTGAAGACCAATTACACGTCATCATGCGCATTCTTCCCACATTAAGGGTAGAATACCAAGACAGACTGCACCATCTGGTATCTACGAGGATCTTGGATGTTAAACTCTTATAAGAGTTCAGATTTATGATTAACTGGAATGGGTTGTGTATGGCACATTCCACTCAAATCCGCAACAAAAGTGTTCAAATATTTGGACAGTTCTGGAAATGAGTGAGTTGAGAATGAGATGTGCATTTCATTTTGAATATAGAGTAACTGGGGAGATGAAGAACAGAGATGCGGGTTGCTTTAGAACGAAAGTACTTTGAATTGGAAAGAACAGTTCGAGCGCACAAGGAACCTCTTCTGACCCTGTGATGGATGACTTCAAAAACCGAATGGAGGAGCTGGGTTAGTGGATGGCACGGATTACAACAGTGCAACGCTATTCGATTACAACACCCTTGAAACCCTCTATCCAGAATTTGTAGAGGATTTTAATTCTACGAATAAAACGGGCTATAGCGACCCTGTCAATGAGTGTTGCTTCTTCGGCGATCGTTACTGGTACCACCCGGACTATCTAGGCAGCGTAGCAATGGTGACTAACGATGAAGGCGTGGTGCATCAGTTCTTTTTAACCAACGCTTGGGGCGAGGAGTTGCATACGTATAACAACGCCAATACTTCGAGTTTTAATTCGGAGTATAGGTTTAATGACGACGGAGTGAGAAGCGCTGCTTCGATCGAACGTTGCGCGCGAAGCGCTGAGCTGGATGAAGAAACAGGATTGGCGTATTACGGGGCGAGGTACTATGACAATAAGATAAGCATGTGGTTGAGTGTGGATCCGTTGGCGATGTCAGAGCATAACCGAACGATGTCACCATATCAATTCACAGATAACAATCCAATAAATTTGGTAGACCCAGATGGTAGGGAAATAGACTTCAGTAGATTATTAGCTTGGGATAAACATCTTAATAGAAATGTAGGCAATAACATCCTTCAAGACTTACAAGATTTAACAGGATTAAATTTGGAGTTTGATGAGAATGGTGTTCTAATCTCGAAAGGTGAAATTGAAGGGGTACACTACAGTGAAGAAGCTAGAGAATTATTGTTGGGAGCAATAAATTCTACTGAAACTGTTGAGGTTACTAGACTGAAACCTGAGTTTGATAAAACTTCAAAAGCAAGTCTGGGTGGATATGGAATATTTTTATTGGAAGAACAAATCACTGATTTCATAAAAGGTACGGCCGGGCTGGATGATAGAACAATGGGGTATGGTATGATATTTCTACACGAGCTTGATCATACAGCTTTAGGACAAGGTGTAGAAGATGAACATGGTGCTTTTGAAACTGGGCCTGTTGTTGACAGAATGAATAAAATACGAGGTCAGATGAGTACTGAAGACAATCAATGGGGACAGCGATTATCGTATGACATGTTGAGTATTGGTGGTAATGAAAACGTGTATTTTGTTCCATTTAGCAGCAGTTCAAAGTCAGCTATTGAGCGAGGGGGTCTTCCATATACTGAATACATCAGAACCCACGAAAATTATTACCGTTGATGACTAAGTTTTTATTCATAAGTATATTATCTATGATTACGTTGACATGTTCTGGTCAACGTAATGAAAGCTATTTGGATTCTGCAAAATCAATTGTTGAAAGAGTATTGCCTAAGAACATTTGCTATTTAGACTCATCATACAAAATGAGTAATGGAGATATCTGCCAAGGTGTTTTGGATAGCATAGAATATTTGTTTGGAAAAGACTCAATGTACGCTTATTGCTTTGAATTCGTTTCGAACACATCGGCAATCGAAGCTACAGGTAAATCAGGCTTAGAACATTGTTCAACAGAATACATAGGCGTTATCAGTGATGTGAGATTTAACCAATTCTGTATACGAATCTATGCACACGAAGAGAGAAACGGCTATTGGAATAATGGTGAATACTATATCTTTTCGTTCTCATTAGATTCTCAGAATATTATATACTCTTATTGTAATCACTATATCGTTCATTAGAGGACTTGGCTTCCACTTGTAGTTCGCCAATAGATGATAAGAAGATTGAAATCGATGAACCCGCATAAATACTAGCTTCGAAAACGTATTCCTTTCTTAATGAACATCTTCGAAATTGCGAAGTGGGTGTTTTGCAAAAGGCGAATCTTCTGAGGATATGGAATATGACTGATAAAAACTCAAGTTTCTAAATCGTTCTTTGAATTTCTGGGAAGCAACACTTCTATAATAGAACCACAAGAAGGTCTCGGAAGGAACGGTTCTAGCACACAAGGAACCTCTTCTGATCCTGTGATGGATGATTTCAACAACCGAATGAAGGAGCTTGGGTTAGTGGATGGCACTGATTACAACAGTGCAACGCTATTCGATTACAACACCCTTAAAACCCTCTATCCAGAATTTGTAGAGGATTTCAACTCTACCAATAAAACAGGCTACAGCGATCCTGTCAATGAGTGTTGCTTCTTCGGCGATCGCTACTGGTCCCACCCGGACTATCTAGGCGGTGTAGCAACGGTAACTAACGATGAAGGCGTGGTGCATCAGTTCTTTTTAACCAACGCTTGGGGCGAGGAGTTGCATACGTATAACAACGCCAATACTTCGAGTTTTAATTCGGAGTATTGGTTTAATGACGACGGAGTGAGAAGCGCTGAGCTAGATGAGGAGACAGGATTGGCGTATTACGGGGCGAGATACTACGACAATAAGATCAGTATGTGGTTATCCGTAGATCGGCTTGCGGCAAAATACCCTCATAGTTCGCCGTATGCGTTTAGTGGGAATGATCCTGTAACTTTTGTTGATCCGAATGGGGATAGTTTGATGTTATCATGGAGATCTGGATGTTGGTTGCTCGGAAACCGTGAGACACATACTGTGATGTATGATGAAGGAAGTTTATTTAACACAGATGGATCAGCGTATACAGGGAAGGTCAACGGATTTCTTGGTGATGTTACGGATGCGCTGAATACTATTAGTGGATCAGATGAAGGCTTCAAGATGATAGCAGATTTAGAAAATTCGGATAATAGATTTACTATTGTGAAAGGCGAAAGTGAATTTCGTGAGAGTAGCGAAATAGGGGCGCATTGGATACGTACTCTGAAGATGTACAGTCTGGACTTATCACTCATGGCAGAGACGGATCTGGTGGTTCAGGTGGAATCATTCCATGGGACCCGAGTGGAAGAAGACTGCCACTAGTAGGTGGAAGTGGGGTAAACGCTTCCATGGATTTAGCTTATGAAATGTCGCATGCGGCTGACGCAAATATGGGCTTGCTTGATAGCCGAATGCATGGAGTAGCACCACAAAGTACCAGGAGTGAGTGGCAGGCAGTTTATAGGGAGAATATAATTAGGGGACAATTAAGCCTTCCGTTACGAATCAGTCATAGGTCTTCGTATGATCCTAATACAAGAGCTGTTGGACCACTACAACCCTATATGCTAAGCAATGGAACCAGCGGATCTGCTGTTCGACCAACGTGGAATAATTGGAAGCTGAGATGAAAATAGAATCAGTAGTACCTCTAATAATGGTAAGTTGTATGCTTTCAGGATGTGTAGCAAGAAAACTACATTTTGAAGAGAGCATAGCTTTATCAGACACTGTCTATCAGGATGTTAGTGTTGAGTTTCCAAAGCCAAAGGACGCGAAGGAATTGATCGCAATAGGACATGGGAAAGAATATCAATATTGGTTCTCAGATTCTTCTGTGTTCTACATCACAACTGAATTAACTTCTAATACATTGAATTTTAATCAACTGGAATACATGGTTCGGGAGTCTGAATATAATGAAGTACCGTACCCTTCAATGAGTATAATGGATACGATTGTACAGTCTGGTCATGATAAGCATGAATTGATATGGAAGGAAGTTGGACTCTTTCGAGGACAATTAAGGTATGGTTACTTAAATGTGAGGCCAGAGAACGAAGTTGAATTTAATCAATACTTGTGCAATGTGGAATCGTCTTTGAAGGGTTCCCCTTTTAGTCTGCGAACAAACGAAAAAGATGATAGGTATAGATGAGAATGTCTAAAGACTAGTTTCGGAAAGATTGAGTTGTGTGAGGGAATAGATAATGACTATTAGATGTATGCCTCCCTTATAGGTTAGCGTTAATCTCTATTTTAAACGCCTTCATTACAGGCGTCGTGCATGAATTTCTTTAGATTCTCAGAATATTATATCCTTTTATTGTAATCACTATATCATTCTTTAGGAGGCTCGGGAAGGTCTTCATTTTTAGGGGAGACTCCATAAATTCGAACTTTATTCAATAAAAAAAGCCCCCGCATCGCAGGGGCTCTTCCTCAGAGTTCATTAGGTGGATTGTCCGATGATGTCGCGGCTCAGAGCTATATCGGACATTGTTCGCACTACCTAGTAGTGGCTCTGAAGAAACTGTATTATGGACAAGCTTCTAGGTCGATAAGTAAGTCCTGATCGTTTCTTCCATCCACACTAATTCCAGTGTTTCCTTTTTTCACAACGATACGAACTTGGATGATGGACTGACCTTGGCCATCGAGGAAGTCGTTGGTTTGCATGGAGAACTGGAAAATTCCCGGTTCAACTTCGTCCATAGCCAGTTCTGGGAATGCGGTTCCCACTTGAGCAAAACTACAATAGCGATGAGGTTCTGCAATCTCAACGTCCTCTCCATCAAGCCAATACCCAATATACACATAAACTTCTCCTTCTTGGAGATTTTGCATGGTGGATTTTGGTTCGCGGTTGTTGTCATATACCACGGTTACCACATCACTTTCCGAAACAAAAGCTGGAAATTGTGATACAGGTGGCTGTTGTGTACTCGGTGGATCGATGGCTACGAGAAAGTCGGAGGACTTGATGTCCGGATCTCCGTAACCGCCACCATCTTTTGGTTTTACGAGGAATTCTAGATCGTTGGCGTAGCAAGTGGCAGCATCTACTTCATAGAAATCAGTTGGAACGAGGGTATAGCTAAAGACATAACCTCCTTCGGGAGTCATTCTCAAGGTGTCGTTGGAGTTTTTCCAAGCCTGACTCCCAATGCCGTTTGCCAAAGGGTGACCTGCGGCGTGTTCGGCTGGACTCCACGTCCAAATGTACATGTCTTCCCCTGCGTCCACAGCGTCTTTCAAGAGCTGGTTGTGGCCAAGGCTCATGTCGAGTGCATTGATATCAACATAGATCACCAAAGTGTCTTCTGGATTGATATTCTCCGCAGGAAGGGTGGTTACTTGAGCTTGAAGAGTGAGTCCACCCCATACAAGCGCAAAAAGTGAAGCAATTCTTTTCATCATTTTTACTGTTGACGGGTGAATACAAATTCATAGCGTGAAACAGGAGAGCCACATTTCTCAACCTCAAAGCCTAATCCAAAGTTGATGTCGTTCTCGCGTGGAGCGTTCAACATTGTAAAGGTTTTACCGGTCTCTCCAGACGGAGTGATCATCATCTCAGTTGGATAGTAAGCGGTGTCAAAAGCCCATGTTCCAGCGGTTCCAAATGGATTTGGTCCTTTTCCAGTTTGTTCAATGGTATAACTACCATCTTCAGAGAAGGTAACAATCCAGTTGTTGCCTGTTTTGGCATAGTAGCTGGTGAGGTCTCTCGACTCTGGAACAGGAAGGGTGAGGTCGTAGACTGTGCTTCCCGTTTGTACCCATGTTCCCACTACACCACCGCCAGCTCCATAAGCCGGACCTGGATCGGTAGGCTGGTCTGGTCGACAAGAGGCCATTACCAAGATGGGTAGGGCAATGGCGATAATATTCTTAAGTGCTTTCATAATCTATTTGATTTAGCAACCTCCTTCATCATTCAATACAAACACATTGGAACGCTCCACTGATGGGAATTGTAGAACTTGACCCGGACAATCCCAATCTGCACCACGAATGGTGTTGATTTCTCCCAATACGCCTAAACGCTTGAGTTCGTGTCCGCGGTCTCCTTCGCACATCAATTCCACTCTACGCTCGTAGCGAACCGCCGTAAGGATCTCAGATACGGATTCAGAGCCATCTAGGTTTTGTGTGGTACCTCCGTACGCTCTTGTACGAATGTCGTTGATGTCTTGAATCGCCGTAGGAAGATCCGATCCCGTCATAGCCAATGCTTCTGCACGAATCAACTTGAGCTTGGTAAGGTGTACAATTGGTACATCCATAAAATCGTAGTTGAATTTACTCTGAACAACGAGCTGGTTCGGAGCATTCTCGTTTAAAACTGCCATCCAAATGCTGTCGCGAAGATCGTCTGGGTTAGATGCAACAAGATCGTAGAAGTCTTGTGACATGGTGAATTCTGGATTCGGGTTTGCCACATTATCCCAACGGTAGAAACCGCTGAAAGAACCTCCTCGGTTGTCGTTGGTAGAAGGGTAACTTCTTCCTCCAAACACGATTTCGGTGTTGGTGCCTGATTCGTACCGATCAAAGGTGTTGATCATGGAATAGCTTCCACTTTCAATAACGCTATCTGCATAGGCTGCAGCGGTCGCAAAGCTGTTCATTTGGAAGTACACATCTGCCAATGTGCCTTGTGCGGCATACTTGGTGGCGTAAACACCGTTTGAAGTAGGTAGACGCTTGGTTACATCTTTCAATTCTGAAATCACGAAGTCGTAAACTTCAGCAACGGTATTGCGTGGAATCAACTCACGCTCTGTACGCGTTTTGATCACGATTCCCAAGTGACTATTGTCTGTGGTGTATCCGTAAGGCTGACCAAAGTAACGTACCAATTCAAAGTGCATCAAAGCACGGAGGTAGCGAGCTTCGTCGAGGATTTCTCGTCTGCGATTAGCTTCTACGTCAACGAGGTCGATGTTTTCAATCAACCAGTTTGCGCGATAAACCGTACGATAAGCATCGAGGTAAACGGCACTTACATCTGAGTTGAAGATATTGGTGTTTCTACCGTACACCTCTTGCATAAAGGTACTGGTGCGCGGACGAGCAACATTGTCGCCCAACAAGGTTCCCCAAGCCTGCATTCTACCGTTGTAAACGTTTGCTGTTACATCGTAAATGGAATTGAGTACGCGCTCAATGTCTGCTTGGTTGGAGATGGCTTCGCCTTCGAGTAGAACTCCCTCTGGCTTGACATCTAGAAAGTCTTCACAGCTAGTCCCGCCTACGAGCAGGGTGCCGATCACTGCGATGTGTAAGATCTGCTTTTTCATGCTATTGCGGAATTAGAAGTTAACGTTTAAAGCGAGACTGAATGTACGTTCCTGCGGAGGAGTGAGGAACATTACGTTTACGCTCATGTTGCGGTCTGTTGCGTTTTCAAAGTCACGTGCAATCTCAGGATCCAATCCAGGATAGTTGGTAATGAGGAACACATTGGTTGCGATGAAGCTCACACGGAAACGATCCAATCCCCATTTTTCAACGGTTGCTTTTGGAAGGTTATAACCGATAGTGAAGTTACGAAGACGGATGTAATCTGCGTCGTGCAACCATAGGTCGGTGTTGATCCAAGGTGTGTTAGAACCGTATACTTCAGGATCGCGAGTTAGACGTGGATATGCTGCGTCATCGTCGCCTGGCCCGGTCCAACGATCGTAAATCTCTGTGCGCATATTCCAGTCGGTTACAACTCCAAGTTGGCGCTTAGAAGATGAGTCGTAAACCTGACCACCAATGCTGTATACAAACAAGAAACTCAAATCCCAGTTGTGATAACGGAAGGAGTTGGTGATACCGCCAATCGCGTCAGGAAGTACTTTACCTACGGCTACACGATCGTCTGGAGTCCAGTCGTAGGTGATGTTTCCTTCTTTGTCGTAATACATCGGGCGACCATTAGAAGCATCAATTCCCGCATAGCGAACGAGGAAGTTGGTACCCACCGGAGCGCCAACTACTACACGTGTATCATTAGTGCCGCCTGAAACAGCGTCTTCACTGTATCCGCCAATACTGGTGATTTCGTTGTAGTTGTAGGCAATGTTGAAGTCGATTTTCCAAGAGAAGTTGTTCGTTACCACCGGACGCGCTGTGATGTTGAATTCAACCCCTGTGTTCAAGATCTCACCTAAGTTGTCCCAGTAGGTATCGAAACCTTGGTAACGTGGAAGAGATACTTGAAGAAGCGCATCGGTTGTGTATTTGTAGTAGTACGCCAATTCACCAGTGATTCTATCATTCAAGAATCCGAATTCTAAACCAGCGTCAAAGATGTTCGACTCTTCCCACTTTAGGGTAGGATTCTCACGGATGGTTTGGTAGGTGATAGGCTCGCCGTTGTAGCTACCATTCTGTCCGTAAGTAGCTCGCCACTGGTTGTCTGGAATAGCGGCGTTACCGCTGATACCATAGCTCATTTTCAATTTCAAGAAGCTAAGTGCCTTGCTGTTTCTCAAGAAGCTCTCTTCTGAAAGAATCCAACCGGCACCCAATGAAGGGAAAACACCCCATCGGTTTTCTGGACCGAAGTTCGACGAAGCATCGGTACGAACTACCCCTTGCAAGAGGTATTTGTCGTGGATGGTATAGTTCACACGACCAAAGAAGCTCGCGAAGGTGTTGCCAGAACCAGGGTTGTTGTCGTAGGTCAATTCCAAATCATTTAGCAACTCTGGGTTGCTTCGGAAGGACCCATCAGCGTCAATAACCGAGTTGGTGTAGGTGCTGTCTGCTGGGTTAAAGTAGTTCCCGTTTTTCTGACGGCGCTCTTGGAATTCTGTACCGAGTAGAACGGTGAAATCGTGTCCATCTGCTGCACTGAACATGTAAGTACCCGTAGCATTCATGTTCCAGTTTCTCACTTGAAGCGGATAGCGCTGAGCAGTGCCAGAGTGAGTTGAGCCGAGAAGCTCTTGCGGTTCGTAGATGTCTTCTACCAATTGCATGAAGTCGTATGAACCCGTTGCCGTGAATGTAAGGGCGTCAGTGGCTTTATAGGTAAGGCTCAAGCTGTTGATGCTTCGAAGTTCGCGTTGTTGCCAATCCTTCAATTCGCGGAGACGAACGGGGTTGTTTCCACCGCTCCAGTAAGATCCATCTGGATTGTAAACCGGATAGATAGGAAGGGCTGTTGACATTGCAGCACCGAGGCCACCGGACCATCCCTCATCTACGCGGTTGTTCAAACCTTGCATAATGGAAGTGGTAACACCTAGGCGTACTCGTTTCGAAAGGTTCACATCACCGTTGGCACGTACACCTAGTCGGCTGTAATCGTTCTTTGTCAAGTAACTCTGATTGTTGTCGTAGGTCAAGCCAACGCGGTAGTTGTACTGTTCTTCATTCTGACCTACGGCAAAATCATATTGTTGTTTGATGCCAAGTCGGGTTACTTCATCTACCCAATTGGTGTTAGTTTTTCTAGCGTCTTCAAGCGAAATACCGCCTGGAAGAACTGGACTACCTGCGGGAGGAGCGGACGAGAACAACTCTGGATTTGTCAAGTAAAGTGCTTGGTCGTTGTACCAAGCCTCCTCAAACATTTGGAGGTATTCTTCATTGTTCAACATGTTAGGAAGAGCCGTAGGTTGCGAAACGCCAATGCGAGCGTTGAACTCGTATACCATTTCACCCGGACGGGTATTGGCTCCTCTCTTTGTTGTGATTAGAATTACCCCGTTAGAACCTCTGGAACCGTAGATAGCAGTGGCTGCCGCATCTTTGAGGATTTCGATACTCTCGATATCTTCTGGATTGAGCGAGGCAAGAGGGTTGTTGTTCATACCCCCAGAGTTCCCCTTGAGGAAATAATCTTGTGTGATAGGAATTCCATCTACCACGTAAAGCGGATCACCGCCCGCTGAAATAGATGCAATACCCCTTACGCGTACAACGGAGCCTGAACCAGCAATACCTGATCCTGTTACCACTTGCACACCTGGAGCTTTACCTTGCATGGCCGTCTCAAAACTCGGTGCTGGCATATCGGTCAACTGTCGAGAATCGAGTTTAACGATGGAACCCGTAACATCTCTTTTACGTTGAACACCGTAACCAACAATTACCACCTCGTCGAGCTCGCTCGTTTCAGGGTTAAGTTGAACGTTCAACGTGAGGTTTTGTCCAGCTGCCAATGTAACTGGCATTTCTTTTTTACCATATCCCAGAACTTGGAATTCTAGGACGTAATCTCCCGGTTGGAGACCTGTAATGGTGTATTTGCCGTCGAAATCACTGGTGACGGCAACGCTCGTGCCTTGCACGACAACGGCCACAGATGGCAGCGTTTCATTGGTCTCATCAGTAACAACACCAGAGATCGTTTGTGCGACGAGCGGTGTGGCTAACAAGCTGAAAAACACGGCCAATACGGCGGAGTACAGTTGCTTCATACTGCAGTTGTTGAGGGTTTGTCGAATCTCAAAAGTAGCAAAATATTTGTTAAGTGTACTTTTTACACTTATTAAATTAAGGGTGTTTTGTTATGGTGAGGGAGCGTCAGACTTCAGGTGGAACGGTAACGTGGGAATTGATTCGATTTATGAGTGTGCTTTTCAGATCCATCTAGATCAGATGAACGATCTCTTCCTAGAATAGGAGTGTGGTCAATATTTTCGAAGAGCTTTCGTTTTACTTTACAGCCCAAATACTAATATTTCGAAACATGAATCGTCACGTCTTTTTACTACTTCTCTCTCTGATGAGTTTTACTGGATATGCTCAGATTGCTTCGGTAAAGGGAGAAGCACTAGTAAAAGAGGGTCCCTTTGTGGATGCGGTCATCAATGGCAAAGTGTATTTGCTCTATGACGGTGAATTGACGTACTCCACCCGAACTGATTACGATGGTAAATTTGAATTCCCAGACGTAACGCCAGGGGAATACATGCTAGTGGTGGACCACGTTCGGTATGGTATATCTGAAGAAATAAAGGTGGTGGCTAAAGTGGGTAGAATAACCACAGTGGAAGTGAATATGTCTCCACCTGCTGATGATATGGAAATAGAAGAGTAAGTCCATGCTCACTCTCGAATCTCTATCTAGCAATCACAATTTTACCGCTCTCCGTAGTGCCTAATCGGTTGATTCGATAGATGTACATCCCGTTGGATACTGGGCGACCAGAATTGGTGAGAGTGTTCCAATACACGACGCTTCCTCCAGGGTCCATGCCGTATTCTTCATAACTCCACACTTGATTTCCCGCCACATCGTAAATGTAGATTTCCAAGTAATTCGCCTTGGTGGTGCCGATGTTAAAGAGGACATCAGAATGGCTTACTACCGTTGGATATACTTCTACACGATTACCTGTTGGAGGTTCTGGAAGGGTGTCAACGGGTTCTTCTACAAACGGTGCAGCTTTGAGTCGAATATCACTGTAAATGCGGTATTCCCCCGGTTGGAAAGTGAGGACGCTGTCCACATCTTCTATCATTAAACTGTCGTTGCTGAAGTATTCGTACCACATTCCTGTGTGGTCAAAGTCGGGGTCAATAGTGCTAGTGATGATGTTGAAATTTCCTAGAACGATCACATTCATGGTGTCATTCGAAAGTCCAATTCGCTTGGTATATCCACCCATGCTGAGTTCCCAATTTCCATCCTTTCTGAAGATGTCGTGTTGGGCTCTGAGTCGGTTGAGTTCAGCGAAATGAGCATACAATGCTCTGCGCTTTGGGTTGGCAATGTAATCCCAACGTATCGGTTTGTTGCCAACTCTGCCGTTGAAGTCGATGGAGTAATCATACCCTACTTCGCCAAATTGCCACAGCATTTTAGGGCCGGGTACAGTGAAAAAGAAGGTGGCTGCCAAGGCGACACGATTCAAGGCTGTGTCTAACGGTCGAGTGCTATAGGCGGTGTTCGCATTTCCGAAATTGTTGTTACGGTACACCATGCGCTCCTCATCATGACTTTCCATGAATCCAACGGCATGCATGTCTGACCAGCCTCTGCTCTTGTGTGTTACGCCGTAAAAATTAGACGACCAAGCCATCGCTCCCTCGCTGTACTCATGGTTCATGTTCGCCCAAAGCATCATACCGTTAGCACTGAGGACGCTCTCTTCGGAATTGTCGGCAAAGTGCTCAAGAATCATGTAGTTCGTCGAATCGAGGGCCCAAACGGTGTTGGCGTAGTTAGTGAGGATATCAACTCGACTTTGATCGTACTGTCCCCATGCGTTCACATCTCCCAACGTGTTCTTTTGGGTGAATCCTTTCGACAAGTCCATTCGGTAGCCGTCCACTCGGAATTCTTCAATCCAATAGGACAATACGCGCTTGGTGAAGTACTCGGTTTCACGGCTTTCATGGTTGAAGTCGTACCCCACGTTAAAGTCGTGTTTTGCAACGGGATTGAACCACGGAGAATTTGCAGCAGGACGATTATTCGCGCCGTCCCAATACATCCGTACCAGTGGGTTTTGACCAAAGGCATGATTGATGGCGAGGTCGAGAATAACGGCTATACCGCGCTTGTGGCAAGTGTCAACGAAGCGTTTCAGCTCATTTGATGGACCGTAGTATTTATCAACTGCGAAGAAAAAGCTCGGGTTGTACCCCCAAGATTCATTGCCTTCAAACTCCATGATGGGCATCAGTTCAATCGCATTTACACCCATCGTATCTAAGTAGTCCAATCGATTGATGACTTCGGCATAGGTGTGAGCTGCCGACCAATCTCGGATGAGCATTTCGTAGATGATGAGCTCTTCACGATCGGGGCGAGTGTAGGTGTAGCTATTGTCCCAGTTGTATTCTGCCGCATTTGGATCGGTGTAGGTCACCGGTTCCGTGGTCAATCCTGTGGGATAGTCTGGCAAATTGGGGTAGGTTGAATCGGGAATCCATTGGTCGTTCCACGGATCGAGTACCATAGTGCTGTAGGGATCAGCAATTCGAATGGCATCTGGGCCTACGTAATACTGAAAGGATACAGGTGCTCCTGGCGTTAAGTTATCGAGTGCAATCCAGAAAGTAGAATCGTTGGAAGTGACGTTCATCTGGTACGGTTCATCCAACTTCCAATCATTAAAAGAACCTATTACATAAACGTAATCCTTTCCTGGAGCTGTCAATTCTAGATACAAGGAGTCGTTTCTCCATTGGTACCCCGGTTTTCCCCAACTCGGTTTTGCCGCAACGGGAGTTGTTGTGCGAGTTGTGATTTCGAGGGTGTCTCCCACTATGGTGTTACCGTTATCGGCAGTAAAAACAATACTGTGAAGTCCTGGAGAAAGCGTGTTGAAATACAACTTGTGACTTAATGTGGTGGTGTTTGTCGCCGAAGCAATGGGAGTTCCATCCACACTAAATTCTAAATCGGCGGGCAAGGACGATTGTCCGGCCAGAATCACGCTGTCGCTGGCGTCTGCGATTGTTCCCACACCTCCCGCAGGGGAAGTGATGGCTGCGGCGAATGTTCCCGCGTAAATGGGAACGTAAATATCTGATCCATCCGAAGCTCTACCTACGGTGTTTCCCGTCACATCGCGAAACACAAAAGCGAGATGCGTTACGGTTTCGCTCGTGGGAACACTGTAAAAGGTATTGATGTGGTATTTGATCTCGTGGACATTGTTGCCCAGTGATGTCATTTTTAGTCTCGCATCATCGGTGCCCCAGTTTCCTTGCACATGGCGCCAATCTGCTAGAGAAGTACTAACATTGGTGATTACCCCTGTGTGGGCATATACTGTGTTCACACCCACTAATGCTCCGTTTCCCTGTGAGGCGTCAAAAGTGACAATTACCGTATCGTTTTGAGTGGCAAAAGTTGGGGTGATGGAAACTTGTCCAAGTGAGCTAATGCCAAGGCAAAGTGCGAAGATGGATGTGAGAAGTCTGTTCATGTGTATAGTGGGTCCGACTCAAAATTTCACGGTCACAAAGCTGCCGTGAACAGGAGATTTACTCCGAACTTCGAGGTTGAGTTTATACAGGCGAGCCGGTTTGTGTACCACGCCTGTTTGTTTTTCATCGAGTGCCGTGACGAGTTTCTCTTTGAGTACTTTCTTGCGGAAGTTTCGCTTGTCGAGTTCGCGGTCCTCAATCGCTTCATAGAGTGATTGAAGTTGGCTCAACGTGAATTTTTCTGGAAGCAATTCGAATCCCACTTGGCGATTTTCAAACTCTTCACGCAAACGGTCTAATGCTCGTTGCATGATGCTGTTGTGGTCGAACGCCAATTCTGGAATTTCATGAATGTCTTGCCAGAAAACCCTTTCGGCAAAGCTGGAAGCTTCCGTTTGGAATTCGTCCATCTTGACAAGGGCATAGTAACCAATCGTGATTACTCGGGCTTCCGGTTGATCGCGATAACTCTTCAACCAATCCAAATCCTGAACTTGCTTCACGCGATTAGGATCGCCAAAGGCGTGAAACTGACGGAGGAAAATCCCTTCAATTCCCGTTAGTTCTTTTAGAACGCGTGCTGCCGCATCGTCTAAACTCTCGTCGTTCAACACGAGGTCGCCAGGTAGCGCCTGATGTCCAGACATGCCTTCAACAGCCTTTTGTTCAATCAATAACACTTTTAGTGATTGAGTGTCAAAGCCGAAAACGACGCAGTCGACAGAAACATTGGGATTTATCACTCTATTTTTCATAAAAAGTCGGACTTATCTGGCAAAGATAACAACTTGCAGTTCCGTGGCTCGTAGAGGTCCAAACTCATCAAATTTCGACCAAGTTACGTAATAAGTGTCAATTTTACACTAAGTTTGTCTTTCTCGAATTACAACCGAATATGTCGAAAGCCATCAAGACTTTAGCTGTATTGACTTCTGGAGGGGATGCTCCGGGTATGAATGCTGCCATTCGCGCCGTGGTTAGAACTGCCGTTTTTTATGAGAAACGCATTTTTGGCATCAAGCGTGGGTACGACGGTTTAATTGAAGGAGATTTTGAAGAATTGAACTCAAAATCGGTGAAAAATATCTTGAACTTAGGGGGGACAATTCTGAAGTCGGCCCGAAGTGAAGAATTTAAAACCGAGGCTGGACAGATGAAAGCTTACGAGCAACTTCAAAAGCACGGGGTTGATGGTTTGATTGTCATTGGAGGGAATGGCACCTTTACAGGGGCGCATCGCTTTTTCGAGGCCCACGGTGTTCCAGTAATTGGCATTCCTGGAACCATCGACAATGACTTATTTGGGACAGATTACACCATAGGGTACGACACAGCAACTAACACAGTGGTAGATTGCATCGATAAAATCCGCGATACAGCGTCTTCGCACAATCGCCTCTTCTTTGTGGAGGTGATGGGGCGTGATTCCGGTTTCATCGCCATGAATACGGCTGTTGCCATTGGGGCGCTAGATGTGATTTTACCCGAACAGAATAAGTCGTACGAAGACTTATTTGTGGAAATAGAAAAGGGGGCAAGCAACAAGAAAACATCCAACATTGTGGTGGTTGCAGAAGGGAACAAGCTGGGTGACAGTTTTTCTATTGCCAATAAAGTGCGAGAGCACTTCCCTCAACTCGATACAAAAGTGACCATCCTCGGACACCTACAACGCGGCGGAGCACCTAGTTGCTTTGACCGTGTCACCGCTAGTAAATTGGGCGTTGCAGCAGTTGAAGGCCTGCTCAACGGACGATTTGATGTAATGGCGGGTATGGTAGACGAAGAACTCACCTATACATTCCTGCAACAAGCAGTGATGAATAAGGCTCAGCTCGATCCAGAAATGTTACGAATCTCTAAAATCCTCGCTATCTGATGAGAAAGATTGCAATCAATGGGTTCGGTCGTATTGGACGACTGACTTTCCGAAACCTTTTAGAAAAAGGTGGACTTGAAGTAGTGGCTATCAATGATCTTACCGATACCAAGACCTTGGCTCACCTGCTCAAGTACGACACGGCTCACGGCAAATTTGACGGAACCATCAGTCATTCGGAAGACAGCTTAATTGTGAATGGCAAAACCATTCGCGTTTACGCTGAGCGTGATCCTGAAGCTCTTCCATGGGGAGAATTAGGAATCGATGTAGTTCTCGAATCTACCGGTATTTTCCGCGATGCTGAGAAAATGTCGAAGCACCTCAAAGCTGGAGCAAAGCGAGTTGCGCTAAGTGCACCGGCAAGTGGTAAGCTCCTAACCATCGTGAAAGGAGTGAACGACGAACAACTCACTTCAGAAGAAACGCTGTTCTCTAACGCAAGCTGCACCACCAATTGTTTAGCTCCAATGGCCAAAGTTTTGGATGAGAAGTTTGGCATTGTGAAGGGGTTCATGACCACTATTCACGCCTACACCGCCGACCAGAATTTGCAAGATGGTCCTCACAAGGATCTTCGCAGAGCGCGTGCGGCAGCTCAAAGTATGATTCCAACTTCAACGGGTGCCGCCGTAGCGGTGGGATTGGTCCTTCCAAAGTTGGATGGAAAATTGGATGGATACGCCATGCGCGTTCCTACCATTACAGGTTCTGCCACAGACTTAACTGTGGAGTTGGAGAAAGCGGTTACCGCAGAAGAAATCAATGCAGCTATGAAAGAGGCTGCAGAAGGAGAGCTCAAAGGAGTTCTCGAATATACCGATGAGCCGATTGTGTCTACCGACATTATTGGTAATAAGCATTCTTGCATCTTTGACAGTGACATTACTTCGGTAAATGGGAACATGGTTAAGGTACTGGGATGGTACGATAACGAAGCCGGATACTCAGCTCGAATGGCCGATATGGTTGAGAGAGCTGCTAATTTGTAAGTCGGCCTAACTTAATTCTGACCGCATGATATTTATCGCTGAAAGCGGATCGACGAAGTGCGATTGGGTCCTTATTGATAAGGGTGGTAAAGAGGTGGGGCGTTGGAGCACAATGGGCTTCAACCCTTACTTTCATTCGTCGGATTTGATTCGTCACAAAATGAGTCAGGAACGCGGTATGGCGCCCTATTTACTAGAGGTGCAGAATATCTGGTTCTATGGCGCGGGTTGTTCCACAGCTCAATTGAAAGCCATTGTCATTGACGGTTTACAACAGGTGTTTCCCAATGCGGAAATCCATGTAGATCACGATCTCAATGCAGCCGCGTTTGCCTTATATCAAGGCAGGCCAGAAATTGCTTGTATTCTCGGAACAGGCTCCAACAGTTGCTACTTCGATGGCATTAACGTTCGTGAAGAGGTTCCAGCACTGGCCTATATTTTAGGTGATGAGGGCTCCGCCAGTTGGATTGGAAAGCGTTTGGTAGCAGATTTCTTGTACAAACGATTACCGCAAGATCTTCATGAAGCATTTGTAGATACCTACAAGACGTCAAAAGATCAGATCATTCAACGTGTTTATAATGAACCTCACGCCAATGTTTATCTGGCTGAGTTCTCCCGATTTGCTGGAGATCATGCGGGCCACAGTTGGATTAGAGCCATGGTAGCAAATGGCTTTGCCAAGTTCTTGGACATTCATGTGAAATGCTATCCAGAAGCAGAATCTGCCGAGGTGAACTTTGTCGGTTCTGTGGCGAAGCAATTTGAAGACATCCTGAAGAAGGAAGTCAAGAAGGCCGGATTGCAATACGGAAGAACTCAGGCTAAACCGGTGAACCTGTTGGTCAATTACCACATAGAGCGCTTGGGCGTTCTCGAGCTACTCAAGAAAGTATGATTAGGGGAATAATCTTCGATTTAGACGGAGTAATCGTCGATACAGCAAAGTATCACTTCTTAGCTTGGCGCCGTATGGCAAAGGAGCTAGGGGTAAACTTCACCGAAGAGGAGAATGAGCAGCTCAAAGGTGTGAGTCGCCGCGGATCGATCGAGAAAATCATGCGTTGGGGAAATATTCAGCTCTCCGAGGCAGAGATAGAAAGATGGATGGCCATCAAGAACGAGTGGTATTTAGAGCACATTGCAACCATGGATGAAGGTGAAATTCTTCCCGGTGCAAGTGATATCATTCGTCAGGCAAAAGATGCTGGACTGTCCATTTCGTTGGGTTCGGCCAGCAAGAATTCTCGCGTGATTTTAGAGCGAGTAAAGCTCATTGATGAGTTCGATGCCATCGTTGACGGAACGGTCGTTTCTGCATCAAAACCAGACCCTGAAGTGTTTCTCACGGGTGCAGCACAACTGGGCTTACCTCCTGAAGATTGTTTGGTGTTTGAAGATGCTCAGGCTGGCGTTGAAGCGGCCATCAACGGCCACATGAAAGTGGTGGGTGTGGGTTCACCAGACATCTTGGGCAAGGCTCACATTGTGATTCCTAACTTAGAGGGAATCCGACTTCAAGAAGACATTATCAATAAAATATAAGTGCATCCATGGAGAAGCGCTATCTCGAAATAGACGAGTGGAAGATCGTTGAAGAAGGCTGGGACCCAGCGAACCACATGAAGAGTGAGAGTATCTTCAGTATTGGTAACGGCAGAATGGGGCAACGCGCCAACTTTGAAGAGACCTATTCGGGCAACACCCTTCAGGGTAGTTATGTGGCGGGAGTTTATTATCCCGACAAAACGAAAGTGGGTTGGTGGAAGAATGGATATCCTGAATACTTCGCCAAGGTTCTCAACTCCGTGAACTGGATTGGAATCAATATTTCTGTAGATGGTGAGCAGCTCGATTTGAATGCCTGCGCAGTATCAAATTTCCGCAGAGAACTTGACATGCAGCACGGATTGTTGTCTCGTTCTTTTGATGTGAAATTTACCAATGGCAAAACCCTTCGTATAGATTCTAAGCGCTTCTTGAGCTTGGTGAGAGATGAGGTAGGTGCCATTGCGTATTCCTTTACTCCTGTGAATTTTGAGGGGGCGGTTGTCGTCACTCCTTACCTAGATTTTGACGTTGAAAACCATGACGCCAACTGGGAAGAGAAGTTTTGGGATAGCGTTGAAGAACGCGTAGCGGCTCAAAAGGGCACGGTTACCGCCAAAACGAAGAAGCTCGATTTCCAGGTGAGCGCCGCCATGCGATTCGAAGTTGCAGAAGGCGATCAGCACATTACACTTTACCCGAACACGGATCAACGTGAGAAATTCGTTTCAAACACTGTTGAGCTCCGTGTAGAACAAGGGAAGACGTATACCATTTACAAGTATGCTGGTATCACGTCGAGCATGAATTACAAAACCAAAGACCTCGCACTTGCTGCCGATACATTGGCCAGTGAAGCAATGCGCGATGGTTTTGATGCCTTGTACGAAGAACACGCAAATGCATGGTTGGAGAAGTGGTCTACCAGTGATATCATCATTGATGGCGACCCTGCAGCACAACAGGCTATTCGCTTTAATATCTTCCATCTCTTCCAAACCTTCACCGGAGTAGATCCTCGATTGAACATCGGACCAAAAGGGTTTACCGGAGAGAAATATGGTGGGTCTACCTATTGGGATACCGAAGCGTATTGTTTGCCATTCTACCTCTCTACAACCGATCAATCTGTGGCTAGAAACCTCTTGATTTATCGTTACAATCACCTTCAAAAAGCGATAGAGAACGCAGAGAAATTGGGCTTTACCAATGGAGCTGCTCTGTATCCAATGGTGACAATGAACGGGGAGGAGTGTCACAACGAGTGGGAAATCACCTTTGAAGAAATTCACCGAAATGGCGCCATTGCTTACGGTATCTTCAACTATGTTCGTCATACACTAGATCGCGATTATCTTCACGAATACGGCTTTGAAGTTCTTTTGGCCATTAGCCGATTCTGGGCACAGCGCGTGAATTGGAGCGAAGCGCGTGGTAAGTACGTGATGCTCGGTGTGACAGGACCCAACGAATACGAGAACAACGTCAACAATAACTTCTACACCAACAAAATGGCCACATGGACCATGGCGTATACCTTGGAGGTCATTGACGAGCTAAAGGAAAACCATCCTGACGCTTATGCCAAGTTGGTAGAAAAGACTCATTTTGACGAAGAAACGGAGACCAAAGAGTGGCATGAAATCATTGCCAATATTGCCATTCCGTTTGATGACAAGCAGCAAGTTTACCTACAGCAAGATGGATTTTTAGACAAAGATTTGCGTCCAGCTTCATCACTCGCGGTAGAAGAACGTCCGATTAACCAGCATTGGAGCTGGGATAGAATTCTGCGTTCATGCTTTATCAAGCAAGCAGATGTATTGCAAGGATTGTACTTCTTCGAGCATCAATACGACAAGGCCACCATTCGCAGAAACTTCGATTTCTATGAACCGATGACGGTTCACGAGAGCTCGCTTTCGCCTTGTGTACATGTGATTTTAGCGAGTCGAATTGGCTATGGTGAAAAGGCTTATGAACTGTATCTCCGCACTGCTCGTCTCGATCTTGACGATTACAACCGCGAGGTTCACGAAGGACTACACATCACCAGTATGGCTGGAACTTGGATGTCGGTAGTGCAAGGATTTGGAGGAATGAAGATCATAAAGGAGAAGTTGGTGTTTGAACCGCTGCTTCCTGAAGGATGGAAAGCCCTTCACTTTATGTTGCGCTGGCGTGGAGCTGTGCTAAAAGTGAATGTCACCCACTCCACCTTGAAAGTGGAGAATGTATCCGATGTGGAAGCGGAGTTCCACTATGGTCCGCACGTTCACAGAGTGGCGGCCAATGGTGAAATCAAACTCGAATTAACGAAGTAACTCGTCATGAAAAAGCATCTAGCCCTTCTCGTTTTTATTCCGCTCATTGCTTGTCAGTCTCAAAACGAACCCAGCGTGAGCTATCCGGAAAATCCGGTAATTACGAAACTAGCAACGGCTATTCAGCTTGGAAATGATGGTGCGGAGATCAATGAATTCGATTACCTCGGAAAGCCTGCGGATTCAGTAAAGTATCCAGAAGGAGTTAGAGTAAGTCTGCCAGACACCCTCGGTTTTTCATACGTAGAACCAGAGAAGAATCTACCGATGGAATCCGTGATTACCCTGTATTCAGGTGGATTTGGATATGATATCATCATGCATCGTTCGCGCAGAATGGAGGTGGAGATTTCCGTTCCGGCCGATATGTTCGATTCAGCTCCTACTCTTTTTGGAACCTTTAATGCCTGGAATCGCACAGCAGATACTATGGTGTTAAAAGGAGATTCTTGGACAGCGGTACTTGAACTAGAACCTGGCATCCACGAGTACAAGCTCTTCCACAACGAAACGGAATATGAGAATCCAACGGCCGATCGAGTAAGTAATGGTATGGGGGGCTTCAATTCCATTATTGAAGTGAAGCCCAAAGGAGAAATGCCCGTTGAATTGCAAACAGCTGGAGATTTAGAAGAAGGAGTAATCAACCTAGAAAACAATCTAGGTCCTGATCAAAAGCTGATTGTTCTTTGGGAGAATTATAGACTACCAGAGGAAAGCATCTCCTATGAAGAGGAAAAGATTGCCGTGAATATTCCGGTTGCTGCCAAAACAGCTGGGCGTTCTACTCTGCGCTTTTTCTCAGCCAATGAAGCGGGTTGGACCCGTGAATTGAGAGTGCCATTGTTAGATGGCAAGCCCATTATGGATGCGGCGAAGCTCGATAGGGGCGATTGGAATTCAGCACGTATGTACTTTATGATGGTCGATCGATTCGCCAATGGAGATTCGACCAATGACGATCCCATCAACAGTCGAGAAGTATTGCCACAAGCCGACTTTAGAGGAGGCGATATTGCAGGAATTCTCCAAAAATTGCGCGAGGGTTATTTCGATCAATTAGGCGTAAACACCATCTGGTTGTCGCCTATTACTCGCGGTCCAAGGGATGCGTGGGGGCTATGGAATAAAGGGGGTGTGACCACTAAGTTTTCGGCTTATCACGGATATTGGCCAACCAGTAATACGCTCATTGATTCGCATTTTGGCAACCCTGAACTCGTTCATCAACTATTGGATGAAGCACATGCGAAAGGCTACAATGTAGTGCTGGATTATGTAGCCAATCACATTCATCAAAATCATCCCCTTTACGAACAACATCCAGATTGGGCCACCAGCTTGTATTTGCCCGACGGAAGTTTGAATACAGAGAGATGGGACGATCACAGACTCACTACTTGGTTCGACAATCACCTGCCCACGCTAGATTTGCGAAAGTGGGAAGTGGTTGACCCAATGACCGATTCTGCCATCACTTGGGTTACCGACTACGACTTTGACGGATTCCGTCACGATGCAACCAAACACATCGATCTGCTCTTTTGGCGCACGTTAACCAAGAAGGTGAAGCACCGCGTGACGGATGTAACCGGCAAAGAGATTTACCAGATTGGTGAAACCTACGGTTCGCCAGAACTCATTGCTAGCTACCTTTCAACGGGGATGTTAGACGCTCAATTCGATTTCAACGCTTACGATGCTATTGTGGGTGTGCTAACAGATTCAGCCATTCCAATCGAGCGGATTGTAGATGTAATGAACAACAGCTGGAACTACTACGGTCAGCACAACACCATGGGTTACATTTCTGGCAATCAAGATCGCTCTCGCTTCATTTCCATTGCCTCCGGCGACGTTTCCCTCAGTGAAGATCAGAAGTTGGCGGGATACACGCGGCACATTGGAAAACCCTCGAAGGAAGGATATGAGAAACTCGCCTTACTACAGGTGTTCAATCATAGCATTCCCGGAATTCCTGTAATCTATTACGGAGATGAATACGGATCTCCCGGAGCGAATGATCCAGATAATCGCCGTTTGATGAAGTTTGACGATTTGGATGCTGATGAAGTGCGTTTGCGGGAATGGGTGAGCGAGTTAGAGCGACTTCGTTCTTCCGAAATGGCATTGGTATACGGTACTGCGGAAATTGAAGCCATGGACGACAGAGTCATACACATCACTCGTAGATACTTGAACACTCAGATAGATATCTACATAAACAGAAGCAAAGAACCTATTGATCTTCCATCCATCCCATCCAATGCCATCACGCTGTTCGGTTCTCGCTCAATAGATGGTCAATTGGGAGGAACATCAGCCCTAATCCTTAAAACAATTGCTCCATGAAGAAGCATTTCATTGCTGGTTTGGCAGCGGTAACCTTACTCGTTGCATGCGATAATAAGTCTAAGTCTACTTCGACGGAAACCTCATCCGAGTTTGCATCTAACATAGGTTGGAAGTCGACCGCATCTATCTACGAGGTCAATATCCGTCAGCATACACCAGAAGGGACGATTGCTGCCTTCACGCAAGACCTAGATCGGATATCGAGAATGGGAGTGGGTATCCTTTGGATAATGCCTGTGCAGCCAATTGGCATGCAAGGGCGTAAGGATCCTAAAGACAACGGTAAATCTTTGGGTAGTTACTATTCTATCTCTGATTATACCGCCGTTAATCCAGAGTTTGGAACCGAAGCGGATTTCAAGGCCATGGTAGATAAGGCCCATGAATTGGGGATGAAAGTGATTCTAGATTGGGTGGCCAATCACACCGCATTTGATCACCATTGGGCATCAGAGCACCCTGAGTTTTACAATCACGATGAAAATGGTGACATCAGTGTAGCGAGAAACAATGACGGAACGCTAACGGATTGGACTGATGTGGCGGATTTAAACTATGACGAGCCAGGGTTACACAAGGCCATGGTGGAAGAGATGAGTTGGTGGATTAGTCAATTTGATATTGATGGATTCCGTTGTGACGTTGCGGGATATGTTCCACATGAATTTTGGCAATCTGCCATTCCACAATTACACGATGTAAAAGACGATATTTTCATGTTGGCAGAGTGGGATGAGCCTTACTTGCACGATGTATTCGACATGACGTATGGATGGGATTTCCATCACCGCACAAATGAAGTGGCCAAGGGCAAAGCTTATGCAACCACCTTTGACGATTACAAACGTCATCTCGATACGGCATATCCTGCCGATGCTATGAAAATGCTCTTTACCACCAACCACGATGAGAACTCTTGGAATGGTACTGTTTACGAGCGTTATGGTGATGGTCATAAGGCGTTCTTTGTATTGTGTGCTACCTATGAGCATGGCATGCCGCTGATCTACAGTGGTCAGGAAGCAGGTCTTGATCACCGTCTAGAGTTCTTCTACAAAGACACTGTCACTTGGAAGAATCCAAATTTGGAGGCCTTCTACGCCATCGCCATCAAAACCAAAACGGCTAACCCTGCACTTTGGAACGCTCCCGATGGAGGAGAGCAGGAGAAAATCACTACCACGAACGATGCGAATGTATACGCCTTCACTCGTAAGAAAGGAGACAATACGGTGATTGTATTCATCAACTTGTCCAATGTACCTACAAGTTTCACCTACAATGGCAACATCGAAACCAACACCTATGAGGAAGTGTTTACCGGAAACCTACTCAACTTGGAATCTACCGGAGCCATGGATCTAGGTCCGTATGAGTACATGGTATTTTCTTCACAGATAACTGGAGTAGAATAATGAGGACCATTGCCTTAATAGCGCACGATGGAAAGAAGGCGGATATGGTCACTTTTCTTCGAAACAATCTCACTTTATTCAAGAGAGCTGACATTGCCTTGGTGGCTACGGGCACCACAGGTGGACATGTAGAGCAAGCGGGGTTAACCGTACAAAAAGTGCTCAGTGGTCCTAGAGGTGGTGATGCGCAGATTGCCGCGCGATTGGCAGTGGGCGAGATTGATGCAGTCTTCTTCTTTCGAGATCCCTTAGACAAGCATCCACATGAGCCGGATATCGCAATGCTCATGCGTTTATGCGATGTTCACAATATACCCTTGGCAACTAACCCAGCAACGGCAGAACTAGTTTTTGCAGGCTTGTTGGCGGAGTAAGAACCTAATTCAACAAGAAATGGCAGCGAATCAACCTATGCACGCTGACTCTTCCAAAGTGAAGAAGCCCTCCCTTTCACTTGGCTCTGTAATTAACCTCAGTATGGGATTCTTAGGAATTCAGATGGGTTTTGGCCTACAGAATGGAAATGCCAGTAGGATTTTAACTGACTTTGGTGCCGATGTCCACGAGTTGAGTATGTTCTGGTTAGTTGCTCCGTTCACTGGTCTGATCGTCCAGCCGATTATTGGACATATGGGTGATAATACTTGGGGGAAGCTTGGGCGACGGAAGCCTTATTTTTTAGTGGGTGCGATACTCGCAGCGTTGGGTCTCATCTTCCTTCCCAATTCAGATGTCCTCGCCGGAGAATCACTCAAGGCTACTGAATTCTTAGGGCTTTCGGCGATCTTATGGATGGGAGTGATTTTTCTAGCACTCATGGACGCCAGCTTTAACATAAGTATGGAGCCATTTAGGGCGCTAGTTGGTGATATGCTTCCAAAGCGTCAAGGCACTCTCGGGTTTAGTGTTCAGACTATTCTGATAAGTGTAGGGGCAATTCTGGGTTCATTGCTTCCTAAGATTTTGAACACTGTTTTCGGTATATCCAATGAGCCTATTGCTGGTTCTGTAGCTCCAAATGTGGTCTGGTCATTCTATGTAGGCGCCATTATTTTAATTGCTACCATTCTGTATACCATCGTGACGATTAAGGAGTATCCGCCTGAAGATTTTGCGAAATTTCAGGGAACTACAGAGAAGAAAGAAAAGACCAACATGTTTGCTGACATCTTTAGAGACACGCTTAAGATGCCATTGAGAATGAGGCGACTTGCTCTCGTTCAATTCTTTTCATGGTTCGGATTGTTTACCATGTGGGTTTATACGACCAATTCTATCGCACAGAATGTGTACGATGTAGAATTAGGGGCTGCCGATTATATGGATTTGAAAGAACGCTTGTTGGAGGTTGATACATCTTCATTTGATAAGGACAAGCTCAAAAGTTATCACAAGGCGGTAGAAGGATTGGTCAATTTGAATCCGAGTTCGGAAGATAGGTACTTCATTAACAGTTCCATTTCATCGTTTGTAAGTCAAGGAATATTGATGGATGAATCGAAGATTTGGGAAGAAGTGGTTCAGCTTAAAGATTCGAAACCTGAACTCTTTAAGGGTATACTTGAAGAAAGATATGAATTGGTTCAAAGCTCCATAGACAAGGGAGATGATATCGTTGTTGGAAGTGCTCTTACTTCAGCAGTAATGGAACATGGAAGTATTGAAGGGCTCGAACTAATAAGTAAGCTAAAGAGCCTGGCGAAGGAACATCAAACCGCAGGGGATCAAACTGGAGTGATGTTCGGGATCTACAATTTTATAGCACTCATTTTTGCCTTTCTCTTGAATCCACTCGCCAAGGCGACGAGTAGAAAGTTTGTACACTTTGCGTCTCTGATGTTGGGCGGCGTTGGATTGATCAGTCTTTTATTTGTTCACAATGCAGACTACTTATGGGTAAGCATGATAGGAGTGGGGATTGCTTGGGCAAGTATTTTGGCGATGCCTTACGCTCTGTTGATAGATTCATTACCTGCCAATAAGATGGGGGTGTACATGGGAATATTCAACTTCTTCATTGTGATTCCTCAAATCATCAATGGATTTATCGGAGGCCCGATTATTCATTCCTTCTTCAATGACTACAGCATCAATTACTTGATGTTTGGAGGAGTATTCATGGTTCTGGCAGCTCTATTTACCCTGCGTATACGTGAACCCTTATTCAGCCATCCAAATGAACCTTTGGTTGAGTAAACTTTGCGAAATGAAGGAAAGGCGACGAGGGAATTCGTCGCTTTTTTTATTGGACAAAATAACGACCAATGGTCTAGTTCTTCGTGAAGTTTAAAGCGCTAAGCCGCGTTCTTCGGCGAATGCAGAATTGTCCGTAAAATGTCTGCTTGAAAAAAGGCGAATAATGCTGTGGGATGCTTCGTGGGTAAAAATAATTTGCCCACCTCCCCGTGATGCCAATCTACCAGATTTTCACCTGATAAGCCATTTTTAACCGAATACAATCGTTTGCAAACAGCAATGTCATTCCCCATGATCTGCTTCGTACAGATCAAATTCAATCAACTGAACACTGATGTCGGACTGAATGGGGTGCGCACTGTTGGGTGCAGCGCCTTTTGGCACGAGTTGATAGGCTGATTCGGTCGACTGAATTCTATCTGATAGTCGAATATGAGCGTAACGCTCTAGGTAAGCTTTAAATGACCAGTAAGAATTGGTGGCCGCGTCTGTTTCAAGAATGGTACCCGACTCAAGATTGTCGCGTAGAATGCGCACATCGTGCAGTTGATCGCTGTCTCGACCAACTTTCCCAGCCGTATAAACAGAGATTCCAATCCCCACCCCGATAAGCACCCATCCAGAGATTTGAAGAACCACATTCCTGCGCCATTTGCTGGTTGTCTTTTCGATGATCGGACGCAGCATACTTGCAAAGGCCAGTGCAAAGAAAGGAATGACTGGAACGAGATAGTGACCGTATTGATACGTAGTGAGCATGAAGGGAACACTTCCAGCAAGTCCCATAAAGAGCAAGGCGGAGATACTTGGACTCCATTGCAATCTCTCTTTGTTGATACGAGAGAAGATTGTGCCCACCAGAATTGTAAGTCCAAATGGTACGATGAGGTTCTCCAGAAGGACTTTTACAATTGTGAAGGAGTTGTCGGTGGTTCCAACGCTATTCAGACGGTTGGCAGTCCGCTCAAAGAGGTAGATGTCCAAACTTTCTCGAGCGGGTTCGTACATGTAAAGGGCAAAGGTTGCAATGCCCGCAACTACCATCATAATCACAACTTGAAGAATGCTCTTCCAAAAATTCTTTCTTTCAGCAAGAGCGAAGGCAACCGGTGTAGTCCACACAAAAAGTGCAGGTAAACCTTTCACCATGAAGCCGCAAACTACAAGGAGTCCTGCCCAAGCGGCCCAGTAGAAATGTCGAGTGTCAGCCTTGAATCCTCTGTAGGCTGCCATCGTTCCACCTAACACAAATAAGCCCATGGTGTTCTCGAGCATGTTGTTGCGGAAAGACCACATCACCAAGGGAGTGATGACCCAAAGAAGCACGGGAAGCCAAGCCATTTTGTAATGCGTTGGCCAAATCATCCGCCAAAATTTTACAATAAGAACGGCAGTGATGATGAACGTAACTCCAGTGTAGATGCGTTCCGTGTGAATTCCGGAACCAAACAGTTTGTAGAACAATGCCATAAAGCCAAAGGCCAATGGCGGGTGCTCATGGAAAGTCGGGCTTGCCATGTGCGCTTCCGAAAAATAGGGGAACCAAAAAGTGCCTGTGCCCTCGGCTAGGTTTCTACCTACCGCAGAATAGATGACAGCGTCCATGAACATACCATCCATCACCAATAGAGGGAGGATAAGTAGAACACAAATTCCAGCTGTAATTAATGCAGGGCCGTTTGTTAGAATTCTCTTCACACCGCAAAGTTGAGGAATTTAGCTTTAAGCATCATTCAAATGGCTCATTGCTTACTTCTAGAATGTGAATGGTGTAGGGAAGGAGTTTGAATGAGTTCTCCAAATGGATGACTTCGCCTGTAGGGAAATCCGTTGATCCGTGCACTTCAAATTGGCGGTGACCCCAAAGGACTTCATCGTACTTGCCAAAGTCAATCACGCGTTCTTTGCTTCCGCCATTCATCAAGATGATAAAAGTTCTATCATCTGCCTGACGAGTGTAGGCGTATACATCATCTGTAACAGCCCACTGTTTTAAGGTGCCGACAGAAAGAGCAGGAACGTCTCTTCGCAGTTGACCCAAGTGTTGCGTGAATTCAAAAGCCTCTCGCTCTAGATCACTCAGGTTATCTACTTCAAATTTGTTGATCGTATCTTCTTTCCAGCCACCCGGAAAATCCTGACGCATTTTACCGTGACCATCGGTTTCTTTCATCAAGATTTCTGTGCCGTAGTAAAGGCAAGGAATACCGCGGGTAGTTAGCATAAATCCTATACCCATCTTGTACTTGCGTATGTCTTCACCAATCATTCCGAAGAAGCGCCCCTCGTCGTGGTTATCGACAAAAGTTACCAATCGGTTGGGGTCAGAATAGAGGTAGTCGTGGGCCAATACGTAGTACATTTTCGCAATGCCTGAACTCCATCCCGGATCGGATGTCAGTGCTTCTTTGATGGCAAAGTAGAGTTGGAAGTCCGTTACGCTTTGAAGGTGTGAATTGAAGGCGCGATCAACATTATCACGCACAAACCAGTATTGTGTGGGTTCGTGATGGACCCATGTTTCAGCGAAAATGAAGAAATCAGGATAGCGATGAAGCAAGGTGCTATCTAGGATCGCCATGAATTTTTGATCGGGATAAGCATAGGTGTCAATTCGGAAAGCATCAATATGAAACTCATCAATCCACCAAATGCTGTTTTGAATAAGCCAGGTAGCCATGTGAGGGTCGCGCTGATTCACATCGGGCATGTGATGGTCAAACCAGCCGTCGCTCATCTTCTTTTGGTCAAAGTCGGATGCATATGGATCCATCAGAGCGGTTGCTCTATAGTTGGTTCCCGTATATTCTTTCCATTGGTTGAACCAGGATGTAGAAGGTGGGTCGCGAAATAGGTAATGCTGATCTCCAAAGTGATTGTAAACCATGTCCATTACAATCTTCATATCTCTATCGTGAAGTTCATCGATCAAGTCTCGGTATTCTTCATTAGTTCCATTTCGGGGATCTAGCTGGTAATGATCGGTGATGGCATAACCGTGATAAGACGATTGATACTCGTTGTTTTCCACAAGTGGACTAATCCAAAGGCCTGTGATACCCAAACTCTGAATGTAATCAAGATGATCTGTTATGCCTTCAACGTCTCCGCCATGACGTGCATAGGGTTCTGAACGGGCAATGGAGTCTTCGTTCATGCTCGCCACCACGTCGTTCTTCGGGTTTCCATTCGCGAAACGGTCGGCGGTAATGAGGTAGAGATAGTCGGAGGCCGATAAACCATGATGGTGTGCTTCCTTTGGTTTAACGGTCCATTTTACGGACTCAGATATTCTACCTCCTGTAAATGTGAACGTTACATCTTGTTCCTGGGAAACGGGACTTACGTTAACTCGGATGAAGATATAATGCGGATTGTCTGCCAGTGAAAACGATGCGATAGTGACATTCCTATTGTCAGATATAACATCTTGAACATGATTCAAGTCGATACCTTTTACCAATATTTCCAATCGATCTCCATCCGAATCGGGTCGCCAAGAAGGGGGATCCATTCGTTCGATAGAAAAATTTTGGGCCATGCCAAATTGTGAGAAAAGGGCGAAAAGGATGATGAATGTTGTGATTCGGCGCATAACAGGTCATGTAATAAGTGTCCAAATTACACGAATTCTTTTGACACCTGTCAACTTTCTCAAATACAAGTTACGTGTGAAAGGTTTTTTCTTAAATTAGCAGTAATTGTAAAAAGTACACTTACAACAGAATAGCTATGAAGAAACTTTACGCATTGGCATTGTTGGTTGGCGGTTCACTCGGAGCAGGTGCTCAGACTTACGCTGTTAACTTTGCCGTAGATCTTAACGCAGCAAATCCCAATCAGGATACTGTGATTGCTGCAGGTAACTTTGCATCAGCTGATGCATCGGGCCTTTACACGGATTGGAATGACGCTTCGTCTAATCCAGATAGTGCTGTTTATATGGCGGATCCAGATATGGACGGCATTTGGACATTCACTGCAAACCTTCCAGATGGTAATTACGAATACAAGTTCCTCAACGGTGTTGGCGGATGGGAGTCTGGTTTTTCAGGAAACCGTACGTTCACGGTAAGTGGTGCTGCGGTTCAATTGGATACTTTTTGTTATGACAACCCGAATCCAGGTATTTGTCCTACAACAACTCCTGCTATTTTGGATGTAACTATCCAAATTGACATGAGCAATGTATGTTCATTCGATCCTGCAACTGACATTGTTGATTTTGCAGGCGAACCAAATGCATGGGCTGGTGATACATTGGACGATTCAGATGGTGACTTGATTTACACGATTACGTACACAGATTTGAACGTGCAAGTAGATAACGCTACAGGATTGGCTTCATTCCAAGGCAAGTGTCGTATCAATAGCAACTGGGGAACCTCAGAAGGTGGTTCCAACCGTGTGATTGAGTTCGGTACAGATACCGTACTTCCGGTTCGTTGTTACAATTCTATTGCCTATGGTACTTGTGTGCCGAATCCACCAGCGGCTGATATCACTTTTGAAGTGGACATGAACAACGAAGTTCCTGCTGGTGACGGTAAGATCTTTATCGCAGGTGATTTCACCAACTGGCAAACCAATGCATTGGAAATGTTAGACAACGACGGTGACGGAGTTTACTCTGTAACGGTTCCTAATTTCTGTCCAGCTGATGTTCAGTGGAAGTTTATCAACGGTACTCCTGACGCACAAGGTGGTAGCGGTGCCGTGGAAGAGTCGGCTGACTTCTCTTCAATCGGTGGTTGTGGTGTGGACAACGGTTCATTCTCTGATAACCGTTACTTCGCGCGTCCAACCGACGGAAACAATAGCATTGTTCGTTACGAATTCAATACTTGTAATGGTATTGATGGGGGCATCAGCGTAGATGAGTTCTCTAAAGAAAACATCTTCCTTACTCCAAATCCAATGACAGAACGCGCAGTAGTTGCTCTTCCAGAAGGAGTTTACAATGCACGTGTATTGGATCTTGCTGGTCGCACATTGCGTACATACAACGGAGCTTCTCAAGAGCTCGTTATCGATCGCGCTGAATTGAACGGAGGCGTATACATGCTTGTTCTCACTAATGAGTCTGGCGAAGTGAACACAACGAAATTTGTGATTCAGTAAGCCAAGAGAGACCAAGGGTTACATTAAAAAGCCCCCAGAGGTTCTTCCTCTGGGGGCTTTTGTATTTTATCTAATCACGCTTTGCGTCTGGAGCCAAAAAAAGCCTAGAGGAAACTCTAGGCTTTTATTTGTCCGATTAGCAATGCTCGTCGAAAGCCATTTTTAGGTTCTCAGCAATCATGTCGGCTGTTCTTCCTTCAATGTGATGTCTCTCAATCATGTGAACCAATTCACCGTTCTTGAACAAGGCCATAGAAGGTGATGATGGTGGGAATGGTGCCATAGCAGCACGTGCTCTATTCACGCCATCTACATCGTTTCCTGCAAAAGCAGTAACCAATTGAGTTGGCTTTTTGTCGGTGTTCTCTAGTGCAATACGAACGGCAGGGCGAGCACTTCCGGCAGCGCAACCACATACAGAGTTGATGACAACAAGTGTGGTTCCTTCGTTTGCGAGATATTGATCTACCTCTGCGGCGGTACGAGCTTCGTTAAATCCGATGCTGGTAAGCTCCTGACGCATTGGCGCGATGAGGTCTTCTGGATACATAGCTGAATTATTTTGTACAAAAGTACAATGTTCAACCACATTCATCACCCATTGGTTCATACGATTTCGTTTTTTCTATTCTGAACACGACGTATGCCCCTCTGGTCAAAATGAAAATTTAACCGGGTGATTATTCTAGGTTTAGAAATTTGTCTTACTTTTGACTGACCGTTAAGTCAATTAAAAATGCCTCGGACTCCAGAACAGAATAAATCGATAAAAGCGCAATCCCGAAAAGCGATCTTGGATGCGGCTTTTCCATTGTTTTCCAAGCATGGGTTTGACAAGACGAGCATGGCGACCATTGCGAAAGAAGCAGGTGTGTCAAAGGGGTTGATTTATCATCACTTCGACAATAAGGTGGATGTCCTCATTGCCGTTTTCGATAATCTCATGGAGCAGTCGTCTGAAGTGTGGGATGTTTTTGGCGAAGATGAATCCGCACACGATCGATTGTTGAAGATGATTGATATCAGCATACTCTTCACAAAGGGAAATCCGGAATGGGTGCGTTTGCTTATTCAACTTGCACTTCAAGAGGATGTGGTGGAAAGTTTGCACGATCACATCTCCGCAATTCGCTCCAACAAGTTGCAGTTGATGATTCCTCTCTTTGAAGAGCTGGGATACGACGATCCAGAAGCTGAAGTACTGTACATCGGTGCCAAGTTTGATGGAATTGCTTTGGGTTTGCTAAGCATGAAAGAAGACTACCCTCTCGAAAAAATGGTGAACCGCCTCAAATCAGAATATAACCTCAAGACTCAATAAAGATGAAAAGACTATTGACCTTGCTCGTCCTCGTCATTTCTGTTTTCTCCTATGGTCAGTCGGCCGATGAAATCGTGAAGAAAAGCGAGGACAAACTCCGGGGATCAACCAGCAAAGGAGTGATGGAAATAAAGATAGTTCGTCCAACGTGGGAGAGAACGATTACCGCCACATCATGGAGTGCGGGAAGCGATTCCAGTCTTGTGCTGATCAATGCTCCAGCTAGAGATAAGGGCACGGTGTTCTTAAAGCGCGATAAAGAGATTTGGAACTACATTCCGACCATCAATCGCCAGGTGAAAATGCCGCCGAGTATGATGGCGCAAAGTTGGATGGGCAGTGACTTCAACAATGATGATCTAGTGCGAGAATCCTCACTGGTGGTGGATTATACGCATACCTTACTTCGCCGAGAAACCATAAGGGGGAAAGAGTGCTATGTGATTGAAAGCAAGCCTAAACCCGAGGCGCCTGTAGTTTGGGGAAAATTGGTCTCCTGGATTACGGTGGATGAAAATCTTCAATGGCAAACGGAGTTTTACGATCAGCGCGATGAGTTGGTTCAACGCATGGAGGGTTTTGATGTCGTTGAATTTGATGGACGAACGCTTCCTTCCAGGATGCGAATGACTCCTCTTGACGAGGAGGATGGATATTACACAGAGCTGAAGTACATCGAATTGGATTTTGATGTGACTTTTCCAGAGAATTTCTTTTCGGTTCAGAACATGAGACGCGTACGTTAAATCACCTTCTATGCTCTATTTACGATTGGCTTGGAGAAATTTGTGGCGAAATAGAAGACGCACGATCATTACAGCTTCTGCGGTTTTCTTTGCCGGATTTGCGGTGATTAGCATGCGCATGCTTCAATTGGGCACCTATGATTTAATGGTCCGCAATGTGGTGGGATCGCACGAGGGCTTCATTCAAATTCACAAGAAGGGATATTGGGAGGAGCAGACTTTAGACAACAGCTTTGAAATGGATGAATCCCTCATCGAAACCGTGGAAGGCGTTTCAGGGGTAGTAGGCGTTTCTCCCCGTTTGTCCAGCTTTAGCCTCTCAAGCGAAGGTCTTCATTCTCGCCCCGTTCAGGTGGAGGGTTTTGATATCGATCGCGAATCGGTGATGCACTTTGACAAGGGAGTATTTTCAAATCAAACTCCGGAAGGATTTGGCTATCCAGGAGATGGAGTGATTATAGGCTCTGAACTCGCCGATTTTCTAAAGGTAGGAATAGGTGATTCCATCGTTTTCATCGGACAGGGATATCACGGGCAGAGTGCACCAGCCTTACAACCCGTTACTGGAATCGCCACTCTTTCTAACCCCATCCTGAACAAGGGTACGGTTTTCATGGATTTGGCCATGAGCCAGTATATCTACGCGGCCGATCATCGAATCACTGCTTTGGCTATCGATATTGCCCCTGACGAGGACCTCACCGAGCTCACGGAGGCCATACGGTCAAAGGTGGATACATCGGTTTATGAGGTGATGAACTGGCGAGAAATGATGCCCGAACTCGTGCAAACCATTCAAGCTGATTCTGCCGGAGGAATATTGATGGCAGGGATCTTATACATTGTGATTTCTTTTAGTTTGTTGGGAACCTTTATCATGCTTGCCGCCGAAAGAAAGCGTGAATACGGGATGTTGATTGGACTTGGTATGCGCAGGCGGCAATTGATGGTGGTTGCTTTCATGGAGGCCTTCTTCATGGCACTTTTGGGAAGCGTTGCTGCCATTGTCATTACCCGACCTATCGGTGTCTATTACCACAATCACCCCATTCAACTAACCGGAAAGGCCATGGATGCAATGAGGGATATGGGGATGGATGCAGCGATGCAATCCAGTATAGATTGGTCCATCCCTCTGGTTCACAGTATGGGCTTACTTTTCCTCACATTGTTGATCAGTTGCTACGGACTTATTGTCATATCGAGATTAAAACCGGTAACCGCCATGCGCTCTTAATCTTTCTGCTATGAATACGCTAAAAATGACCATCGTTATTGCCTGGAGAAATCTGTGGCGAAGTAAGGTGAGAAGTGCAGTTGTGGTTCTTGCAATGGCCGTTGGAATTTGGGCCGGTATTTTTCTAAGTGGCTTTAGTTTGGGGATGAATGAGCAAAGAACGGATAGTGCCCTTTCTACCTATCTCGGTTACGCTCAAGTACACCCCAATGGCTGGTCGGAAGAGCCACTTGTCAATTTGTTTATCCCCAATTTGAAGGAAGTTGAAGAAGCGAGTAAACAGATTCCAGATTATGTTGCGCATACTTCTAGACTCAATATCACAGGAATGGCTTCCTCCGCCAGAGGCTCTGCTGGAGTGATGATTTCTGGGATTGATCCCGCTCGAGATACATTGGTTTGTGATTTGAATACACGCTTGGTGGAAGGAGAGTATTTCCCACCGTCAGAACGCGTGAGTTATGCCTATGTTGGAACTGCATTGGCGGAAAAATTGAAACTGCAATTGGGAGATTGGATCACGTTCGATTTCCAGAATGTTGATGGATATAGCGCGGGTAGCCGATACTATATCGCAGGGATGTTCAAGACGGTTTCCAGTGCGTACGACAAGAGTACAGTACAGGTTCTACGCTCTGATTTAACTCGAGATATTGAAGCGCAGGAAGGGGTGGCTCATGAGATTATTTACAAATTGGCCGACAAAGAGTCGTCGCGAGAATGGGCGGAGAAGTTAAGCGCGGAATTTCCAGATTTGGAAGTGGAATCTTGGCAAGAGGTTTCACCCGAATTGGGGTACGCGGATGATATGATGGCTGTGAGTCTGTACATTTTCATTGGCATCATTCTTTTCGCCATCACCTTTGGTATCTTGAATACGATGTTGATGGCGATCTTAGAGCGCAAGCGCGAACTGGGAATGTTGATGGCCATTGGAATGAATAAGCGTAGAACCTTTGGAATGATTGTATTGGAAACACTGTTTCTTGGTACCGTTGGAGCCCCGGTTGGGATTCTGTTGGGGCACCTGACCATTGTTTCAACGGCTTCTACGGGTATGGATTTGAGCAGTGTGGGTGAGGGCTTGAATGCCTATGGTATGGATAGTATTGTGTACCCTGTTCCCGTGCCGGATTATTACTTTGGCATTGCTCTTATGGTGGTTGTTATGACGCTTTTGGCTTCTTTATATCCGGCTTTTAAAGCGTTGAAGTTGAATCCTGTTGAAGCTATTCGAAGCGTATGAGGGTTGTAGTTTTCGTAGTTCTGTTTCTGCCGCTAGTGGCAGTTGGACAAAGAGATCATATTGTTTCTTTTCGAGATAAGTTGGTGGTGACTTCCGTCTTGAATACCAAAAGTGAATCTTTCGATTTTACCAGTTCGACGGATCAGAGTTTGGAATACAGCACGGCAGATATTACCGGCTTTGGCTTTGGTGTAGATTATAAATGGCTGACGTTTGAATTTACCAAACGACTGAGCTCAAAAGGTTCGGATGAAGTATATGGTCACACGGAGAATTTTGGAATTGGCTTTGGTTTTACCATGCCCAAGTGGTATTTCCGAAACTTCTTTGAGATTTACAGTGGCTATCATCTTACCAACCCTGATTTCATCGATTTCAATTACCTAGATAGTACAGGTGGATATCCGTACAGACCCGATATCAGTTCGGTACGCTATTACGCCTCTTGGAATTGGGTTTTCAATGACGAGAATTACTCGAGCATGGCCAGTTTGTGGCAGTTGGAACGTCAAGAGAAGAGCGCCGGATCTTGGGTGGCAGGAGGAACGTATTCGTATGGAAGCGCTATTGGTGATAGCGCCTTCATTCCGGCTATTCAGAAACCGAATTTTGAACAAGCCTCCAATTGGAGGGAAGTGAGTAGTCGCTCCATTGCGGCGAATGTGGGTTACCAATACACCTTTGTGTTGAGTGATAGCCGCAAGTGGTTCCTGCACATAGGTCTCACCCCTGGATTGGGGATGAATTGGAGCAATGCCTTTGATGAATCTGAAGACGACTATGTGGACTTACCCACTCGGGCCGTGTTCCTTACAGAGGGCCGATTTATTGTAGGTTACAATGGAGACCAATGGTATTTCGGGGTTTCCAGTATCGGATATTCATCGTTTGCCGCAGGTGCGGAAGTAAGTCCCGTTTCCAATTTCAACAGTTACAACAGACTATATCTCGGGTACCGATTTACCCTTCCCAAGAAAGTAGAAGAATCCCTTAATATCATTGGATTATGAGTCAGTCGAATACGGTTGTAGAGCTGATAGATTTGCACAAAACATACGATGCAGACGCGGTTGCTGTGAATGCGGTTGACGGTGTGAGTTTGAAGATTTCACAAGGAGAGTTTACAGCCATTGTAGGTCCCTCTGGATGTGGTAAAACGACCTTGCTCAATATGATTGGTGGACTAGATCAGCCAACTAGTGGCCAAGTTGTGGTTTCAGGAGAGGTGATCAACGACCTTTCGGAGAATGCACTGATCGATTTCCGATTGAAGCACATCGGCTTCGTTTTTCAAGCCTACAATTTGCTTCCGGTCTTAACCGCTGAAGAGAATACTTCCTTCATTATGCAGTTGCAGGGAATTCCTAAGGCCGAAAGGTCAAAGCGGGCGAAAGAACTACTGAGTGCTGTCGGTTTGGAGGGGAGAGAAGGAGATAAGCCTTCCGCATTGTCCGGAGGACAACAACAACGGGTTGCTGTAGCTAGAGCCTTAGCAAGTCGACCAACCTTTGTAATTGCCGATGAGCCTACAGCTAACTTGGACAGTCATTCTACGTCTAATTTGTTGGATATCATGGCAGAACTCAATGCAAAAGAGAACATTACGTTTTTGTTTGCAACGCATGATCAACGGGTCATTGATAAGGCAAGAAGAGTGATAACTTTGGAAGACGGTAAAGTCATTAACGACGAAACACGATCTTAAATGACCAGATTCCTCCTGTCGATTGTCCTCACGCTCTCTAGTTTGTTCTTGTACTCACAACAGGACACAAACTATGTGCGCGACTTTCGGCAGTTTGGGAATTTAAGCCTTGCGATGGAACAAAAAGCCAATAATCTCGCGGCTTTTAGTAGCTATGGTAACGTGTTGCGGCTGGCTACAAACAACGGTTTTCCCACCTTCGGTTTGATGTTTAGTTACAAGTGGCTCAACGTGTGGTTCACCACGCCATTGGGGCATTTTAACTACACGGACCCTATCAAAGGAGAGACCGATAACTTCGGATTGGCGCTTGGGTACACCGGAGATCACTGGTGGATTCGTGGGTTCTATGAACACTACTCAGGATATCACATTTCCAATCCCGAAGTTTTCAACCCCAATTGGTTTGATGACAATGCTACACTGCCTTTGGTTCCTGGACTGCAATCGCGCACTTTTTATGCAAATGCGTATTATGGATTCAACGAGGAGACGTATTCTCATCGCGCGCTGTTATGGCAAAGTCAGGCTCAGAAGAAGTCGGCCGGAAGCTGGATACTAGGTCTCTCTGCGGGATACGATCACATATTTTCAGATACGGTTATTGTTCCCGATGACGCGGAAGTTTTCTTCTATGATTTACGGAATGTAACAGGCTACGAAACCCTCACCACCGGAATCAATATCGGATATACGTATTCATTCGTCTTCTCTGAACGGTGGTCTTTGGGCTTGATGCTGGCTCCGGGGATTGCCACCTCGGTAGGGGTGGTTGAAGAGGTGAACGATGTTCGGAATAACATTGAGCTGGAGCTCGGTGGAATGGTAGAAGGTAGAGCCATGTTGTCCTACCACGCAGATCGCTGGTTTGGAGGTGTGTCAGCCAACGGATATATGCTTACAAAACCCATCAATGGTGATCTATTCAACAATATTCACACTTATGTACGAGTGAATATTGGATATCGTATCAACATGCCAAAGAGCAAGTTCTTAGGGCGATTTGGATTGTCGAATTAAAATGAAAAAGTCACTTTCCATACTTCTCATCCTCATGGGGGTTAGTGCATTCGCACAAAGGGAGTTTACTGTAGGCGGATATCTCAAGTATCTCCCATCTCAAACTTGGGTGAACAAGGGCTTGATCCCTCCCTTTTTGCAAGATGCGATTCCCGCCTCATATGATGATCACCTGATTCATAACCGACTGAATTTTTCGTTCGGAACCCAGTACAGCGCAGGTCCCCCGTGGTGGTCGGTTGAAATGGGGGTTAGAAATAGAATCTTTTACGGTTACCAATCTTCGGTGGTGGGCTTTCGTGAAAGTGTAGATTCAGATCCGGGATTGGTGGATTTGAAGCACGTTTGGAACGACGATGGAGATGTTGTCTTTCTCTCTGAAATTGATCGATTGTTCTTCCATTATGAAACGAATCGCATCGCGTTAACAGTGGGTAGACAGCGTATCAATTGGGGTATTCACAATGTGTTTAATCCCAACGATATCTTCAATCAATACAATTACTTTGATTTTGACTACGAAGAGCGTCCCGGTACGGATGCCGTGAACTTCCAGTACAATTTAGGGGATGGATATTCATCGGTTTCACTGGCCTATTCACCCTCTACAAATGGGTTGGAAGAAAGTACGTTGGCAGCTTTGTACAAGAGTAATTATCGATTGTATGATTATCAGGTTTTGGTGGGATATACCTACCACGACGTAGTGATTGGCGGTGGATGGGCAGGGGCTATCGGTGGTGTGGGCTTCAAGGGAGAATTCGCTCAATATATCAGCACCGATGAGGTTGAAAGTGAAAGTAATTTCACTGCGACCATTGGCGGAGATTACATGTTTGGGAATGGGATCTATGCCTCGTTATCGTACTTGTACAATGGTTTGGGCAGCCTGAACCCCACATTGATTGAGCAACTAGCCCTGAGAAACACGCGACTGTCTAGCAAAAATATTTTTCCTTACCGACATACCTTGATGCTCACCGCTAGTTACAATCTAACGTCGCTTTGGGCGCTGAACTTCTCGTGGTTCCAGTCGCACAATTTTGACCAAGCTGCAGTGGTGCCGGGTGTCACTTACAGCATATCGAATAACTGGGACGCTATGATTCTCGCTCAGATGTTCACGGCTCGAGATGCGGAGGACAATCCTGCCCTGTTCAACACGACGATATTTGGACGTGTAAAGTGGAGCTTTTAGTAGTCCATGGCTACATACTTCACCTCAATGTAGTCTTCAATGCCGTACTTTGAACCCTCTCGTCCCATTCCACTTTGCTTGATGCCTCCAAATGGAGCAACTTCTGTTGAAATAAGTCCGGTGTTTACACCTACCATACCGTACTCCAAAGCTTCGGAAACGCGCCAAATTCTTCCAATGTCCCTGGCGTAGAAGTAAGAGGCAAGACCGTAGATGGTGTTGTTCGCCATCTCTATGGCTTCTTCCTCGGTTTCAAATTTGTAGATCGGAGATACAGGACCAAAAATCTCTTCAGAACTCATTTTCATATCCTCTTTTACCCCTTCAATTACGGTAGGTTGAAAGAACAAATCACCCGATGAGTTTCGACTTCCTCCTGTGGTCACTTTGGCACCTTTGGAGGTGGCGTCGGCTAAAAGCGATTCTACTTTTTCAATTCCTGCAGCATTGATTAGTGGACCAATTTGAACGCCTTCATCCATTCCGTTTCCCACATTCAATGCACGAACTTTTTCAGTAAAGGCTTCTATAAAGGCGTCGTACACACCCGACTGTACCAGGATCCGGTTGGCACAAACACAGGTTTGACCAGCATTCCTGTATTTCGAGGCAATGGCTCCTTCAACAGCGCTGGGAATATCTGCATCGTCAAACACAATGAAAGGGGCGTTCCCACCTAGCTCCAAGCTAATCTTGGCAATGTTTTCTGCAGCGTTTTTCATAAGTATACGCCCCACCTCGGTAGATCCCGTGAAGGATATTTTTCGCACTAATGGATGAGTGGTCAAGTGGGTGCCCACACTTTCTGCTTTGGAGCAGGTAATGATGTTGATCACTCCATCAGGAAAACCTGCTTCTCGAGATAATTCAGCGAGAGCAAGCGCGGTAAGCGGAGTGTCTTCCGCGGGTTTAATCACTACGGTGCATCCTGCTGCCAGGGCGGGTGCAATTTTTCTAGTAATCATGGCCAATGGAAAATTCCATGGTGTGATTGCCACACAAACACCAATGGGTTGTTTGAGGGTTACAATCTTCCTATCGGATTTAGGGGATGGAATGATATCGCCATAAACTCGTTTACCCTCTTCGCCAAACCACTTGATAAAGGAAGCTCCATACTGCACTTCGCCTCTGCTTTCAACAATGGGTTTTCCCATTTCGGCGGTCATGAGTTGAGCCAAATCGGAGGAATTCTGAAGGATGAGCGAATGCCATTTCTCCATGGTTTTTTGTCGCTCTTGCGCTGAGCGTCCACTCCAACCAGATAGGGCCGCATGAGCAGCTTGTACGGCTAGTTCAGCTTCCTCAACGCCCACGTCGGCAACTTCAGCTAGGGTTTCACCCGTTGCTGGGTTGGTGATGGGGAAAGTATTGACGGAGCTTTTCCAACGTCCATTGATAAAGCTGTTGGTTTGAACTAGATTCTTATTGCTTAACTTGAGGGTCTGCAACGACATGATTAGATCTTTTAATGATTTCTATTCATCAATGTGAATTCCACATTCACTCTGTTAGAAAGGCTGTTCACTATAATGTCTAAGGTATTTCGAATTGATCTTTTAACCTTTGAATCATGGAATTAACAAAACCAATCCACATGAAAACTGCCTTAACTAGCTTAGCGATGTTAACCGTAACCGGGTTATCCGCTCAAATTACAATCAATAGCTCGGATTATTCAATTCCAGTATATCCAGATACCGCACACTTGAAAGTGGTAGCTGCAGGAGCGTCTACTCTTGCTCCTGGTACTAATGCAACATGGGATTTGTCCGGAGTGTTCTCGGGAGCCAATATAGAATTGTCGTACGACGCAGTGACGAGTTCTAATTTCCCAACCTCAATGGCGCAATCTGAGAATCCGGTTGATTTGGGTGGAGGACTCATTCTTACCGATTTCTTTTCCTATTACAGCAAGGATGCAAACGGCTTCTATGAAGATGGATTCGAGATTGTTGGCAAGGGATACAGCTTGGCAGCTATGACAGGCGATGGAGCCGACTCTCTTTACACTTTGGATACGGCTCAACATTATGCCTTCCCTCATCTACAATTTCCCCTCAGCATGGGAAGCAATTGGTCGGGTTCTTTCCACATTTGGATTCCTATGGAGATTACCATCGAATCTGTAGGATGGTATGATGAGCAGATTTCTTTGCGACAGGATGTTTTTTCTCACGATACGGTAGTCGGTTGGGGGAACATGATTCTTCCTACAGGTAGAAGTGCTCAGGTCCTTATGGTACATTCAAGCCGTGTTCGAGTGGATTCAGTGATGATGAATGGCGCTCCGATGGATCCCATTTTGGCTCAACAATTTGGGTTCACTCAGAATGATACCATCCGCTTTGAAACCTATTCGTTCTACACGCACAGGTTGAATTCGCCGATGTACGAATACTCCGTTGTAGATGGAAATATGGGACAACCGTATTTCAATCGATCTGAAGATATTTCTACGGGCGAATGGAGTGATGCGAGTGTCTTCATTGCATTTCCAAACCCAGCAAAGGAGGAGTTGCGATTGATGACAGACAGTCCAGCGGATGTGGATGTGATTAACATGTCAGGCGCCCGAGTGGCACATCTCACAAAAAGTCAATGGAACAATGGCCAGCTTCTAATCCGTGTGGCTGATTTGCCGGCAGGTCTTTACATCGTTCGAATGGGCGAGCAATCTTTGAAGATCACCGTGGAGTGATTAAATAAACGTACTGACTTCTGAAAGGTCCTTTCTGTGTATGTCCGGGACTTCAGCATCTTTAGCTGGATACCCCACTGGAATAAGCAGAAAGGGCTTTTCATTTTCTGGACGATGGAGTATTTCGGATAGGAAGTTCATGGGGCTTGGGGTGTGGGTGAGGCTCACCAATCCCGCATTGTGAATTGCTTGCAGGAGAAATCCACACGCGATGCCTACGCTTTCCTGTACGTAGTAGTTCTTCTTTCTGCCATCTGGATGATGGTCGTACACTTTTTTAAAGACCACTATGAGCCAAGGAGCTGTGGTGAGAAACTCTTTTTCCCAATCGGTTCCGAGCGGAGCCAAGTCCTCCAGCCATTCCTGTGGGGCTCTTTCGCTGTAAAAGGCTTTTTCTTCCTCTTCAGCTGCAGCACGGATTTGAGCTTTCACATTGGGATCAGAAATTGCCACGAAATGCCACGGTTGTTTATGGGCACCAGAAGGTGCGGAACTCCCAACGCGAATCAGGTTTTCTATCACGTCTTGAGGGACGGTTTGGTCGCTCATGTGTCGTACGCTCCTCCGAGCATCCATCATCTTTCGATGAGCTTCTACGCGGGAAGAAAGTGTCGCAACATCTAGCTCTAAGGGGGTGAACGGAATGGTCTTGAAAGGTTTCATTCAAAGTGTTTTTACATCCCATAACGCAAGGCACTTATCGCGGTAAGCTCCGTTGTTTTCCGTGCAGTTTTCATTGAAAATCGCAAGAGGAGGAGGGAGGTTAAACGGTTCGATTTGAAGGTTGAGAGGACGCCAATCGCCAGTGTGAATATCGGTATTGTATTTCCGTTCAGTGAAGGTCGTCATCAATACATAGCGAATGCCAGAACGTTTAATGTTGTTGAGTGCCGAGTGAATTAAATCGGAATGGAGATGCACCAAACAATCGCGAACCAAAAGCAAGTCCGCTTTGGGCAACGTATCAGTAATGAGGTCAATAGCTTCAAACTGCACCTCTTTTCGATCGGCATATCGAACTTTATTGGTCTCAATGAGTTCATCAACAATGTCGCCTCCAGTGTAGCGGGCGCCTTTGAGATCGACTTTGCTCATCCAGCCAAAATCACCACAGGGCACATCTAGGAGCGAAGAAATGCCATAGGTTTCAATGACATTTTCAACCGTAGAAATGACCTCTTTCGTCTGTTCTGAATTAGAGCCAGGACCTGAAATGCTTTCAGCATCTTTCCAATCATTTTGAGCGAAGATGGTTTCAAAGCGCTGTTTGGTATCCTGACCTGAATAGGGGTCGGGCTTCAATTTCGCTTTCCATTTGGCAAGAGAATTTAGGATGCTCTTCTTCAACATTCCCCGAATTTCGGAAAACCCTTGTATCCTCCCAGCATTTGGACTGAAAACTCGCTATCTTTCTGCTATGACATGGGACTCTCTTTTGGTACTGGGCTATTATCTCTTCGTCACAACGGTTGCCATTGGGATTTTGATGGAGAACCGAAACCCGATGAAGACAATGGGTTTCATTATGGTGCTGTATCTCATTCCGATAGGAGGATTGATTATTTACTTTCTATTCGGACAGAACCATCGCAAGCGAAAGCTCTTTTCGAGAAAGGGCATCCGAGACAATGAACACATTCGAACGTGGGAACTTGAGAATATCTCGCAGGTCAAGTCGGCCGAAGAGGTGACCAAGCATTTTCTACAAGACAAATGGAAGGTGGTGAATTCACTTTTTAACAGTGATAGAGCTGTTTTGACAACCCAAAACACATGGAGGTTACTGCGTAATGGCGAAGAGACTTTTGGGGCACTACTGGAAGCTATTGAACAGGCTGAACATCACATTCACATTGAGTATTACATTGTAGAAGACGATGGGGTTGGACGTCAATTTCGCGATGCTCTGATCGAAAAGGCCAAGTCTGGTGTAGAGGTTCGTTTCATCTACGACGATGTGGGAAGTATGAGTCTCAAACGACGGTTTTTGCGCCCCATGCGTGAAGCGGGAATTGAAGTGAAGCCCTTTATGCCTGTACTTTTTCCACTGCTCACCTCAAGAGCAAATTACCGCGATCACCGAAAGGTGGTGATAGTGGATGGTAAAGTGGGGTTTACTGGGGGAGTGAATTTGTCTTCTCGTTACACCAATGTGAAATCGGAGGGACGCTATTGGCGTGATACCCATCTTCGATTGGAAGGAGATGCAGTGAAATCACTACAAATGCACTTTTTGCTGATGTGGCGTTTTGTGAATGAAAGTGCGCCACAGGTTTCTCCTGATTACTTCCCAGATATTGAGGTGGATGAAATTACTCTCGTTCAAGTTGCCGCTTCTGGACCCGATTCGGATTGGGCCAATATTCTCTCGGCGATATTCACGGCCATCAATACGGCCCAGAGGGAAATCCTCATTACTACGCCGTATTTTATTCCCAATGATGAAATACTCTTTGCCTTGCAAACTGCTGCATTAAGTGGTATTCAAGTAAAAATCATCCTTCCAAAGAAATCGGATTCACGTCTGGTTCAAGCGGCAATGATGAGTTATGTGAAGGAAATGCTCGAAGCAGGTGTGAAGGTATATCTGTATGAGAAGGGATTCATCCACGCCAAAACGATGGTTGTTGATGAAAGTTTGTGCACGGTGGGCACATCGAACATGGACTATCGCTCGTTCGATATCAACTTTGAGATCAACGCTTTTGTGTACGATAACGAAATGGCCAAAGCGCTCAAATCAGACTTCAAGAAAGACCTGGAGTCGTGTTCAGAAATCACTTTGGAACGTTGGGATAAAAGGGTCTTGCGAAGACGGGTTAGCGAGAGTTTTGCTCGCTTGGTAGCTCCCCTGCTTTAGAACCAATATCCTATGTTCAGATACGCCATCATTCCAGAAGATTCAAAAGATTTGTGAAGGATAGCTGAGATAGGGCCAATGAAGGTGTTGATGCCATATTCAAACTTAAAACCCGTAAGCAACAACGATGATTGCTTGTCAAACGGTGTATAGATGTCGTCAATAATTGCCGCTCCATTTATTCCTCCTAGAACAAAGTTGTTTTTGAAAATCTCGTACTGTAGCTCGAATCCTACCATAGCCGAGTTTAGCCCATATACGGGATCAAACGTAGAGGTGGCGTAGCCAAAATTACCATAGGCAAAGGAGTAGCCGTAAAGAGGTACATTGTTGTTGATGTAATTTTTACCAACGCCTCCATAGTTGACGATGTAAGGAGGTGTGATTTCAGACGAACCTATATTAACCAAACCGTACAAATTGGATCGAAAGGTCCAGTCTTTTGAAAGGGGAATGTTGCTCTCAAAGTTGATGTCTGTAGAAAACGGAAGTCCACCGTATAGCTCATTCAAGGAACCGATGAACATGACGTTCAACTCCATCAATATCCCTTTGGTTGCATAGGTGTTCCGATTTCGAATATCAATTTCAGAGTTGAGGAAGAGCTCCACGTTTTCAGATCGGAGTCGCACTTCACCAAAAATTGATTGAATAAAGGCACCATCACTGTATTGGGAAGTGTTGTGATACGCTACGCCGAGTTTGATGGCGGTAGATTTGGCGATAGAAGAGGTGAGAAAGAGTCGCGCTCGGATATCTTCGGTGCGCATTTCGCCAAAATTTACGCCTCCATAGTGGAAGTCACTCTGATAATTCCAATACCTGAAGTCACCCCCTAGTCCGGGTAGTACACCATTGTCTTTCATCACCACGATGTTGGCGCGTGGATTGGCACTAATGCCAAGATCGAGTGACATGTAGGAACCGGTGAAAATTTCGTTTCTACTGGTTAGGTTGAGCAGGGCGGCGCTTTCAAAATCACTGTCATATCTGATACCTACACGAGCTTTTACTCCGGAGGGTTTCTCTAATACTCGAACTTCTAGTACCGTTTTCCCATTGAAGGGATAGGTGAGGTAATTGGCCAAGCTGAATTGATTGGTTCCATGGATTTTGAGCATGCCTTGTTCGATATCGTCAAAGGATACCGTATCACCTTCGCTGAACCCGAGGTTACCAATCACATTTCTTCTCGAGGCGTTAGCCAAGCCCTTTACTCGAATTTCATCAATTCGAATTCTATTGGGGGGGAGCCTTCTGCGAACAGTCCTTGGCTGTGGTCCGCCCAACAGCTCACGAATGCGAAGCAACTCGTCCATATTGGCTCTTGCAACCCTTCGTCCGGATTCTATGATTTCAGCGGCTTTATCGAAGGTGGTGACCCCGAAATCATTCATGTCAGGGTTTAGGATAAGATCGCACAGTGACTCCCGCTCTTTGGTGGTGAAAGCGTTCATGTACATCCCGGTCTTCTCTAAAACCTTTAAGAAGGTAGGATCGGCAATGGAGTCTTTGAAAGTGGTTTGAACATCCACGCCAATGAGGATGTCAACCCCTAATTCTCTCAGGTGATCTGCGGGGAAGTTGTTGACGGTTCCTCCATCAATTAAGTAGGTATCGTCATAATAGAACGGACTAAAGAGAGAGGGAATACTCATGCTTGAGCGCAAGCACAGAGGAAGTATGCCCTCGTACATCACCTTTTCCCGTCCGGTGTTGAGTTCCGTAGCTACGCAGACAAAGGGAATAGGGAGGTCTTTGCGGAAGTCCAGCGGGTCGTGGTATCCAATGGTTTCCCTAGAGAGAATGTTGAGGATTCGTTCACCAGGGTTTAAACCGCCTGGTATTTGTAGACCTTCTTCAGTGACGTCCAAAGTGAGAACATAGCGTTCGTCTGAATTCTTTTCGTAAGGAGCGAGGTACTTTCTCTCTGGCCTAGGGTTGGTCACGAAGTCCCATTCTGTGGTCGTGGCGATTTGCGATAGATCTTCTGGCGTATGGCCAATGGCGTACAATCCGCCAATGATCGAGCCCATACTGGTTCCGCCAATAGCGTCAACGGGGATGCCTAAAGAATCTAGCACTTCAAGAACGCCAATGTGTGCAAAGCCCTTGGCCCCTCCACCCGACAGTACAATGCCTATTTTGGGACGATCTTGAGCAAATGTGCAAATTGAAAATAGCAGAGAGAAGATGAGACATGCCCTTTTCATGCGGAGTGATTTTGAAGCTGAAAGATACTACTTCAAAAAGGGAATTTAGAACCAAAACCCCAAACGCACGTAGGTGTCTATTCTAGAGTGGTTGGACGATTTGGAAAGCGTGATTTCTAATGGGCCGAGTGGACTCTTGTAGCCGTAGGAAATGCCATAACCGTCCAAGATTACACTACTGTTGAAGAGCTCGTCCACGGTCGCTTCCAATGTTCCCACGTTGGCAATGGCCGTAAAGAAGTGATTCGGGAATGCTTCATACCAAACATCTGCACGGAAGGTGAGGGCATTTCTACCGAATAGTTCCATGTATCGGTAACCCACAAATGGAAAAATGTGTTGGGTGTAATTTTCCCCCATACTTCCCAAAAAGATGGAATAGGGATAGGGAGCATTAGGTCCAATGGTGGTGGCTCCCAAAATTCGAGTTCTAGCCCCAACACGGTCACTGAAGCAGAAAGCTTGATCGTATTGTATGTGAAGAATGGAGATGGGTTCGGCGTATGTTTTGAAATCGATCTGTTCCGAAATCAATTTGAATTCTCCATTGAGTTGAAATCCAGAGGTAGGCTTATACGTGCGGTCGAAGGAATCGAAATCGATAAACCCAAAGTAGTTGAGATATGTCGTATTTGACTCTTGAATTTCCGAACGCAAAATGGGTTCACTGATATCAATATTCTCAAAGCGAACACCGCCGCCGATCGTGTAGAGATCCCAAAGTGTAGAGTGGAGGAAGATTTCGGTTCCAAAATCGGTGTAGGTGTATTCAGAAATGGGACTTCCGTTTTCGTACACGTTGGCATTGAATTGATGGAAGTCGGATTTGAATCCAAAGGCTGGAATAAACCCGCGCTCAAAGATGTAGCTCAATTCGCCTCTCGGATTTTCACTCAAGACAAAATCAAGTGAAAATTTGGAGTTCTTCACTAAGGCATTTCTCACGGTTACATTGAGAAGTACCCCCATTTTATAGTCATCGTCGTAGTGAATGCCCAAACGCGCTTGGGTATTGTCTTCAGATTCGACCACAAAAATGTGCATCTCTTTCTCCCCGTTTCGTGTTTTATGGATTCGGTAATCTACTTGCTTATAAAACCGACTGCCATATAAGCGCTCGATTCCGGCAATGATATCCTCAGAATCAGTGGTGTCTTTTGGGGCTATTCCTAAGGTAGAACGCACAAAACGATCAGAAGTGAGCGTGGCTCCGTGAACGATAATCGTATCGACGTATAATTGTCGAGAGGGATAGGGAGCTGTTCTTTCAGGAAGGGGTTCAGAGGCGGCCCACTGCGAGAGCTCTTCGCTGTGCTCTAAGGTGGCCTCGGCCCCTCTGCGAATGATTTCATCGCGAAACTCGTAGCTCACAATGCTAAACTCATCCAATTCGGGATGGATGACCACCGTTGCGTCCTTCAGTTGCTCGCGGTAGTTCTCCATATTGGGATAACTGCCCACCTGTTCCAAAATGCTCACCATATTCGTGAGTTGGTCGCGAGTGTACAATCCAGATTGCGCATCAGATGCAATGATTATATCCATTCCCTTTTCGCGAAGTAAACTGATGGGAAGATTGTTTTTGATACCGCCGTCTACGTGTAATTCGCCTTCTAATTCAAAAGGAGAAAAGATGGAAGGAAATGCGGAGCTAGCTCGAAGTACATGGGCTAGATCGCCCGAATCAAACACCACTTCTTCACCTGTTTCTAGATTGGTGGTGATGCAGCTGAAAGGGATATTGAATTTGGCAAAGTTGGTGCTGTCGTGTACTTCTTGAAGCAAATATGACAGGGTGGTAAGTACGTATTGCCCAGAGTTTACAGCGTCTGGAATTTTAATTCCCGAGGAATCGATCGCCAGGGTTAGCGTATATCGATCGTCAGAGCTTCTGTCTAAGTAAGACAATCGGTAACGAGGAATGTTGTTGTTGAGGAGGGCATCCCAATCTACCTCGTTCAGTAGACCTTCGATGTCGTCTGCAGAAAACCCCATGCAGTACATGGCTCCAATAATGGCGCCCATGGAGGTTCCAGTCACATAATCCGGACGAATGTTTTGGTTTTCCAATTCCCGAATTACGCCGATGTGCATCATGGACTTGGCTCCTCCACCGCTCAAGGCGAGTCCGACTTTTGGACGCTCTTGCGCATGGGAAAGCGTGCTGAAAAGTAATGTGAATAAGAGTAGTTTGGCTTTATTCATCTGCATGAAAATACGACCAAATCTTTTGAGCCTTGCTACTTCCAACGAGGTTTTCTAGCTCACCTTTGGCTGCTTTGCTAACGCCCGTTGCGCTCTTGTATTTTTTCAATAGGATTTTTACCGTAGAGGGGCCTATGCCTGGTATTTCTTCTAGTTTGCTTTTAACGGCAGACTTGCTCCTTTTTTGTCGGTGGAAAGTGATGCCAAAACGGTGTGCTTCATTTCTCGCCTGTTGAATAATTTTCAGTGTTTCTGAACGCTTGTCAAGGTACATGGGAACAGGATCGCCCGGGAAGTAAATCTCTTCCAAGCGCTTGGCGATGCCAATAATGGCAATCTTTCCACGCAATCCGAGTAATTCAAGACTTTTTAATGCAGCGCCCAATTGCCCTTTGCCTCCATCAATCACGATGAGTTGAGGTAGGTCTCCACCTTCTTGTTGAATCCGACTATAACGACGGTAAATGACTTCTTCCATGGAGGCGAAATCATCCGGACCTTCTACCGTTTTAATGTTGAACTTTCTATAGTCGTTTTTGGATGGTTTTCCATCTTTAAAAACCACACAAGCTGCAACAGGGTGTGTGCCTTGGATATTTGAGTTGTCAAAACACTCCAAATGCCGAGGTTCCACATTCATGCGCAAATCTGTTTTCATTTGCTGCATGATTCGATTGGTGTGACGATCGGGGTCTACAATCTGAATGTTTTTCATTCGCTCAGATCGATGGTAACGGGCATTCCGTTGACTCATGTCCACCAGCTGTTTTTTATCTCCGCGCTGTGGAACGGTGATTTTTACATTGGGGATATCTATTTCTACTTCGTGAGAGAGGTATAGCGTTCTACTCTGACTATTGAAGAGGTTCCGCATTTCTGGGATACTCAATGCCAATAATTCTTCGTCTGATTCGTCGAGTTTCTTTTTCAACTCTACCGTGTGGGCCTGTACAATGGCTCCTTCAATGATTTTCAAATAGTTCACATAGCCGTATTCGGCGTCGGAAATGATGGAAAATACATCTACGTTAGTGATGGAAGGAGTGACCACCATGCTCTTAGCTTGGTATTTTTGGAGGAGGTCGATTTTTTCCTTAACCGCTTGAGCACTTTCAAATTCCATGTGTTCTGCATGGGTCTGCATCTGCGTTTTGAGCAGTTTGAGCACGGCAGAAATGTTTCCTCGAATGATCTCCCTCGCCGATTCTACATCGTTCATGTAGTCTTCTTCGCTTTGAAGATCTTCACAAGGGCCAAGGCAATTCTTGATGTGATATTCTAAGCAGACTTTGTATTTCCCATTGTCGATGTTCTCTTCACTCAAGTTGAGATTACAGGTGCGAAGGTGATAGAGTTGTCGAATCAGATCTAGTACCGTGCGCATGACGCGAACACTGGCATACGGTCCAAAGTATTCACTCCCGTCTTTAACGGGGTTGCGTGTAGAGAAAATGCGTGGGAATCGCTCCTTCTTAATGCAAATCCAAGGGTACGTTTTGTCGTCCTTTAAATTCACATTGTATTTCGGTTGGTGTTCCTTTATGAGGTTGTTCTCTAATAAGAGCGCATCAAATTCTGAATCAGTAATGATGGTTCGGATGTCGCGAACCTTTTTGACGAGTAAGTAGGTTCGCGCATTGTCGTGCTGTTTGGTGAAATAACTACTAACTCTTTTCTTCAGATTCTTGGCCTTGCCGATATACAGGATCTTTCCATCCTTGTCTAAATGTTGGTACACACCAGGTTTTTCTGGAAGTGTTTTTAAAAGATTTTGGAGGTGTTCAGATTCAGCGGCCATGGGATAAAGGTACAAATGAACCAGAAGTTCAGTGCATCGTGAGGAACGCTTTGCACCCGAATTTTGTTTGATACTACCCTTGGCAAATCCCCGTTTCAAGCAAAAAAAAAGAGAAAGCTATCTAAATAGCCTTCTCTAACCCATGAGTCGAATCCGTGCGAATTCGTTGCTTAACCGTCTGCAAGTTAAGTAAAAAAGTTATTAGTGTATATAGTACACTAACTATTTTTTTGATACGTTTGTCTGGCGCGACCATTCAAGCGGTCAAGCGCGCGTTCCTGTGCAAGCGATATAGGGAGCTGACACTAACAGAGCGAGTTGAATTCTGTCCTTGATTTTCTGAGCCTTTTCAAGACTGAGCCTTTCTTCACCGCAACCTGTATGTAGAGGCTCCTTTTTTTGTGCCCAGAACCCGTACTATTGATTACTCAACCTCCAACGCGATCAAGGAAAAGTTGTCTCGACTCTTCTCTTCGCATTTGACGCGTATTTCTTTAAAAGCACTCTTGAGTTCGCATTTCGAAAGCTGTTCGATGAGTTCAGATTCAGGACAGCCTTCCAATATTCCATCAGAAAGGAGTAGTAAAATGTCGCCAGATTCAATTTCCGTTAGTTCGGTGATGTCCGGTGTGGCAAAGCGGTTGCCATCGCTGATGGCTTGAAGAATTATGTTTTTTCTATTGCTCTTTCGAGCTTCTTCCTCGGTGAGGTGACCCTGATCCACCATTAATTGAACTAAACTGTGGTCTCTGGTTCTGTAGAGGACTTCACCTTTTCGAATGTGGTAAAGTCGACTGTCGCCTACCCAGTACACAAAGGCGCTGCTCTCTGAATTTGGATGGAACCCAACGACTGTAGAGGCCATTCCCTTGCATTCGGGATAAAGCTCCGAGTGAGCATTTAAACTCTGTTCGGCCGAACGAATCGCATCGCAAATGGTTTGAGGATTAACTTCACTGGCGTAGGAGAGATGCGTTCCTATGGAACGAGAAACGATATCCGAAGCGACTTCACCGCGATTGCTCCCGCCAACACCATCACAAACCAAGAATGTGCGAGCGCCCTCCGCATCTACATGCTGCGGATAAACGTTGTCTTCGTTCAATTTCCTTTTGCCAGGGTGACTCAGGATGTAATGACGAGTGTTTAGACTATTATCGTTCAATTGAAGATTCGCTCTCACATTATTACACGCGCGGTTGCTTCCTTAAGTCCGCACATTATTCAAATCTCGACCACCATTTGCGCGCTTTTTCCGAGTCCCATGGGTATTTACCCGATAGTTCTTTGAGTGAAGCATGCAATTCTCTGGCGGTTTGCGGTCTCTTTTCAGGGTCTTTTTCCAAACATCGATGAATCAAATCACTGACCTCTTGCGGCACTTGAGTATTGATTTCATGCAACGGATCGGGTTCCGTGTTAATCACTTGGAACATGATGTCAATCTCAGTGGAGAAACGGAAGAGGGACTGGCCTGCTAGCATATAATAGGCTACCGCTCCTAAGGCGTAAATGTCACTTCGGAGGTCGGAGTTCTTTGGTGTTTTTATTCGTTCAGGCGCCATATATAGCGGGGTGCCCGTCACTTGAGTGGTGCGTGTTTGAGCAGCTTCTTCGTCAGAAAGGTCCTTTACCAAACCGAAGTCGAGCACTTTCACGACATCATCTTCTCCTCCCCGTTGCACCAACATGATGTTTTGTGGTTTGATGTCACGGTGTATCAAACCAATGCTATGAGCTTCACGAATGGAAGCGGATGCTTGGCGAAGAATGTGAAGCGCACGCTCAAATGGCAACTCGCCTTGCATCTGAACGATTTGAGCCAAGGTGAAACCATTTAATAGCTCCATGGCATAGTAGAAGATTCCGTCTGGAGTTCTACCAAAATCATAAATCTCGATAGTATTCGGATGGGTGAGACGCGAAGCCAATTGAACTTCTCGCTCAAATCGCTCTACCACTTCGGCTGATATGATATTTGGCTTCAGGATCTTAATGGCGGTCGGTCGTTTGAGCATGGCGTGATGGGCGAGGTATACTTCGCCAATTCCCCCTTCGCCAATCTTCCGCACCATTGTGTATTGACCCAATTGGGCAGCTTCGCCTACTTTTCTGTTCAAGCGAACGTAGCGTAAGGATGAGTACAAGCTGTAGGTGAGTACAACCGCAAGAATTAAAATCAATATTCCGAAAGTCGCGTCGAGGTAAATGAGTGGTTCAAATGCCTCTTCGTAATCTACTTCGGTTACCAGTCCAAAACCAAATTCAGGAAACCAATGATAGGCACCAATGACTTTCACTCCTCGATAGTCGCGATACGGGTCGATTAAAACGTCTGTAATCGCAATGGAAGAATCACTTTTGGATGCAATAGAAAGGGCAACAGGTTCCGTGAAATTACGTGAAATCAAAGGCTGTGTAGGCTTGTAGCCTTCGGTGAGGTCACCTCCTGGATCGCGAAGAGAAACCACCAATGAACTGCCGGCTTCTTCTTTGTTCGGAACTAAACCAATCGATTTGAGTTGATCTACAAATCGGCTTTCGGTGAGCATCATTCCCTCCGCATTGAAGGCATAAGTCTCACCTGTTTTTCCCATTCGGGCCACATTCACAATTTCGCTAAAACCTTCGTCGGCATATCTACCCACACCGAAGTAGCCAATGAGCTCTCCGATTTTATTGTAAATGGGATTGCCCGCCCAAACGATGGGTTTGGAATAGATGGAACGAACATCATAGTCGTCGTAAACCAATTTATTGGGATCAAATGGGGCTTTAAATGTGCCTTCTCTAGCGTTCGCTTCAAAAAGTTGTCGGAAGCCTGCGGGATTGAGGCGATTGCCAATCACACTGCGATCGGACGCAGCGAATTCATATCCGGCTTCGTCAAAGAGATTGTAACCGGCGCTGTTGGTGTTCTTTAAATAAGGACGAAGAATACCCGTTAGCGTATCTTGCCATGGCGAGAATTGAAGCCGCTCTATTTCTTCAGGGCTATTTCTATAGCGAAGGATGTAGTGGATTTCATCAGAAACTTCAGGTGTGTTGCACCAAAATCGAACAGAATTGCGAAAATCTCGGATCCAGTATTGCATGGCCACCACATCGGCATCCAAGACGGCTTGAAGTTGTTCGCGACGGATTTCCTCTAGACTGTTTTTAACCTGTCGGTGAGACCAGTATCCCAATACAATGAGAAGCACGAAAGTGACGATGAGGGTAATGCCAAAACGTTGGCGAGTACCAAAAAGACGCTCCATCCAAATCACCGAACGCTTGGTGAATGTGGTGTCGCTCAACTTCGGTGAGAGATGTTGTCGAGGTTTTTTTCGCGATGCAGTGTCCGTTGCATTTCCCGAATTCTCGACCATAATGGTCTCTTCACTATGGTTGGCTAAGAGCGTACGCAACTCTTCTAGAATCTCGGTGTCACCTTTGGAAGCCTGACGAATGTAGGCTTCTCGTTCCCGAGGTTTTAGATCGATGGCCTCAATGAATATGGCCTTTACTTTCTGATGCTTTTCAGCGTCCATTTATTTTCCCTCCAAATGTATATTGGAACGCAGCCAAGCTTTAATCATGGTCCATTCCGCCTCGATTTTCCGTTTTGACACGCCCATGGCATCGGCCACTTCTTGAACGGTCATGCCGGTAAAGAACCGCATTTCCACAATTTTAGCTTGAAAGGGATCTCTGGCTTCTAAGAGGGTAAGTGCTTCGTCAATGGCCAATACATGTTCATCAACTTCTGGATCTAGAAGTTTGTAATCGACGTCATCTACATTCACTTTGTGAACATCACCACCTCGTTTCTTTCGCTTCTTGGTTCGGGCATGGTCTACCAAAATACGGCGCATCGCTTGGGCGCTCACCGCTAAAAAGTGGGTTCTTCCTTGCCAATCTACATCATCCTGACCTATCAATTTCACGTAAGCTTCATGCACTAAACTGGTGGGTTGTAGTGTATGGCCTCTGTTTTCATAACGCATGTAATTGCCCGCCATTCCTCGCAATTCTTCATACAAAAGCGGGAAGAGTAGGTCGGCCGCTTTGTCATCTCCATTTTTCAGTTGATGCAAGGCTTGTGTAATATCGCTTCTAAATGACTTCATAGAGTAGGTGGTTCTTCGAAGGGAATAGGTTCTCCGAAAGATACAAATTGCTTTGTGCTCAAAACGGAAGATGGCTCAAATCCGTATTCCCGCCACATAGGATTATTCCAACGCGCTTATGCTGAAAGAGCTCTGGATAGGCTCTGACCACTGCAAGTGGAACGCCTGCAGAAGGTTCAATTACTTGCTTCATGCGCTCCCATGTCCAGCGCGTGGCTTCAATAATTTGAGGATCACTTACGGTTAAGATGTCGCGCACATGTTTTTTAATCACCGGGAAATTGACGGAGCCTAGGCCTGTTCGAAGTCCATCGGCCACTGTAGTAGAAGCGCGAGCAGGAATGATTTCCCCTGCTTGTAGGCTCCGTTTGGCGTCGTCTGCCAACTCCGGCTCTCCGGCATAAATATCTATCGAGGGGTTCATGGCCACGGCTGCAAGACAAGTGCCCGCAAGAAGTCCGCCTCCACCAACGGCAACGAGGAGAATATCCAGATCGTGCACATCTTCCATCAGCTCTAAAGCGGCGGTACCTTGACCCCAAATTACATCTTCATCGTTGCTGGGATGGATAAAATAGGCCCCTGTTCTGTCTTGAAAGTCGGCGGCAGTCGCTTCTCGGTCGGCCTGTGTCGCTTCGCAGTAAATGAGCTTAGCGCCATATCCTTCCATCGCTTCAACTTTTGATTTGGGAGCGTTCTTTGGCACAATGACAGAGCACGGAATACCTAGTGTTCGTGCTGCTAAAGCAACCGCTTGACCATGATTTCCCGAGCTGTGGGTGCAAACCCCTTTCTCCACGGCATCTGCTGGAAGTTGAAGAATGGCGTGCGTTGCGCCGCGCATCTTGAATGCTCCCATACGCTGAAGATGTTCAGCTTTAAAGAAGAACTCAGCGTTGAATTCAGCATTGAGCGTGCTGGAAGTCAGTACCGGTGTGCGGTGAATGTGTGGAGAAATCTTCTCCAACACAGAACGGTGGTAGTTTAAATCGGGATGCATGAAAACAAAAATAGCCCCCGCAATGAGAACGGGGGCTATTGAGGGTCGAAAAGAAGAGTCAATAAAGACTCTACCAACCAAAAACCTAACCTATGAAAAACTACCCTCACCTACTTAAGCGATAGGAGGGTAGTTAATCCGCACGGGTTAGTACATCTCGGGCGATAAAATTCTGTTAAGGTGGTAAGAGCCCTGAGAAAGTGCACGCAATCCAGGGCTCTTTGATTTGAGTTCTCTAGGTTAGCACGGTTGAATTTTCTCAGAATCGCAACCACGAAACGGACTTGAACTCAGGTACAGGTTAGTGGACCACCATAACTCGACTTTGGAACAAGGCGTTCTTAGAGAACACTTTGATGATATAAGTGGCTTCGTCGAGGTTGCGCATGCGGAAGTGACGAAGTTCTGCGTATGTTCCGCTTTTGCGTTCCACCACTCTTCCGTTCATGTCGTAGATAAAGAGTGCGATGTTTTCGTCGTCCGCCAATGGAACATCGATTGTGAAATTGCTTCCAATACTTGGATTTGGGTAGATCATCAAGTCTTGAACAGAATTCTCTGTAATGCCTACAGGCTTCTGGCGATCGGGGTCGTTGTTGTTCGGATCATCGGGTTCGCTTCTCTGTTCAGCTACACCAATGGGGCGAGCTTCTTGAGCTTGAACGGTAGGTTGATACATGAAGGTGGCCATTCCGAATACGAGGAGTGCTTTTAGCGTTTTCATGGTTTTGTGTTTTAGGTAATGTGTTTCAGTGTTTTGTTGTGCCAGAACTATTGAAAAGCACGTGCCAATCGAAATAATGGCCTTTTTTGGCCCTTTATTAACAAAAAGTGTCCGATAGCGAACAGTTGTTCGTTCGAAGTCGGACAGGTGTAGAGCGCACATTTACATTACATTTGGTGCACAAAAACCTCATTCGTGGCGAGTACGCTAAAAAGACTTACTGGAGATACTGCTCTTTATGGACTGAGTTCCATTCTGGGAAGGGTGCTGAATTTTGTACTCGTGCCCATCCATACGAAGTATATGACAGAGTCGGAGTATGGGGTGAATTCCGATTTGTACTCCATCCTCGCTTTTCTGATGGTCTTGTTGACCTATGGTTTTGAAACGGGCTTTTTTCGGTTTTCAGAGAAGTACAAGGATAGAAAGATGCTCGTTTATGCCACGGCAACTCGAAGCATCATCACCACGACGCTTATTTTTCTCGGTATAATTTACCTACTTCAGGTTCCTATTCTCGATGCACTGCGCTATCAGGATCATCCAGAATACCTGTGGATGTTGCTGTTTATTATTTCTGCGGATGTAATGGCGGCGGTTCCTATGGCCAAGCTCCGCAGCGAACGGCGAGCCAAGCGATTTGTGAGGAATCGGATGGTGGTAATTGTGGTGAATGTTCTACTGAATGTCTTCTTTTTCATGGCTTTGCCTGAGATGAGTACTTGGGATGGAATGTTGGGTGACTTCGGCAGATGGATGTATGATCCAGAGGTTAAAGTAGGCTACGTTCTACTCGCCAACTTGATTGCCAATGCCTTTATGCTGTTGGATTTGATTCCTGAGTTTTGGAAAATTCGAATAGGGTTCGACAAGGCTATTTGGAGAGAAATGCTCTTTTTTTCCTTTCCATTGATGTTGGCTGGATTAGCAGGTGTGGCAAACGAGATGATAGATCGTCAATTCATCAAGTACCTGCTCCCTGAGTCGGAGTCATTGGAACAACTGGGCATTTATTCTGGAGTTTACAAACTTTCCATCGCACTGGTCCTTTTCAATCAAGCCTTTCGATACGCAGCAGAGCCACTCTTTTTTGAGGAAGGTGAAAAGGGAAGGGATCGAACCATCTTTGCCCAAATTCTTCGTGCCTTTACGGTTGTGATGTGTCTAGGATTGGTCTCTGTTTTGGCCTTTTCAGATTTGTTAAAGGAACTCTTCTTGAAGAATGAAGACCTCTGGGCGGGGATGGAAATTCTTCCAGTCCTTCTCATCGCGAATGTTTTTCTGGGCATACACACCAATATGTCTATTTGGTACAAGCTCTCAGACCAAACTCGATATGGAATGTACATCACAGGGATTGGATTGGTGTTTACCGTGGTGATGAACCTGTTGTTGATCCCACCTTTGGGCATTATGGGAGCGGCTTATGCTACGCTGGCGAGTTATGCGGCAATGGCTATTTCATCGTACGCCTTCGGACAGATTCATTACCCTATCCCGTATGACGTTAAGACAATCCTCTTCTACCTTTTAATTTCCTCCGTATTGGGCTATCTTGCCTTCGTTTATAGCGGCGTTCATATTCTCATTTCTCTCCTTTGTGTACTCGGTTACATTGCCGTAGTTGCTGTAGTAGAAAGGGAAATGATTATGAAAATCGTCCATCGATTGAAAGGATAAGAATGAAAGTTAAGATCGTAAATCGGTCCAGGCATGCCACGCCTCATTATGCCACGTCGCAATCAGCGGGGATGGATTTGAGAGCTAATATCGAATCCCCTATTTTGTTGAATCCAGGAGATCGCATGCTCGTAAAGACTGGCCTTTTTATGCAATTACCAGAAGGCTTTGAGGCGCAAGTTCGACCTCGGTCTGGACTGGCTTATAAACATGGTGTTACCGTTTTAAATAGTCCCGGTACAATCGATGCAGACTATCGCGGAGAGATTGGCGTTATCCTCATCAATCACGGAGTCGAGCCCTTTGAAATTACGGATGGAGAACGGGTAGCACAAATGGTAATTGCCAAGTATGAAAGTATCCAGTGGAATGAAGTAGACGAACTCGATGCGAGTGATCGTGGAGAGGGAGGCTTTGGATCTACCGGAAAGAAATAAAGAGCCAAACCAAACTGAATAATTCACACCCATGAAGATTATTGTACCGATGGCGGGTAGAGGTAGCCGCCTTAGACCACATACGCTTACTGTACCTAAACCACTTATTCCCATCGCTGGGAAGCCTATCGTTCAGCGATTGGTAGAAGATATCGTTCGCGTTTGCGGACAAAAAGTAGACGAGATCGCTTTCATAATTGGTGATTTTGGAGAAGAGACAGAACGTCACCTCATTGACGTAGCTGAAAAATTAGGAGCCAAGGGAACGATCTATTATCAAGATGAACCCCTCGGAACAGCACATGCCATTCTCTGCGCAAAGCGCTCCATGAATGGTCCATGTGTGGTTGCATTTGCCGATACCCTTTTCCGTGCGGATTTTACACTTGATGCCGAGGCAGAAGGTGTGATTTGGGTAAAGCAAGTAGCCGATCCGAGTGCTTTTGGTGTCATCAAAATGGATGACGAGGGTGTGATTACGGATTTCGTAGAGAAACCCAAAGAGTTTGTTTCTGACTTGGCGATTATCGGGATCTACTTCTTTAGAGATGGCGAGTTGCTCCGCGATGAGCTTCAGTATTTGATCGATAACGATATTACGGATAAAGGCGAGTACCAATTGACGGATGCGCTAGAGAACATGAAGGCGAAAGGCTTGAAGTTCGTTCCAGGAACCGTGAATGAATGGATGGACTGTGGCAACAAAGATGTGACGGTAGATACGAATAGCCGTATGCTTGGTTTCCTCCAAAATGAAGAGGCGTTGATCAGTGATGATGTCGTTCTGGAGAATAGCAAAATCGTTGAACCGTGTTACATCGGCCCTGGGGTTACACTGCGCAACTCTACGGTTGGTCCGAACGTCAGCGTTGGTCGTGGAACCGTCATCGAAGATTCAACCATCCAGACCACGATCATTCAAGAGGATAGCGTAATTTCAAATATGAACTTAGAGAATTCAATGATTGGCAATAAAGCCGTGTTGAATGGTAAGTTCAAATCAATTTCACTTGGCGATTACTGCCGTTTAGAAGGATAATACTTGAGAATATCAGCCCTCATTCTAATCAGCTCGCTTTTAGGACTGCCTGTTTATGCACAGGAGGAAGTCGAGGAGGTTCAGATTTCAGAAGATGGGTTAACCGCGCGTGAATCCCACGAATTTGATAAACACTTTTTTGAAGCTCAACGCTTCAAGGCAGTGGGAGATGATGCTAAAATGCTCGCTGAATTGGAGGCGTGTCTAGAGCTTCAGCCGAATCACGCTACTGTGAATTTTGAGATTGCACAGTACTATCTGAAGCGGAAAATGGCTCATCAAGCGGCTACGTATTTAAAGCTGGCCGATGAAAATGATCCGGGAAACCCTTGGATTGTACGAGCAGAGTGGGAAGCGGCTAAACTCAAGATGAATTTGGTTGAGGAGCGAAATGCCCTCGAAAAGTTGCACCACTTAGAGCCGGACAACCCAGAGTTTATTTGGGAACTCGCCATGGCCAAGTTGCGAATGAACTTGCCCGATAGTGCTATTGCCGACTTGGATAAGCTGGATCAATTGCTAGGACCAAGTGATATGGTGATGGACCAGAAGGTTCGCATCTATTTGGAGCTTGGGAATCTTGAGGGTGCCGAAAAGGTGCTCGTGGATGCCATTGCAACTTCTCCCAATCGAATGGATTTGCGCGGGAGACTGGCCGAGTTCTATGAGAATACAGGTCAGCGTCTAAAGTCTATTGGTGTTTATGAAGAGATCATCAGACTGGACTCCAATGAGCCCAGAGCGCATCTGCATATTGCCAGTTTATTGAGTGAAAGAGGTCGATTGGACAGTGCAGCGCATCACTTGAGAATTGCCCTTTCGAGTACTGAGTTGCCCATTGATGCGAAGATGGGCGTACTGGTGAACTTGCTTGCACCTGCCGAGAAAGATCCGGCGGTAATGAAGTTGGCGCTGGAGCTCGGTGATACGCTCGTTTCGGTTCACCCTTCTGATCCCAAGGCATACGCTATGCTGGCAGATTTTGCCATACGTGCCAATCAGGTGGAAAGAAGTAGAAACCTCTGGAAGAAAGCAGTAATGCTTCCAGATGGAGATAAATTGATGCTTTGGCAGCAGATTCTTCAAACGGATGTTCAACTCCAGATGTGGGATTCACTTCACGTGGATGCACAGTTGGTCCTTGAGCGCTACCCCAATCAACCACTAAGCTACCTCTACGACGGTCTGGCTCTTGTTCAACTTGAAGAATACGAGGATGCTATATTGATTTTGGAAGAGGGTGAACTGTATGCCCTAGGAAATCCAGAATTGGAAAGCCAGTTTAGTTTGCAATTGGCTAGTGCCTATGAGAAAACTGGCGATTCAGAAATGGCCATTGCGTACTTTGAGAAGGTGCTTTTGAAATCACCGGACAATGTCCTTGCGCTAAACAATTACGCCTATCATTTGGCAGAACGAGGAGTGGACTTGCCGAACGCTTTGAGTATGGCAAGCCGAGCAACAAGCCTTGCGCCAGATCAATCTACCTTTTGGGACACCTATGCATGGGTGCTCTATAAAATGGATCGCTATTCCGAAGCGTTAGATAAAATTGACCGAGCCATTCGCATAGGAGGAGCTCGTGATTCAGAGATACTAGAGCACAAAGGAGACATACTCTCTGCATTGGGCAGGAGAGAAGAGGCCATTCATCAATGGAATATGGCATTGGAGAAGGGTGGGAATGAAGAGCGACTGAGGCAAAAGATTGTTTTGAATGAATAGGTTACAAGCATTAGTATTGATGAGTGTGTTTACGCTGGCCATCGTTTCGTGTGGTCCGAAAGAACTGACGTATGACGGCTCTACAGAAGAGGTGAGTGTCGCTGATCTGACCGCCGCAATGTCAAATACGCTTGAAACCGCAGAGACTTTTGAGTTCAACGGAAGAGCCAATTATATATCGGGTACGAGCGACGTGAATTTTGCGTACAGCATCCGACTGAAAAAAGACAGTGTTATTTGGGTGGACATCAAAGATCCATTTGTTGGGTTGAAGGTGGCGAGAGCGATTATCTATCCAGATAGTGCGGCTTTCTATAACCGATTGGAATCGACTTGGATGGCTGGAGGAATAGAGTTGGTCCGTGAGAAATTGCAATTGGGCTTGGAATTTCACCACCTTCAATCAGTGCTTTTGGGCGAGCCTTTGTATTTACCAAAGACCAATAAGGATGTCACTTTGCATCGGGGAGAGGGCAGAATTACGGCAACCGTAATGGGTATGGAAAACGATCCATTGTTCGCTTTTGATACTGCCATGTACGTATACACCTATGGTTATGTGTCCCAACTGCCTCTTCTACACCAACAACTTCCAGATGGGCCTAGAGTGTTGGAAGTAGACTATGCCTACCAAGACGAAGATAGAGGCATACCCTACAAGACTACATTGGAGCTCAAATGGGAGTCAGAAGTATCTTTAAAATTGACGCACAATCAAGTACTACGCGACGTAGATTTGCACATACCTTTTAGCATTCCAAGTGGTTATGAACGGATTCAGTAAGACCTTTATACGAGTTGCACTTTTACTATGTGCATTCACGGTCTCTTTTGGTCTATACGCCCAAGACCGAAAGGAGGAGTTGCGTGTCCGTAAGGCTCATCTCCAAGATGAGATCCAAATAGCCAATAAGATTTTAGAGGAAGCAAGGGAGACTCGCCAATCCAGTATCACCACCCTCCAAACGCTCAATCAAAAGGTTCGAATTCGTCAAGATCTCTTGCGCACCATCAATCGAGAAATTGCATTGATTGACGAAGAAATTGCGCTGCAAGAGGCCGAGATTGAAACGCTTAAGGCTGAGATTGATACATTGAAACAAAAGTATGCGGAGATGATTCGCTTGGCTTACAAGAACAAGTCGAAGACCTCCCGATTGATGTTTGTTTTCTCCAGTACTGATTTCAATCAAGCTATGCGCAGAATTCAATACCTGCGGCAGTACGGAGAGTTCCGCAGACAGCAGGTGACTCGAATTGAAGAGAGACAGGCAGAGTTGGAGCATCAAATTGACATGCTCAATCGCCAAAAAGAAGAGAAGGAAGAACTCCGAACCCAACGCGCTTCGGAACTCGAGGAGTTGGAGAACGAGAAATCGGAACAGCGCGAAACCATTGCTTCGCTTCAAGCTCAAGAGGGCACATTGCAAGCTCAAATTCAGAGTAAGCAAAATGAGGCGAATCGTCTGGAGTCGGAGATTCAACGCATTATTGCAGAAGAAATACGTAAAGAGCGTGCCCGCGCCGAGCGAAACGCATTGGAAGAACGAGCCTTGGCAGCAGGGCTGGTAAAAGGACAAGACTTCAATACCCGTACGCCAAACGCCCGTCTTACCGAATTGATTACGCAGGCCAATGCTCGCAGAGCAGCCAGCAATACGCCTACTTCAGAGCCGGAACCTGTTGCAAGTACGAGTTATGCCCTCACGCCAGAGGCTGCCCGACTCGCTAGAAACTTTGAAGCGAACAAAGGCAAACTCCCTTGGCCAGTAGAGCGCGGAATCATCGTGGGTCGATTCGGTACGCAACCTCACCCTGTGGTGGCTGGTATCACCATCAATAACCCGCATATTGAAATTGGTACTTCAGCAGGAGCAGAGGCACGTGCCGCTTTTGATGGAACCGTTTTAGATGTTGTCCGAATTCCAGGTGCACCTATTACAGTAATTGTGCAACACGGCAACTATTACACACACTACGGAAACTTGGGTGAATCTTTCGTGAAGCGCGGTGATGCCGTAACGGCCAAGCAGGCCATTGGCAAAGTGTTCACGGATCCGAGTGAAAACCAGACTGTCCTTCAATTCGGTATTTGGAAGAATACAGATTTGATGGATCCGGCGCCTTGGTTGGCTCGGTAGATTCCTGATAAAAAAGGCCGACCACCCTTCTGGATGATCGGCCTACTCCTCAACTCAACGCCGGGTTTGCTTAGAAAACAAATCCCAGGGTTAGTGATGCCAAGTGATAGTTTGGCGTTTCGTAACGGTCTTGGAACAGCTGATTCATATCGTAACGTGCTGTTACCTTGAATGCGCCCCATCCAATCTGACCCATAAGTCCGTATCTGAATTGGTTTGACAAGAATTTGTCTTCCAAGGTTTCTTCAACTTCGTCTTCATTGAAGTCCGTGAAGGTTGTTTCTCTTTCAGAGCTCAAGCGAACACCACCGTATCCACCTACTAGAAGAGACACATTTTCGTTCAGGTCTTTTCCGCTCAAGTCAATTCCGAAAAGCAATGGAATGTCCATGTAAACGATATCAAACTCTGTCTCAATGATGTTTCTGTTTGGATCTGGTAGGAAGTCCACCGCAACCTCACCATTGGATCCTTGGAACTTTGTGATAGGGTACTTGCTTTGGATATTGTGCCAGCTAAAGTTCAAACCGTACTGGAAGATGAACGGACTGGTCTCTCCCAGACGTACACGGTGTCCAAACTCAAGGTCGTAAGCCCAAGCATTGAAGAAGTCTACCTCTGCATTTCCACTTGCCAATTCATTGTTGTCATTGTACAAGGTGTTCCATCCAAAGTGGAATCCAATCAGCCCCATGTCTTGATCATATCCTTGGTGTTCATCCTTAATGATGATGTCCTCTTCTTCGATTCGGTCTTCGATGACGATGCCATTTTCACCAATGCGAATTACTTGGCCTTTTCTAGAATGTGGTAGGTCTTCCGCTTCCATTTCGGCTGCATCCTCTTCCCATTGCTTGCTGTAGGCTTCCCAACCACTTTCAGAAGTATCGATGCTGGTTTCAAATTCTTCGCTCCAATCTTCTATTTTTTCAGCGAGAAGTTCTGCTTTTTCTTCGAATTGATCTTCAGCGGCATCCATCTCTTCTTCCGCTTCGTCTTCGGTAATTTCACCCGCTTCAAGTCGAGCGTTGATGTCAGCCACTTTAGCGCTGTAATCTGCAGCGGCTTCCGACATACCTCTCGAGAATTCTGAAAGGGCGCCGTTGATGTCCATATCGTCCAACTCGGTTAGGTTCTCCGTAATGATGGTGATGGTTGAGTTATTTGATTTAATGCTCAACGTATCCTGTGCTGAGGCTGATGCACTCAGTAAGCCTAAGGCTACGGATAGGAAGGGGATTAGCTTCTTCATGATTGTTGATTTAAGGTTGTGTAGATGTTTTGTCTTCTTGGTCAGGTGCAAACTTCTGAATGATAGGGCTGAGGTTGATACTCACTTCAGGCCATCTAATTTGATCTTTACGAGGTGTTTCAACCGGCTTCAAACTCAGGATATTGTCGATTTGTTCTTCGGCGTATTCTGCGAGATCAACCTTGTTCGGAGCTTGAGTGGCATCCGACGATTCCGTGCGAGTTTGAGGTTGTTCTGAATCTCTCGGATTCGATTTCATCAAGTACTTGTTCGGGTCGAATCGAACGCGATTTCCCAACTCGTTTGAAGCGTCTGCCATGGTTCGTGTTTCGCTCCCCGTGGACTTGGCTTCTGTGTTTAATGCGGTTTCACGTAAGGCAGACTCACCGGCATCTTGGCCTACAACGCTTGGCATGATGTTGAGTGAAGAAGGCGTTCTCCTCTTTGGCGATTCCGTGGCTATTTCCTGTACGGGAACGACTTCGGTTGTGTTATTATGTATTTCCTCTGGAGCAACTTCTTTCTCTTCTACGGGTTGAAGAACAGGTGTCTCGATAGGTTCAATATCTTTCGGTTCAATGGTGATGCCGCCATTGCCAGTAGACATGGGCTGATAAGTGTCGTACAAGTAACTGCTCACGGCAATTGCTAGTGTAAGAGAGGCCGCTATTCCGATTAGCCATCCGCGGTTGGATGGGCGTTCGTTTAAGCGCGGTTCCATCTTCGACCACAAGTCGGCACTAGGCTGAACCTCTACGTCGTGTAGATGCTCTTTGAAGTGTTCGTCGATTGGATTTTTAGCACTCATGGCTTGTACAGGTATTGTGATTCTGTTACTCGCTCTTGTAATTGTTTTCTCGCTCGGCTCAGTTGCGATCGACTCGTATTCTCATCAATGTTGAGCATTTCCGCAATCTCTCTGTGACCGTATCCCTCTATGGCATGAAGGTTAAAAACCGTTCGGTAGCCCAAGGGAAGTTCTTCTATTAGTTGAAGGAGGGCGTGTGTTGTTTCTTTCGATTCAACGGGAGCATGTTGTGGTTCTACCCAATCCTCCTCTTCATTTTCTACAAATAGATTCTTCTTGTAGCGAAGGTGATTCAAACTCTCATTTACCATGATTTTTCGAATCCATCCTTCAAAAGAACCCTCTTCGTTGAAGTCCTCTATCTTGTTGAACACTTTCATAAAACCGTTCATCAAGACTTCTTCTGCTTCGTCCTTCCGCTTCACGTACCGAATGCAAACACCGAGCATCTTTGCCGCAAAGCGGTTATAGAGCTCATGCTGCGCTTTTTTGTCGTGTTCACGACAACGCGCTAGCAGGTCTTCGGTTGTAGTTGAGTTGAGTCGGAAGAGTTTCACTTTGTTAGGTCTTCATTTAGATAGACACTGCAATTTGCAGAAACGTTGCACGAGCTTTTGAATTATTTTGAAATCTTTTGTAAAACATCTGATAAACAGCGGTTTGAGAGTTGGTAAATTACTGCTCTTTCTTTCAGTCACCATTGACTATCTTCGCAGAAAGCACATTTTTATGAAGATATATCCCCTCAATACTGGCTATTTCAAGTTAGATGGTGGCGCCATGTTTGGTGTTGTTCCAAAAGCTCTTTGGCAGCGAACCAACCCGGCAGACGCGAATAATATGTGTACGTGGGCGATGCGCAGTATGCTTATTGAAGATGGCAATCGCCTTATTCTAATTGATACGGGTATTGGCGATAAGCAAGATGACAAGTTCTTTAGTCATTACTATTTACACGGAGACGATAGTATAGATGGAAACTTGGCGAAGTTGGGCTTTCACAGGAATGATATCACGGATGTATTTCTAACGCACCTGCACTTTGATCACGTGGGCGGAGCAATTGAGTGGAATAAAGATAGAACTGGTTTTATTCCCGCGTTTCCCAATGCCCACTATTGGTCGAATGAGAATCACTGGAAGTGGGCTACAGAACCGAATCCACGCGAAAAGGCTTCTTTTATAAAGGAGAACATTATTCCGATTCAGGAAAGTGGACAGTTAAAGCACGTAAACGTTGGCAATGATTTTTTAGCCACTACGGAATTGGGCTTCGACACCTTTGTAGTGAATGGACACACCGATGCGCAGATGATTCCTATCATCAATTATAAAGGGAAAAAACTGGTGTTTACGGCCGATCTTCTACCAAGTGCAGGACACATTCCACTTCCCTATGTGATGGGATACGATACGCGTCCGCTTCTCACCATGGATGAAAAGGCTCGGTTCTTGAAACAGGCTGCTGAAGAAGAGTACGTCTTGTTCCTCGAACACGATTCTGTGAACGAGTGCTGTACCGTTAAAATGACCGAAAAAGGTGTACGTTTGGATCAGACGTTTGCCTTTAACGAAATGTTCTGATCAAAGATTAAAATCAAAGATATGCACAAAAGAATCCTCGTCGCCGTTGCGGCGGCTTTGCCATTCCTAGCTTTTTCTCAAGGAGGATATTGGCAGAATCACGTTGATTATCGAATGGACATTGATATGGATGTAGACGATAATCAATTTGAAGGAGAGCAGTGGCTGACTTTCACGAACAACAGCCCAGACACAATTACAGAGGTTTTCTATCACCTTTATTACAATGCTTTCCAGCCCGAAAGCATGATGGATACGCGCTCTAGAAATATTGCAGATCCAGATGGAAGAGTTCGCGATCGCATTTCTAAGCTGGATGATGATGAGATTGGCTACCACAGAATTGGAACCTTAGAACAAGATGGAGCTTTGGTTGAATACGACATTCAACAGACCATCATGAAGGTGAAACTCCAGCGTCCAATTGTGCCGGGTGATGCATCGGTCTTCCACATGACTTTTGAATCTCAAGTTCCAATACAGATCAGAAGAACGGGTAGAGACAACAGTGAAGATATCCAGTTTTCAATGAGTCAGTGGTACCCTAAAATGGCGATGTATGACAGAGATGGATGGCATGCCGATCCTTATGTTGGACGTGAATTCTATGGTGAGTTCGGCCGATTTGTGGTGAACATCACCATTGATAAAGACTACGTCATTGGCGGAACAGGTGAATTGACCAACCCAGAAGAAGTGGGACACGGCTACATTGAAGGTGAAGTAGCACGCAGAAATAATAAGATTACCTACAAGTTTGTGGCGGACAACGTTCACGATTTTGCGTGGGCAGCGGATAAAGATTTCCGTCACACCATTATGCACATGGAGGATGGTCGACCTATCCATTTCTTCTACAATCCAGAGACGGCTAACGTAGCCAATTGGGAGAAGTTGGAGGAAATGGCCCCTGCTTATTTCAGCTACATGGGCGAGCATTTTGGGGTTTACCAATATCCACAGTTCTCCGTTATTCAAGGAGGAGATGGAGGAATGGAATACCCAATGTGTACTTTCATTTTAGGTGGAGGAGAAGAGTTTGAGGGCTTGCTGGGAGTGTTTGTTCACGAAGCAACCCACAACTGGTACTACGGTCAGATTGGTACCAACGAGGCGAACTACCCTTGGATGGATGAGGGCTTTACCACCTTTGCGGAATACGAGTGTATTCACTCCTTGATGGAGGAAACGGGCAATCCTCACACACGCGTTTATGCGGTATATGGACAATATCAGTCGTCCTCTCTTCGTGAGCCGATGAGCACACCTGGCGATCACTTTAACACCAACCGAGCCTATGCCATTTCATCGTACTACCTCGGTTCCATTTTCTTGAATCAGTTGAGAGGTGTAGTAGGAGAAGAGGCGTTTTGGAGAGGGATGCATACCTACTTTGATCAGTGGCATTTTAAGCATCCACACCCTGAAGATTTCATCCGTGTGATGGAGCGTGAATCTGGGATGATTCTCGACTGGTACTTGAATTACTGGGTGAATCAGACCAAACCTATTGATTATGCCATCACTAGTGTTGAGCCAATGGGAAGAGGTGCATGTGCGGTGAATCTTGAGCGAATGGGTCAAATGCCAATGCCGGTAGATGTTATGGTTGAATTCAAGAATGGAAGAAAGGTGCGCTACACCATTCCATTGGTAATGATGCAGGGGGTGAAGCCAGAAGGGCTTCCAGCGATGCCTTGGCCATGGACACATCCTACGTATACGTTACAAGTGGATTTTCCAATGGATGAAATCAAAAGCATTCGCTTGAATCCAGATGCGCGCATCGCAGACATCGACGCGTCTAACGATATGTGGCCAGGTCCGGAGTCTTCAAGCCCAGAAGGTAACGGAAATAGTCTCAAAGGCGGACGCTAGGCGATTCCCAATAAACTTTCAAGAGAATACCCGAGGTGTTGCAAAACGCCTCGGGCTATCATTATCACCCCAAAGCCCACCAATACAAAACCGACAACGCGTTCAATTTTGACCAGAACGGCATCGGTTAAATAGGCTTTGAGTTTTCTAGCAGAGAATATTTTAGCGACATCCACCAGTGCGTAGGTAGCTACAGTAATGAGGAAGTAAAGCTTCATCAGATTTTCATCGTTATCTACTGAAGCACGCATCACTACTACGGTTGCTAGCCAATAGGCAAGTACGCCAACGTTTAGAAAATTCATGAAGAACCCTTTCACAACGTACACTCCCACGGGGGTGTTTTTGTTTTCTGGCAGCTTGTCTTTTTCTTCCAAGTGATGCTTCTTCTTGGCGGCATTCTTCACGTTGTAAAGTCCAAATGCAATGATGACAAGTCCCCCAATCCCATACACCCATGCTAGGTTGGTGATGTTCTGCAGAAACGAACTGCTGTAGAGGATGGCGATGATGAAAAGTACATCTGCGGCAATGACACCCGCATCAAAGGCCAGCGCTTTTTTAGCGCCTTTGTTCATGGCAATTTCAAGAAGGAGGAGAAATACGGGCCCCACCATAAAAGAAAGGGTGACGCCCAGGATAATTGCCGCAAGAATTACTTCAAACATCTATTCAATCTAATCGCGTCCGTGTCCGGAGCGTATTGGGGTAAAGTCGATTTGTTTTTTCTCCAAATCGACGTTTTTCACTCGAATGCGCATAGCATCACCAAGTTGATAAATACGACCCGATGATTCGCCAATGATTTGATGATTCTTCTCGTCAAAGATGTAGTAATCATCCTTAAAATCACGAATGCGAATCATGCCTTCACAGTAGTTATCGTTCAGCTCAACAAACACGCCCCAGTCAGTTACACCAGTAATAACACCAGAGAACTCCTCGCCCACAAATTGCTCGAGGTACTTGGCTTGCATGTACTTAATGGACTCTCTTTCTGCCATGGCTGCCATCTTCTCTCGGTCGGATGAATGCTCGCAGAGTTCTTCAATCGGATCCGCAGGTGCTGCTGGTTTTTTGTCGAGATAGTCTTGAAGAAGTCGGTGAACCAGCACGTCTGGATATCGACGAATAGGTGAGGTAAAGTGTGTGTAATAATCGAAAGCTAGTCCGTAGTGGCCAATGTTGGCCGTGCTATAGACTGCTTTTGCCATAGAGCGAACGGTTAGCGTTTCAATCATGTTAGCCTCACCTGAACCTTTTACATCCTTGAGCATTTTATTCAATGAGGCAGAAATCGCCTTCCTTCCTCGGGTAGAAATGCTATATCCAAATTGCTTCACAAAGTTGGAAAGATCGATCAATTTGGTAGGATCTGGATTGTCGTGAATACGGTAAACCATGGTTCTGCCGCTCGGCTCGCCGTCCTTGGCTCTACCTACAAAAGCTGCAACTTCTCGGTTAGCCAAAAGCATGAACTCTTCAATGAGATGGTTCGCATCTTTAGACTCCTTGAAGTACACACCTGTTGGTTCGTTGTTTTCGTTCAAGTGGAATTTTACTTCGCGCTTGTCGAAGCTAATGGCGCCATTCTTCATCCTGTCTTTGCGCAGTTTTTTGGCGATACCATCAAGGGTGAGTATTTCAGCTTTTAATGGACCATCTCCACCTTCAATAATGGCTTGTGCGTCTTCGTATGCAAAGCGGTGGTCGGAGTGAATCGCGGTACGGCCGAACCACTTTTGGCGTACCGTTCCATCTTCATCCATATCAAAGATGGCAGAGAAGGTTAGTTTATCTTCATTGGGGCGAAGGCTACATACCCCGTTGGAGAGTTTTTCCGGCAACATAGGAACCACTCGATCTACCAGATAAACACTGGTTGCGCGTTCCACGGCTTCTTCGTCTAGAAGGGAGCCTGGTGTTACAAAGTGAGAGACATCGGCAATGTGAATACCCACTCTCCATTGACCATTGTCCAGTTTCTCTAGTGACAGAGCGTCGTCAAAGTCTTTGGCGTCAGCAGGGTCGATGGTAAATGTGGTCACGCCCCTCATATCGCGTCGTTTTGCGATTTCATCCTCTGGAATCTCCATTGGAATTTTTTCCGCTACCGCTTCTACCTCTGGAGGGAATTCATAGGGCAATCCATATTCGGCCAAAATTGAATGAATCTCTACGTTGTGATCCCCAGGAACTCCCAACACTTTGATGATTTCACCAAAGGGAGAGCTCGCACGTTCAGGCCAATCGGCCAAACGCGCAATCACCTTTTCACCGTGATTAGCACCGTTGAGTTTCTCTTGAGGAATGTAGAGGTCCACTTGCATCTTAGTGCTGTCAGGGACCACAAAGGCGTAGGACTTGCCCATTTCAACCGTTCCGACAAATTCCGTTCTCTTGCGCTCCAGAATTTCAACCACTTCACCTTCTAAGCGCTTATTTCTAGAACGTGCATACAAGAGGATTTTAACTCGGTCGCCGTGCAATGCGTGCTTCAAGTTGCCCGCTTTTACGAGGACATCGGCTTCCGTTTTGTCGTTCACAATATAGGCGTTTCCGGATGTTGTCATATCAACAACACCTTCCACATGATTGGCTCTAAACTTCAGTTTGTACTTGCCTCGATCTACTTCTATAAGGTCACCTTTTTCTGTGAGTTGTTTCAGAAGAGTTTCCAGATTCTGACGCACTTCAGATGGGATGAGGCCCAAGCGAGAGGCAACTTGTTTGTAGTTAAAACTCTTATTGGCATTGCGCTCAAATAAGGTCAGTGTTTTTTGGCGAATATCGCTCAGGTCGGCCGTCCGACCAGACGAGCCCGATGCCCGTCTATTCTTTTTCTTTTTACTCATGTGGGCAAAGGTAGTGAATGGTGTGGAGCTTGTAGGTTATTAGCATGTAAAGCCGTTCGGCGCTTCCCGTGAATGGATAGTCAATGAAAAGGTAGCCATTTATGGAATAGTTTTGAAATCGTTTAAACAATTTCGAGGGAGTGTTGTAGACATAAGATAGAGCGTTTGCAAAATCATTGAAATCGATCAATCATTCAGCAAACCTTTTCTCGCTTTTATTCGTTACATTATTAACAGATTGGCAATATTCCGATGGCCTTTTTCGAAATAGTGTCACGTACCTTGTAACAGTTTAAACACCAAATCAGTAGATGAAAATTTCAAACAGCAATATTCGAGTACATTTTTGGATCGTCTTAGGAGCTCTTCTTTTGATCTCTTTGATGGATTTCATCCTTGCTCGAATGAGTGGTGCTTGGAGTGAGTGGTTCTGGGGATACGTCTTCGCCATTAACATTGCTCTGATCGCACTGGTTTACACACTTTTTGGTCGACCTATTTTCCGTTTTAACGAAAAGGGTGATGTACTTGAAATTCGCAACGGACTTGCTTTAGGAAAGTGGTTTGAGAAGCGCATTTTGGTGAATAGAGGCAATTTGATGACGTTCACGATTGAGAAGCGAAACTTCAGAAGTTACCTCATTTTGAGTATCCTTCAGCAGGATGGTGTTAGACAACGCCGCTTTGTAATTAGCTTCCTTTCCACAGGGAAACGCGAGAGACTTCGTCACCACCTTCAAGAGATGATGAAAGACAAGCAGGAAGACAAATCCAATGTTCACTTGTTTATCTAATAGATACAGTTCAAGGTAGATGAAAGCCGGTTAGATGTAAAAATCTAATCGGCTTTTTTGTTTGTAGCCTATCTTCGCGAGATGGAATTGGACCTGTATTCAGATGAGCGCTTTATGCGCGAGGCATTGAAAGAAGCCGTTAAGGCATGGGATATGGATGAAGTTCCGGTCGGTGCCATCGTAGTGAGTCAAAACAGAATCATTGCAAGAGCGCACAACTTAACCGAACGACTCCAAGACGTTACAGCTCACGCTGAAATGCAGGCCATCACGGCAGCTGCCAATCACATCGGGGCAAAATACCTCACAGATTGCACGCTATACGTCACTCTAGAGCCCTGTTCGATGTGTGCGGGTGCCCTGTTTTGGTCGCAGGTAGGCAAAGTGGTTTACGGTGCCTCCGATCCTAAACGAGGCTATATTTCTCAAGCTGGAAAACTGCACCCAAGAACAGAAGTGGTTTCTGGAATAGAAGCGGAAGCATGCTCTGACCTGTTGGTGGAGTTTTTCAGGAAGAAGAGGTAGGGGTTGGCTGTTGGTTTTAGCTCACGTCTGAAGCCCCCTTACTCGTTATACATCACCAGTCGCTTCTCAATCACATTTCCATTAGCGCTTCTTAACCGGACGATATAATTTCCAGGAGGGAGTTGAGGGACTACTTCTTCACCCGTGCGGTAATTGAGTTTTTCGAAGACGGATCTTCCTGTTACATCCATAATCACAAGATTTGTGTAACCCCATCCTTCTGGATAGATCACGCTAAAGGATGACGCAGTGGGGTTGGGGTAGATGTAGATGTGGTTAGACTCTTCTTCAGCAAGATTGATTCCAGTAACCGTAATACAATTGGTTGTATCCGTGCAAAAGGCATTGATTAGGATGGCAGCGTAGGATCCGTTGGAGGTGGGGGTGAAATGAGTGGTGTCTCCAATTCCTGAGATAGGTAGCCAAGTAGCACAATCTACCCATTGAACAACGGAAGGTTGTGGTAAGACTCGAAGCGTACCCTGAGTTTCAAAGGCAAAGGGATACATTGCTTCGTAATCCAATTGTAATTCAACAACGCTGTCGCAGCCATTAGAACCCGTTAATGTGTAGTGTGCCGTTGTATCGGTGGCATAGGGCTTTCCATCAATCCATGTGTATTGATAACAGGTATTTACGAACATAAATCCTGTGTCGGTGGGTTCTAGTTTTTCAAAATCCAGTCGCACTAAACTATCGCATTGGTACATGGAGGTTAGGTTGATCCATGGTGTAATGGTGTCCGATTTGTACCACTGTCCGTCTATCCAAGAAGTGGAATCGCAAGAGGAGACATATACGGTAATACTGTCTGTTTTATTCAATCGGGAAAAGTGCAGGGTATACGTACTATCACATCCTCCTGTTTTGACAAACTCCCAAGCGGCAGTGGTATCCGTTTGATAGATGTTCCCGTCTCGCCAAGTGAAAGGCTGACAAGATTGAACGCTATCGATTTGATGAAATGAAGGAATAATAGTGAGGATGTTCACAAACGTACTGTCTGCTCCTGCAACATTTGTATACGTCGATGTATAAGTACCGCTAGAATCTACCCATTGGTTGTTAATATACAGGGAATCACAGACCGTATTTTCTTCTATTTCGTAATTGGGAAACAACGTGCTTTCTGCTGCTCCGCGATCACGTCTACCCGCTCTGATGGAATCGTTTTGAGCGATTGTAAAGTTGCCAGGGCTACCTGAGTTAATCGCTTTTGAACCCGTTTGGGGCAGCATAGTAAGGACGGTGTTCCCATTGTTTGAAAGAGTGCCTAAGTTGGCATCAGTCGCAGTTGCGTTAGTGATATCTGTATACTGGAAATTTAGCCCAAGTTCGGGGCCTAAGAGATTAAAGCCTCCGCTTTTGAAATGTACAGGCCCGGAAGCAAAACGGTTTCTCTTTACAGCTTGAGAGGCCGTGCCGTGATTCAGTACAATCGTGCTTTTGAATGAAATCGAATCTATTTCGTGGTAATAAAGCAGGCTTCCATCGGTAGTGGCTGTGTTGCCTATCAAAGTGCTGTTTTCTATTTGAATATATCCATCGTCAGACGAGTAGATAAATCCTCCTTCATTACCTTGGTTGTAAGCAAAGGTGCTTTCCTGAATCTGAACAACAGGAGAGTAACTAGGTGATCCAGAACTCTGTATTGCACCTCCAGTTCCATTTGAAGTGTTGTAGGCAAAAGTGCTTCTCTTCACCAAGAGTTCTTCTGAGAAACTGAGGATGCCGCCTGCGTTGGTTCCGGCCTGATTGGAATCCAATTGACAGTCGATAAGCTCTGTATAAATTCGGCAAGCCAACCCTCCTCCATGAAACGTAGCTACATTCGATCGAATCGTACAGCCAATTAATCTGGCATTGAATGCATTCAAGCCACCTCCGTCATTCGCTTTGTTCTTATAAAACAGACAGTTTTCTACGAGTGCTTTGTTGGGATCGTCACAGCGTACAAAGGCACCTCCTCCGGCCAAAGAAGATGTGTTTCTAGTGAATGTGCTGTTGCTCAATTTCAATGATTGATTCGTGTAAGCTGATAGGCCTGTACCTCCTTGAATAGAGAAATTGTTCCGAAACTCTGAAGAGTCGACTGACAGATGATTAGAATTGATAACGTTTACACAAAGGCCAGTAGCAAAGGCGGCAGAATCACCATTATCTTCAAAAAGCGAATTCTGAATAGCGATAGAATCTGAGTAGCTGATAGAAATCGAAACATTGATATTGTCGTGAAAGTGACAATTTTGGATAGAAATATTCTCTGTGCCTGTGGTTTTAATAAGACCGTTTCCTGGCGTGTTTTGTCCTACCGTATTGTTGCTAAACTCTGAATGAGTAATATTCAGGTAGTTCAAGGTGTTTGTGCTCGGGGCGACGATACGAGAATACAACACAGACCCACCCATGTGTCCGTAACAATTGCTGAACCGACAATTCTCTATAGTGACTTCATGTGCGCTGATGATTTGAATGGCTCCTCCATTTTTATCGTTGATGTCCGGTGTGCTTCCATTGATAAAATCGAGATTTAGGAAGCGAACAGTGCGAGCAGAATCCATGCCTGCGAGGTTGACGTCGAAAATACGATGCAGACTTTGCCCATCGAGGACAACGCGGTTTCCGTTCAATTCAACTCCAAGAATGGTAAGCGGTTTGGTGATACTGTAGTTCAATATTCCAGAAATAACCGCGTTTCCTCCGGACAAAAGGGAGGAGTCAAATGTTATAGTGTCTGAAGGTGCTGCCGCAGTAATGGCAGAATCTAAACTCCCAGTTCCGGTGGGATTTGTAGATGTTACCACAATTGTATTTGCAGAAATCGAGAGTCCTAGAACTGCTAAAGTAATAGTGAAGAACGTTTTCAGCATAGGTGTGTTTTGGCAAAGTGGAAGCGGGAATGCTCCCATTAATCGGATGACTGATTAATCTCTTCTTACGAAGAGTCGTTTGGTGATGAGGTTCCCATGATCATTGAATAATCGAACGACATATGTGCCCGAAGCCAAGTCATGAGTGACAGTCTTGTTGGATGAGTAATTAAACTCGTTCAACATCACTCTACCTGTCATATCTGCTATTTCAAAATGAGTAGAACCCCATTCTGCAGGATAGTCAATTCTGAATGATGAATGAGCAGGATTAGGAAGGAGATAAACAGCAGAATTCGAGTTTTCTTCTATCCCGATACTCCAACTGTAGCATTTCGTGTACGCCGTACATCCATCTTCACTTATGGCAGCAAAATATCCAGCTGTATCAGGTGCAGTGTAAGCGTGATAAACGGAAACTAAAGTAGAGTCTTCACAAGTGTACCATTCAACGGTTGCATTCGAATTGGTTGCAATGAAGTCTGTCCAATGAACCCATACAGAATCATCGATGGGAGTGATAGTCATTCTCACATCAACAACACTATCGCAGCCGTGAATGCTCGAAAGCGTAGCAATAAACGAGGTGTCGCGGTAATACGTGTTACCATCGGCATATTTAAAAGGCCCACACGTATCGATGTGAACAACGGCACTGTCGTGGTAACTCTGTTGAATACTCAACGTAACTACATGAGTACTGTCGCTGTTGTGTCGATTGTTGAAAGTGGCTGAAATAATGGTGTCGGAATGATACCATTGGCTGTAAAAAAGAGCTGAGTCACATCCAGTATAGGCCTCAAATGAATAATGAGATTGGGCACTTCCTTCTGCAGCACCACGATCTCTTTGCATGAAAATGGGAACGAGATTTTGATGCAGCGAGTGGTCTGTGGAGTCTCCAGAGTTAGCCGCAGGACTACCTTGAAGTGGAAGCATGGTTTGACCAAAGCCTCCGTTATGAGCAAGAGGACCCAGTCCAATTGCGGAATCAGGGAATCGAGTCAGGTCGGTGTACTGACGGTCAAGCGGGAATCCAGGTTGAGTAATATTGTACCCAAGAGATGATATTTTAAAATTGCTTGGAGCTTGGGGATATGCCAATACATCTTGTCCGCCTGAATTTGATGAGATGATATTCCCTTTCAAGTCGAAGTTTCCCCTATTGATGTAAAAGGCATTTCCGTTACTCGTAGCGGAGTTGCCGTATATGGTGTTGTTTCTAAGTGTAGCCGAACCTCTGTCAAAGTAGAAAGCCCCTCCTTCATCAGCTTGGTTGTGAACAATCGTATTAGAAGCGATGTGTCTTGTCAATCCAGTAGAGCCAAAGTACAACGCGCCTCCCATGTCGTTTGATGTGTTGTGGGATATAGTAGATCGCAGAAGTACGAAGTCATCGGAATATATGGTTATCGCGCCGCCTCTGCCTGTAGTTGTATTTGAATCGAGGACACAGTCCTCAATTCTAACGAGGTTATCTCCACCTACCGATTTGCTGTTTGCTCGAATTGCACCACCGTAACTGGAAGAGTTGCCTCTGACAATGCTATTCTTAATGAGTCCATTAGCTACCTGGATTCCCCCAGAAATTACGCCCTGATTGTCCTTGAAGGTGCAATGTAATATTCTCATATATGAATGAGCTGAACCCGCTCTTTCTGTAATTCCAGGAGCTTCACTTGTGGCTGTATTGCTCACAAATGTGCAGTGGTTGAAGAAAATAGAATCTATAGAACGATATTGTGCGCAACCGTGACTGGTGATATTGTCTGAAAATTGGCAAGAATCAACTTTAGCCCGATCTAAAGTTGATAAATACATACTTGGTGAGTCTGTTCCACCCCGGCTCGAGAAAAAGACTTGGTTGTCATGAAAGTTACAGTCTTTAATAGACACTTCATCTCCAAGTTCCAGTTGTAGATTGACGGAGCCATTATTGTAAAATTCACAATTTTCAACTTCTATTTTCTGGAACTTGTGAAAGTAAACGACACCGCCCAGATACGCTGTTCCTCCTGAAAATTGTGAGTTTGTAATCCGCACAAAATCGGGGGTGAAAACGGTTCCGGGACCGTTGTTTTGGGATCCAATGGCTGCGCCGTAACCATCAGAATCTACGTTTTGAAAAACACATCCATCAACAATCAGCGTGTCTAAACCAAGAACATTGATGGCTCCCCCGTCTTTATCGCTGTAGGTAGAGGAGTTCATGTCCTTGAAGACGAGATTTGATAGACTAACGGTTCGGTTGGGAACTGTATCAGGGATATTCAATCGGAAAGCTCTATGCTGATTGATGCCATTGAAAATGACTCTAAACCCTGCCGAATCTACCCCTATGATGTGCACCGGTTTGGTGATGAGGTAATTTACAGGACTAAAGAAATTTGCATTTCCATTCGTCAATACTGTTTTATCAAATTGGATGGTGTCTCCTGCGCTATAAGAGTCTAGGGCGTAACGCAAGCTTCCAGGCCCCGACGAATTGGTATTGACAACCGTCCATTGTGCATGGGTTAGTAGAGATGATAAACACCAGAGAGCGATAAAGAGGGTGCGCATGAGTGGATTGATTTTTTCAAAAATAAGAAACATAGAAGTGAGCTACTTCAAACTGACATTTTGTACGCTGTTGTAAGAACGGGTCTGTTAGACGTGGTTGGACTTCATTGATGATTTGCTCATCGCTGAAGTTGGGTGTTTAAATAGATATAGTATGATGTGTTTTATCGATTGTAACCCCTCTTCCTGCGAACATAATCTCCTCAAACACTACCCCCGTTAAACTCATAAACTCAGTTCCATTCCCTACCTTCGCAGCGCAAATTTTAGGATATGTATCGTACGCATACTTGCGGGGAACTCCGCGCCGAACATGTAGGGAAGGAAGTAACGCTTTCAGGATGGGTTCAACGCCGTCGTGATCTAGGTGGAATGTCGTTTATCGACCTCCGAGATCGCTATGGAATTACTCAACTCGCCTTTAATGATGGAGTGGATGCCACTCTCTTGGAAAAGGCGCGTAAAGTGAACCGCGAATTTGTGATTCAAGCTACAGGTAAGGTGATTGCCCGCGAGAGCGTGAACAAGCAGAATCCAACTGGTGATGTGGAAGTGGTAGTGACAGACTTGAAGGTCTTGAATGCGGCTAAAACACCACCATTCACTATTGAAAATGAAACGGACGGCGGTGAAGAACTTCGCATGAAGTACCGCTATCTAGATATCCGAAGAAATCCCGTTCGCGACAACCTAATGCTTCGCCACCGTGTAAGTATGGCCGTTCGCAAGTACCTTTCTGATGCGGGTTTCATCGATGTGGAAACTCCATACCTCATCAAATCAACACCAGAAGGAGCTCGCGATTTCGTGGTGCCGAGCCGTATGAATCCCAATGAGTTTTACGCTCTTCCACAATCACCTCAAACGTTCAAGCAACTTTTGATGGTAGCGGGCATGGATCGCTATTACCAAATTGTTCGTTGTTTCCGCGATGAGGACCTTCGTGCCGATCGTCAGCCTGAGTTTACTCAAATTGACTGCGAAATGGCCTTTGTAGAACAGGAAGACATCATCTCTATGTTTGAAGGCTTGATAAAAAGCTTATTGAAGGAAGTTCGCGGTGTTGAAATTGACGAGGTTCCACGCATGAGCTGGCATGAAGCCATGGAACGCTATGGAAATGATAAGCCAGATATTCGCTTCGGAATGGAGCTTATCAAAATGAACGACTTAGTTCAGGGTAAAGGCTTCAAAGTTTTCGACGACTCAGAATTGGTGGTTGGAATTAAAGTGGATGGAGCTGCGGATTGGACTAGAAAGCAACTCGATGCACTGACCAAATGGGTTCAACGTCCACAAATTGGAATGGGTGGCGTTATTTGGGCGAAATACGGAGAAGACGGATCTCGCTCTTCTTCTGTCAATAAATTCTTCGACGAAGCAGCACAAGCAGAATGGGCAGAAGCCTTTGGCGCTCAGCCAGGCGATTTGATGCTCATCTTGGCAGGTGCCGAAACGAAAACCCGAAAGGCGATGAGTGAACTTCGTCTTTACATGGGAGAAGAACTCGGATTGAGAAATCCAGATGTGTTTGCTCCGCTTTGGGTGACGGACTTTCCGCTATTGGAGTGGGACGAAGATACCGAGCGTTACTATGCAATGCACCATCCATTTACTTCACCTAAGCCGGAGGATATGGATAAAATTGACACGGCTCCAGGTGAGGTTCGGGCCAATGCCTACGATATGGTGTTGAATGGTAACGAAATTGGTGGTGGATCTATCCGTATCCATGATCGCGACCTTCAAAAGCGCATGTTTACGCTTCTTGGCTTTAGCGACGAAGAAGCGCAGGAGCAATTCGGTTTCTTGATGAATGCCTTTGAATACGGCGCTCCGCCACATGGAGGTATCGCTTTTGGTTTTGACCGCCTCTGCGCCTTGATTGGTGGTGATGAGGTGATTCGCGATTACATCGCATTCCCGAAAAACAACGCTGGTAGAGACGTGATGATCGATGCTCCAGCGGCCATTTCTGGTGAACAACTCGATGAATTGTATCTTGGTCTTAAACCGCTCGATTAAGCGATGACCACACGCCCCGACAACTATTTAGGAAGATTTCTGGTTTGGAGGATCAAACACATCCCTCAAAAGCAGTTCATCATTCTCTTGAGTATTTTGGTGGGGCTTATTACGGGATTTGTTGCGGTTATCCTAAAGAACTCTACTCACGCCATCCAAGAGTTGGTGACGAGTGAGCGCCTTCGTGATTACCATCAAGTTTACTATTTCCTCTTTCCTATCATCGGTATTCTGATTACCGTTCTCATCAAGCGATGGTTGCCGGGTCCATTGGGAGAGGGGATTCCCAGTACGCTCTATGCTATCTCCCGTCGAAATGGCATTTTGAAGCCGTTCAAGATGTTCGCTTCGGTGATTACTTCTGCCTTTACAGTAGGCATGGGGGGATCCGTTGGTTTGGAGGGACCTACCGTAAGTACGGGGTCGGCTATTGGATCTAATGTGGGGAGGATTCTTCACCTTACCTACAAGCAGCGTATTCTTCTCATTGGTTGTGCAACAGCAGGTGCTATCGCGTCTATCTTTAATGCACCTATTGCTGCCATCATTTTTACTATCGAGATTTTTAGTCTTGATCTGACCATGGCCTCCCTTTTACCGTTGCTCTTGGCCTCTGTTTCAGGGGCGGTGACCAGTATTTTCTTAGAAGGAGATAGCCAGATCATCAGTTCCAATCTCACTGCACAATTTGAAGTGAGTCACGTTCCGGCTTATATCGGAGTAGGTGTCCTTTGCTCGCTGGTTTCCATTTACTTCAAAAAGGCCTTCTTTATGACGGAAGGACTTTTTGATAAGCTCGAGAATAAATACGTAAAAGTGCTCGTGGGGGGTACGGCTCTCGGACTCCTTATCTTCTTGATTCCACCGTTGTATGGGGAAGGTTTCTCTACCATTAACCACTTGCTAGATGGAGATGTTGAACGCGTTCTATCCCGCAGTTTCTTGTGGAGTGATGACGCGGGACTTCCTACCATTTTGCTCTTGTTAGCCGGACTTTTTCTATTTAAAGTACTCGCGGCCTCTTTTACTATGAATGCTGGAGGCGTAGGGGGGATTTTTGCACCTACCCTATTTATGGGCAGTGCATTAGGATTGATGTATGCCAAGTTTATCAATAGCACCGGACTGGCCAACTTGCCAGAAAGTAACTTCACCTTGGTAGCCATGGCTGGTCTAATGGCTGGTGTACTTCACGCTCCACTAACAGCCATCTTTCTCATTGCTGAGGTAACTGGAGGGTACAGTCTGTTCCTCCCTTTGATGCTTACTTCAGCAACGGCTTATCTCGTAACGAGGGGAATTGATCCACACAGCATTTACACCGAACAGTTGGCGCGTAGGGGCGATCTTATTACCCACAATAAAGATCAGACCATCCTTACCCTGATGAAGACCGAACAAGTGATTGAACGCGACTTCATCCATACCCATCCAAGCATGAGCTTGCGCGATCTAGTGCAGGTATTTACAAAGTCACGCCGAAATCTTTTCCCAGTTTTGGAAGAGGGTAGATTGGTAGGGGTTCTGACTTTGGATGATTTCAAGCAAATGCTTTTCGACAAGACCTTATACGACAAGGTTTTTGTGCGAGATTTGATGGTGAATGCTCCCGCAATTGTGGAGAAAACCGATACCATGGAAGCGGTGATGCACAAATTTCAAACCTCAGGTGCATGGAACCTTCCGGTTACTGATAGCCAAGGGAAGTACATTGGATTTATATCTAAGTCGAAACTATTCTCTGCGTATCGCCGTAAGTTAATTGAGGTAAGCGACGATAGGTAGCTGGATTAGCCCGAATCGTTTCAATTGAACATTTCTTTACCTGCTGTAAGGAATAGGAACTCAGTCGTTTATACTTTGCTTATATTGCTCCCCCTGTAAAAAGTTGAACATTTTGCAACTATATGTGTTTCAACTTCGTATAGGTAAGAAACCCTAATGTTCGCACATGATGAAGATATTACGCACATGCCTATTGGGCGTATTCTGTTTAATGGTTGGCTCTGCATTTGCGCAAGATGGAACCCCAGACTATGTTAAACAGATGGCAGACCCATCCGTTAATTTTTACACAGTACAAGAGAGCTTTGAAGCGTATTGGAAAGATCGTGAAGTAGAGAGAAGTCACGGTTGGAAGCAGTTTAAACGTTGGGAAGCCTTTATGGAACCACGCGTTTTCCCAACAGGGGAAAGGCCTGATCCTGCCATTCTTTGGAATGAAGGGATGAAGATGGGGAGCAATAAAGTGAACCTCGGTAACTGGTCGCACATTGGCCCGTATAACGGCAATGCCCTTGGGGGGGTTGGGCGTGTGAACTGTATTGAATTCCACCCAGAAAATTCCAACATCATATTTGCGGGTGCTCCTGCAGGTGGGGTTTGGAAATCAACCGATGGGGGTACTTCATGGAGTACAAACACGGATTTGCTTCCGAACCTTGGGGTTTCTGATATTGCAATTGATCCTTTGCATCCAGATACGATGTACATCGCTACAGGTGATCGCGATGCTGCAGATACCTACAGTATTGGTCTATTAAAATCGACCGATGGTGGTCAGACCTGGAATACGACTGGCATGAGCTATTCTGTGATCATGAGTCGCAGAATTGGTGGGATTTACATCAATCCAAAAAACACACAAGAAATTGTTGTAGCCACTCGAAATGGCATTCACCGATCTACTGACGGAGGCGCGAACTTTAGCAGCGTTCAAGGCGGATCTTGGCAAATGTTGACCTTCATCCCAGGTGCTTCAGACACCCTCTTTGTAGGGTCAAACTCTGGAGGAAATATCATGCGTTCCACGGATGCGGGACAGACTTGGACGACAGCCACAAATGGTATCCCAAACAGTGGTGTAACCCGCGTGGAAATTGCCACAACAGCAGACGATAACAACTACGTATATGCGTTAGTAACAGCATCGAATAACGGTCTGGACGGAGTTTATCGTTCTACCGATCGCGGTGCGAACTGGACGCTCGTGTTTAGCGGAAATACTCAGAACCTGCTTTCTTGGGGAACAAACCCAGGAGGGAATTCAGGGGGTTCTGCCGGAGGACAGGGATGGTATGATTTGGCCATTGCTGTTTCTCCAATCAACAAGAATGAAGTGTATGTGGGGGGTGTGAACATTTGGAGGTCTACCAATGGTGGAACTAGCTGGTCACTCAGCGCACACTGGTACGGTGGTGGCGGTGCTGACTTTGCTCACGCAGATCAGCATGCATTTATGTTTAAGCCGGGCACCAGCGATTTCTATGCGGGGAATGATGGTGGAGTTTATATGACCGCCGACGGTACCAATTACGTAGAACTTTGTAACGGACTGCACATTACCCAATACTATTGTATCGATATCTCAGAAGGTGAGCAGAACCTTACTATTGGTGGAGCTCAAGACAACGGTACGCATCTCAACAACACCTTTGGTTGGGACCGAGTGAAAGGTGGAGACGGTATGGACAACGCCATCGCAGAGGATAATCCCAATGTGATGTATGCAGCTTCTCAGTACGGGAACTTCTCAAAGTCGACCAATGGAGGTCAGAGTTTCAACGCAACCTTTAACCTGCCTCCAAATGGAACAGGTCAATGGGTTACGCCAATTGTTATTGATCCTACCAATGATAATGTTGTGTATATCGGCTATGATCAACTTTGGAAAACGACCAATGCCGGTTTGTCTTTCTCCGCAACCAGTGGTGCCATTCAAGGTACTCAACAGTGGATTGATGCCATTGCTGTATCCGAGAGCAATCCAGACTATATCTATGTGAGCATTGAGCAAAACGTATATAAATCGATGGATGGCGGCGCTACATGGGCATTGATCTCTAACAACATTTCAAATTCACGTTCGGTTACCGACATCGCTATTTCCGATACCGATCCAAATCACATTTGGATTTGTAAGTCGGGTTATGATGCAAACTTCAAAGTGTATGAATCCATCAATGGCGGTTTGTCTTGGTCGAATATCACAGGATCACTCCCGAACTTACCAGTGAATGCCATTATCTACCAAAAGGGCTCCAATGGTGCTATTTATGTGGGAACTGATATTGGTGTTTATTACCGCGATTACGGTTCAACATCGTGGGTTCCATTTATGTCAGGTCTTCCGAATGTCATCGTTAACGACCTCGAAATCCACTACGGTGCAGGCATCATTCGTGCGGGAACGTACGGTAGAGGTGTGTGGGAGAGCCCTTTGGCAAATACATTCTTGGGTAAGCCAAATGCAGCATTTACAGTCGCTCCAAAAGCATCATGTGTGCTTGGAGATACCATCACACTAACCGATATCAGCACGTATTCACCAACCGCTTGGGATTGGACGATCGTTCCATCTACGTATCAGTTTGTGAACGGGACCAATGCACAATCTCAGGATCCGCAAATTGTGGTCTCTGCCACAGGTCAATATTCAGTTCAACTCATTGCGTCTAACCGATTTGGTTCTGATACAGTGGTTGAAATCGGAGCTATTGGTGTGGGCGGTTTATCAGTACCTTATTCTGAAGATTTTGCCAACGGAGTTTCTGAAGATTACGAGATTATCAATCCAGATAACAACATTACTTGGTCGGCTTCACCTGCCGGAAATGGTAGTGTTTATATGGATTTCTACGATTATTCTATAGTGGGTGCTGAAGACGATTTGGTACTTCCTCCATTTGATCTGTCAGGGGTGGCAAACGCAAAATTGGTTTATGACATGGCCTATCGCCAGTATTCGTCATCGGCCTTGGATAGTTTGAAGATTTATGTGAGTTCTGATTGTGGAGCTACTTGGTCTTTGGAGCATGCTAGAGGAGAAGATGGAAGTGGAAACTTCGTGACCGGTGCCATGCAAACATCTGAATTCACTCCTCAAGCTCCATCGGATTGGAGAACCGATTCATTGGATTTGAGTGCATATGATAACTTGTCGCAAGTGCGCATCAAGTTTGTTGGCGTGAACGGAAACGGAAACAACTTGTACTTAGATAACATTAGCGTTACCGCCTCTGCTGGAGCTGCGCCTATTGCGGATTACTTTGCGGCAGACACAGCTTGTGAAGGATCTACCGTTCAGTATTACAACTTGAGTGGTGTAAACGGTCAGAGTTATCAGTGGACATTCCCTGGAGGTTCACCGTCAACTTCTACTGCGGCGAATCCAACCGTTACTTATGCGGGCACAGGTACGTATTCAGCATCGTTGGTAGTGTCCAATAGCTTCGGTTCGGACTCTATCTATGTCGCAAATTCCATTCATATTGTTGCCGCTACTGTTCCTTCTGTGAACCTCACGGCGAGTGCAACCACCATTTGTGCAGGAGAGGAAGTAACCTTCTATGCATCCAGCGTCAATGGCGGAGCAAATCCACAATATCAGTGGTTTGTGAACGGTCTGGCTAGAGGAAATTCTGGCGATACCATCACCATTCAACAATTGTCAAATAACGACACCATCCGAGTAGAGCTTCAATCGACAGAGCAATGTGCCATTCCTTCGGTTGTCTCTTCGAATAATATCATCTTAAATGTAAATGCATTACCAAATGTTGATGCAGGTACGTATGGTCCGATATGTTCAGGTGATGCTGCTTTTGCCCTTACAGGAACGCCTGCGGGAGGTACGTATTCAGGTAGAGGAGTGAGTGGAACCACTTTCGATCCGGTTTCTGCCGGTGTAGGTGCACATACCATCACCTATGAATACACCGATGCCAACGGATGTTTCAATTCGGCTTCAACGGTTATTGCTGTTCAAAATGGTCCGAATGTATTCATGACTGTGAAAGATTACTGCGAGAGTGATCCAGCAGAAAACATGAGCTATGGATTCCCGACTGGAGGTACCTATTCTATTGATGGTGTGGTTTCTTCAGTCATTGATCCAGCGAGTTTAGGTGCGGGTAAGTATTACGTTGAATACAGTTATAGCAATGGTAATTGTACCACGGTTAAAGCAGATACCATCGAGGTGTTTGCCGCTCCTCCAGCAAATCCTGGTATTACGGTAGACTGGGGAAGTCTGACGTGTAACTTGGTGGGGTATAACTACCAATGGTTGGATGCGAATGGTAATGCAATTCCTGGTGAGACCAATCGTGTGTTCTATCCGCAAGCGGCGGGTAATTATGCTGTACGTGTGAGTGCTGGAGCAACGTGTTCAGAAACATCCAATTACGTGTTCATTGAGAAGATCAGTGTGGAAGAGCAAATGTTGGCTCAGATCGATCTGAAATTGTTCCCGAATCCAACGGCTGACCAAGCTACTTTGAGCTTCAATTTAGAAGAAGCTGCTGAAGTTAAAGTTGAGTTGATGGATCTTACTGGAAAGATTCTCGAAGTGCGTAACGAAGGAACGCGAGTGGGAAGTGTTGCGATTCCATTCTCACTTCGCAAGTACGCTGCAGGCGTTTATATGGTTAAACTAACCGTGGGTGAAGCATCTACTACGAAGCGCATTGTTTTAGAGTAAACACCACGAGTGTATATTGAGAGAACCCCGACGAACTCGTCGGGGTTTTTTTATGAGTTTTTAGTCCGTAAGCTCTTGGAGTATATCCACAGATTCTTGTCTGGTCATCTTGTCGAAAAGTGGTTGAAGTACCCATACTCCAATAAAAGGGAAGATGTATAGAAGGACAAAAGTGATTTTCATCCGATATTTCAGCCACCATTTTTGGAAAGCCGAATGATGAGATTCAATACGGCGCTCGTCTTCTTTAAGTGCCATCCAAAATGTAGGCAGGTCTCGTTCCGTTTTTTTGAGACATGCTGTAAATACAACCGCCGACTTATAGGCCAATAATGTACTTGCAAGGAGACGCAGGGCGATAAAAGCCAAGGGAACACCTGCTGCAGTGAGGGTAAAGTCGAGTTTGCGGGTCGGCAGTCGGTTTGTAAAGAGAGGATAGAGCAGAAAGAAAAGGCTAATTGATGCGGTAAGAATGTACCAGAAGGTTTCCTTTCGTCGCCTATTACTCCGCATTCGGTTCGGCTCAAATTTGGGTTTGAGTTCAGGCAGATAGCTTTGGTAGAGTTCATTTGAAATGCTGACATGCCATTTGCCAATGAGGCCGAGTAAATAGATGGAGATTAAATGAAGTAGAAAGATGGCGCTGAATATTTGGAATGCTTGACTTGCATATTCATAAGGCAAAGGGCCGTAATTCTGAAATTGCTTATAACGATCAAGTTCAAAGAGCATCCAAAGAAAACCACCTATCCAGATAGCTAAGAACACTAAAGCAGGAAGCGCTTGTGCCAAAAGAATCAAATGGAAGTGTTTCCAGTTGACGATTTTTCGGAGAGAGACGCGTCGTTTCATTTAGGTAGAGATGTTCAGGGTCGATTGCGAATATAGCAACGACAAAGAACACATCGATGGTTCTCATCTATGTAGAAGAATATTGCGCCACGCGCATGTGGAAATGGGAATTTGGCCTGATTAGCCGTTCACCAAGTTCAAGATGCTTTCGAACATTGCTTTTCCATCCAAGTTGCCAAGGTTTGCATCGGCTGCTCTTTCGGGATGTGGCATCATTCCAAATACATTGCGACCCTCATTTGTGATTCCTGCGATGTTCTCAACTGCACCATTTGGATTTGCTTCTGGAGTAATGTTCCCATCTGCATCACAGTAACGGAAGAGAATTTGGTTATTCTCATTGAGCTTCTTGATGGTAGCTTCATCCGCGAAGTAATTACCCTCGCCATGTGCAATTGGAATTTGGTACGCTTTGTCCATGTCCAATCCACGAGTTACCAAGCTCTCGCCTGTTTGTGGCTTGAGGTAAACATTCTTACAAATGAATTTGTGACTCTCATTGTGCAACAAGGCGCCGGGAAGTAGGTGGCTCTCTGTCAATACTTGGAACCCGTTACAAACACCTAACACGTATCCGCCGTTGTTTGCGTGCTCAATAATGGACTCCATAATTGGAGAAAAACGAGCAATGGCTCCTGAACGAAGGTAATCTCCGTACGAGAATCCACCAGGAAGAACCACAAAGTCAACACCTTGTAAATCGGTGTCTTTGTGCCACAATTCAACCGTTTCGCACCCCATCACATTGCGGAGTACATAAATCATGTCTTGATCACAGTTCGATCCTGGAAAGGTTACAACGCCAAATTTCATGTTGCTGAGAATTTGCCGCAAAGGTAAAGAATAAGTTAGAGATTGGATGGGTTGGGGAGCAGGGTTTAATGGGGGGTGTTTTTGGGGTTTTAGGGTTTTAGGTGTTTTAGAGGTTTTAGGTGTTTTAGGGGTTGGATGACGGATGGCGGGTGACGGGTGACGGGTGATGGGTGTTTGATGCCTTGGGTTAGAAGTCTGAAGTTCAAAGCATGGGCTCGGGCTTCAGGCGTGGCCTTGTAATCCGCTGCTGACAGAATTTCCGCGCAGTATTTTTCCGTAAAACGCTGGAAATTGGCAATCTACTAGAACAACTACTATGCTTACAACGAATTCATCTTGGCTAAAGAAAGGAGCGTGGATTGCCGCTACCGCTTCATTCTTAGTGGTGGCGTGTGAAAAAAACATATTGAATACGGGACCTGTAGAATACGACGAGAAGGCTACCACAGATGCGACCATTGCTTCAGTTCCATACGACGATGCCTCCGTAATTGTAGATCTCGCTTATGAGGGCAATTACAATGGCAAGAACAATGATGTCCTTTCTTGCGCTGTCATCTCTGTGGATACACTGACTTCGGCTTTTCACCGAGTAATCATCGATTTTGGAACAGGTTGTACGGATGCTGCAGGCAATGTGAGAACGGGACAGATTAAAGCGACCTTCACGGTTCCACGAATTGCGGGAGGTGCAGTAACCGACTTAGAATTTATCAATTACACCTTCAATCAAGTTGAGGTTGCCGGTATTTATCATCAAGTTTTTACAGGGCTTAATTCATCTAGCCAACCAGAGTGGGCGGTTGATATTGACGGCTATGCAGCTTTTTCTCCTGGTGATACTCTTTTCTATGAAAGCACTCGGACGAGAACTTGGATTGATGGTTTTAATCCCTTTAATCCATCTTCTATCAGATTTGCCATAACGGGAGCTGCGAGTGGTCAACGTACCGGTCAACCACAATGGATTGCCACAGTGAAAGACGATCTGATTTGGAAGTACGGTTGCCCTTGGTTAGTTGAGGGGAAATACGAAATCAGTGTAGGGAATGCGAAAGTTTACGAAGTGGATTTCGGGAATGGTGACTGTGACGACGAAGCTACTGTTTCTGGCAGCGGCGGCTCCATCATCATCCAGTTATAAATTAAATTCTTCCGTTGTTCTTACCCAAGAGGTTGCACATGCGGTAGAGAATGCGAGCACCTACGTTTGCATCCCAATCGTCGTGCGGGCCTGGAGCAACTTCGTTCAAATCCATTCCGATAATGGTTCTGCCTGATTCGGAAAGGCGTTCAAACAAATAGAGAACTTCCTCTACATCGAATCCGCCTGCCACAGGAGTGCCAGTGTTTGGGCAAAGCTTGGGGTCTAGTCCGTCGATATCAAAGCTGATGTACACTTTGGAAGGCAGGTGTTCAATGATCTCTTCTACCTGTTCTTTCCACGTTTTTCCTTCGAACTTCGCTCGCTTCAAATCGCGATCAAAATAGGTGACCACTCTACCGTTTTGAGCGGCGATAGCATCCACTTCTTCTTCACAATAATCGCGGATTCCCACCTGAACCAACTTAGAAATCCGTTCTTCTTTCAGCGCATTGGTCATGATGGATGCATGCGAGTAATCAAATCCTTCATACGCATCTCTCAAATCCGCATGAGCATCAATTTGTAGGATTCCAAAACTGCGATGACGTTCTGCTAGCGCTTTGAGGTACCCCAAAGGAGTGCTGTGGTCACCCCCTAAAAGCACGACCAATTTATCTTTGTCTAAGTACTCCGACGTGCTCTCCTGAACCCACTTTACCATTTTGTGAGTGGCGTGGTTGATCTTCTCTAGTAGTTCGGCGGTCTTATTGTCTTCGTGGCCAGTTTCAAGGGCGCCTAAATAGGCAACTGCTTTTTCTCGATACTTGTCGCTCCGCTCTTTCCACTTGGTGTCAATCTTCGCCATGTACAATCCCATTTTCCAGGCATCGCGCACGTAGGGATCGTATAAATCCACTTGCTTAGAAGCTTCTAGAACCGCCTCCGGACCAAGGGCTGTTCCTCCTGAATAACTAACGGTGACTTCCCATGGAACTGGAAAGATGACAACTTCAGCATCTTTTGAATTGAAAGGTAGACCATAAATGCGATCTCCTGTAGCAAGTCCGTTTGGATCAAACTGAACAATTTTTTCTTCCTTGGTCATGTAGGTGCAGTTGAATACTACAAAGTTTACACTTTTTGCGACACCAAAGTTACTGCGAGGTTAAAAGACAACCATGGTACCAGTACGCGGTGGAGCCATCGGAAGATAAAGTTTGAATTTCAATCAGATACTGTCCGGGAACAAGAGTTTTGCGATTTTCGTCGAATCCATCCCAACGAAGTACATCACCTTTAGCGATGAGCACCTCCTTGAGAGGATGGGCAAGTGGCTGACCATCCGCTGTTATGATGTTGAGTGAACACGATTTTCCTTCCCATGAGTCGGGTAAATGAATGATGAGCTCATCATAGATGCCATCGTTATTCGGTGAAAATTGAGCGCGTTCCAAGGAGGGTTCATCCACTTGAAGAGGGGGGTGAAATCGATAGATACCCGGTGTTGCGTTTCCCGATCCTGTAGAAGTGGACGTCCATGCAGTCTCGCTTGAGGTGAATTGAATTCGGCGCAAACTCACACTGGTGTTTTTATCGGTTAGTGGATGGTAGCTGTCCTGTGACCAACGGGTGGAATCGAGCATTGTCCCCTCTGAATTGACGAGGCATAATCCTCCAATTGATGGTAGGTTCACCATGTTTCCCTTGTAGACGTGCGCTCGTGGATTGGAATGTGCGAAATGCGAGAATAGGGACAGTGGTTGATCACAGATTACGGCTGTTTCCCAAGGGCCGAGGAGTGTGCTATTGTCCGTTATGCGTGCAAGGTCTTCGGCACCATTATCCACCGACCATCTCCCTATGTAAACCTGCTCCAGGTCAATGGTGAAATTTCCAAAATTGACGATTTCAATGAATTCGGGTATGTCGTTTACGGGATCCACTAAGAGTTCAGTGATGCGAAGATGATTGGCAATTTCAGGCGCCCCTAAATAAGTTGCAGTGGTGTCAAAAACGAAACCTCCGCAGAAATCTCCATGGAGTTGAACTTGTCCTGTGTCAGATATATGCCAATTTCTTCGGGTGAGATTTGTAGCTATAGAAGGTTGGCCATTCGCGAGCAATTGTAAAAGAGGAAAGGCGAATTGAAGGGTGAATCCCGTATCGTTTGCGGCGATGTACTCCAAAGCATTGAGAGGAGCGTACAGGTTGGTTTCTGGCTTATTCTCTAGCCCGGGAGAACCACCATCGGTTCCTGCAGAGGACCATGCGCTCTCGGTTTCGCAACTGGGCCTGCTTTCATTTCTTTCAAGGGACCATCCACTTTTATCTTTCCACGATGAACTGTGCCATGATGGATTATATTCAACATAATCTATTACCTCGTTCCAATCATCCAGAAGTTCAAGGGTGCCTCCTGAATTGGGCAAGGAGGAGAAGTTCATTACGTAAACGTTGGGCTCAAGAGGTCCATTTGCGAAGGCCATTTTACCTACAAATGCAGTGTCCGGCAATGGGTATTTCTTTTCATTGATTCGAACCGTCCAGTCTTTCAATGAAACGGAGTCTGAAGCAAGAGCGTAAAGTTCAAAATACTCATGGGGCCATGGGCTTTCAGTGTTTGCATTGTAGTGAATTTCGGAGAAGTGCACCCATCGGTAAATAGGACGGACTAGTGTTGTTTGCAGCGTGTCTGCAGGCAGTCCGGCATTGTCTATAAAGGATTCTAAGCTGATTTGATACGTCCCATCAGATGCGCCTGAATTTCGTTGTAAGATGAATTCCGAGTTTGAGTTTCTGGAAACCGTCCAGATTATACTTTGATTGTCCACTACAGTGGATGGAAATTGTAGGATGCTTTTGGAGAACTGAATTTCTAATCGTGTTCTACTCTTCCATTCAACTGCGCTAATTTTAGGGGGAATTGTATCGCGATAAGGAATGCCGCTAACATGAATGTCATCCCAAAAGACTTTTGTGGCTCTCGTCTTCGTGTATTTGGCTCCTATGCCGAAGCGTTGAGAGGAGAAATGCTGGTCATCGAAAGCAGAATCCGAGTATTCCCATGAAGTTGAATCACGTTTGAGATTGAGTGTCCAATAGTGGTTGGGAGAACGCTGGACTTCCCAGAATAGCGTCACTGAGGCGAGATCTAGATAGTCAACAGGAGATTGCAGAAGTGTTTGCGATTGTGCACCTGTATTTCGGACGAGTTTCACACGATCAGCAGATTGTCCAGCAACTCGTAATTCTACAGTGTTTCCAAGGGTGTCATCACACAGTACTAATGTGGCGAAGTTGGCGCTGGAAGGGTTAAAGTCCATCGCGATGTAGCCGCTCCAAATGCCAGTCTTTTCTGCCGTGGATGGTGCGTAGATCCAGCTTTCACCAGCATTGGAATCATTGAGTTGAAGTTGTTTGTCTGACGATTGAATAAAGTTGCTTGTGTCACCGCTCCAAGCGGGATTTCTGCCTAGGGAATGGTCTGAAAATGAGTCGAACCACGTACCTTGGGCAGAAGTACAAAACGACATTCCCATGCAAGCAACATATACTGATGCTTTCATGTGAAAAATTAATTGGTTTGTTTAAATTTGCAGCCTAAATTTAAGAAAAAAACAAAACAATGCGAGTAGCCGTAGTTGGAGCCACCGGAATGGTTGGTGAGGTTATGTTGAAGGTGCTCGAAGAGCGCAATTTTCCCGTTACTGAATTAATCCCTGCGGCCAGTGTTCGGTCGGTAGGTAAAAAGGTAATGTTTAAAGGGAAAGAAGTTTCCGTGGTTTCGCTTCCAGATGCCGTCGCAGCCAAGCCTGATATCGCACTGTTTTCCGCCGGTGGAGATGTGTCTACTGCTTGGGCTCCTAAATTTGCTGAAGTAGGTACGCGTGTCATTGACAATAGCTCGGCGTGGAGAATGACCGAGGGCATTCCGCTGGTTGTTCCAGAAATCAATGGCTCTATTATTTCTGAGGATGATCGCATTATTGCCAATCCCAATTGTTCGACTATCCAGCTTGTTATGGTGTTGAACCCCCTCCATGAGCGTTATGGAATCACACGTGTAATTGTGAGTACGTATCAAAGTATTACGGGTACAGGTGTGAAAGCTGTAGAACAACTACAAAATGAGCGTGAGGGCAAGACAGGTCCAATGGCTTACCCTTATCCCATTGACAAAAACTGTTTGCCACAATGTGATGTCTTTACGGACAATGGTTACACTAAGGAAGAGATGAAACTCACCCGTGAAACCGTGAAAATTCTTGACGATGATTCTGTATTGGTGTCTGCAACCGCTGTCCGTGTACCCGTTCAGGGTGGTCATTCCGAGAGTGTGAATATTGAGTTCGCTGAGGTGCCAAGCGTCCCAGAAATCAGAACTATATTAAATGCCACTCCGGGCATAACCCTACAAGATAATCCGGATATCAACCTTTATCCTATGCCTCGTTTTGCAGAAGGCAAGGACGATACTTTTGTTGGAAGGATTCGTGTGGATTATTCCAATCCAAGAGCGGTGAACTGCTGGATCGTAGCTGACAACCTTCGAAAAGGGGCCGCTACCAATGCGGTTCAAATTGCAGAGTACATCTTGGCGCAGGGATGGTAGTTTGGGGGTGAGTGTTGTAGGTTCATAGTTCTGTGTCTGGGGGAATTCGAAGTTCGTTCGGAGGACTGACATCATGCACTGAACATTACGTGCAGCCAACAGTTCGATGTTTGAATCATTAAGTTGTAAAGCAGGGCGGGCGTATGCTGCAATTGTAAAGTGACATCCGCACTATCCATCTAGTGCATAGTACGTTGTGCATGCCACTCGCCGCCGCAAACTTCTTCCCGTCGTGAAAGGAACCTTTTTCCCGTTCGTCTCGTTAATAGATTAAGAATAGACGACTATGAAATTGAATTCCGTTGTATTTTCACTTACCGCACTGCTGTCCATGGCCTGTGGAAATTCTAGTTCACACACGTCAGGTACACCAGTTGCAACAACATTGAACACTGAAATGAGTCAGGAAACACAAACCGCCATCTTTGCCTCTGGATGTTTTTGGGGCACGGAGTATTTTTTAAAGAGACAAGAAGGAGTAATTTCAACTACCGTAGGCTATACCGGAGGTCATGTTGATAATCCTACGTACAAACAGGTGTGTACCAAGGAGACTGGGCATTACGAAGCGGTGATGGTAGAGTTCGATCCATCTATTGTGAGCTATGAACAACTGACTAAGTGGTTCTTTGAAACCCATGACCCCACTCAAGCGAATGGTCAGGGACCAGATATTGGTCCTCAGTACCGCTCTGCCATCTTTGTTGCCGATGATAATCAGCGGAGAATTGCCAACGACCTTATTGGCATTCTCGAAGCCAAGGGAATGGACATTGCCACGGAAGTGAAAGATGCCGTTACATTCTGGCCCGCTGAATTGTATCACCAAGACTACTACGACAATAAGGGGGGTACTCCATATTGCCACGCGTATAGGAAGTTGTTTTAGAAGGAGGGTAGGTGCGAAGTACTGGAACTTCGTACCCGAATTCTTACCTTGCCCTTCCATTAAGAATATACCATTATGGCAATCAGAGCACCTTTCAATTTCAATAAGTGGCTAGAGGAGAACCGAGATAAGCTCGTTCCACCTGTGGGCAACAAGAACTTATATCCAGAAGGGGAGGATTACATTGTTATGGTGGTGGCTGGGCCAAATGCCCGTAAGGATTATCACTACAATGAAACCGAGGAGTGGTTTTTCCAATTGGAAGGAGAGATCACCGTTCGCATTCAAGAGGAAGGAAAAGCTCGTGATATCGATTTAGGTCCGGGCGACATGTTCCTATGTCCTGCCGGGATTCCGCACAGCCCAATGCGAAAGGAAGGTAGTATTGGGTTGGTGGTAGAGCGCGTTAGAAAGGGAACAGATTACAAAGATGGATTGCTTTGGTTCTGTGATAAGTGTAACCACAAATTACATGAAACATACTTCCCATTGGTAGATATCGAAACGGACTTCTTACCTCGATTTAAGGAGTACTATTCTTCAGAAGAGTTGCGCACTTGTGACAACTGTGGTCACACCATGGAAACCGATCCGCGCTTCGTTTAGGCCCAATGGTCTTCTTTCAATTCAGAATTTTGAGCTAGCCAATTGAGCACTTCTTCCCTGTCCGTGGTAAATGTGAAATCGTCGTATGCGCCATGGCGAATTGTGATCTTGTGGACATATGATCCCCAAAAGAGCTGAGACCACTTCGACGTGTTCTCAATCGTATACCATCGAGCTTCTTTGGAAGCTATGCATATTTCTTTTTCTAAGAAGGTCTTGAAGCACAGTTCGTCCTGACGAATAGTGAACTTGGCAAAAACGTTTTGAAGTGGCTGGATGGTGGCCAGTATCGAGAATATCAAAACGGTTGCCCAAGACATGTCTTGATCTTTCCAAATGAGGTTTGTAAGGCTTGTCAGTGCTCCCAAAATAGCCACCGTTAGAGGAAAGACGAGTAGGGAAGAAAGTCGAACTGTATTGCGAATGACTACGGTAGAGACTGCGTTGGTTTCGCTCATTTTACTGTTCAATTACTCTTGTACTATACACATCTTGACGGTCGCCAACGGCTCGGAAGACATACATACCGGCTGGCAGGTCTAAATTCAATTCTACACGGTCTGTGTCGGTGTACGAAGCTCTGTAGAGAAGTCGGCCATCCACCGCGTGTATTTCGAAATCTAATTGATTGTATTCCCTTGGGAAAGTAAGAGAATATATACCATTCCCTGGATTAGGGAATACGTTGAGTTGCGCGATTCCCTGTTCTCTCAAAGAAACGTCTTGGAGTACAATACACGCGGAGGTATCGGAACAATTTCCTTTGTTGATAATCACGGCGTAGGTTCCATCTTGAGTGGGGGTGAAGTTTCTATTGATTGCCCCAGGAATGATGTTTTTGTTGACGCAGTTCATCCATTGATAGGAAGAGGCGTTGGCTTCGCCGCTGGTAAGTGTTGAATTAGAAACGGCGATTGTTTCGTCGATTTCCGTGATTTCAACACGAATTGAAACTACGCTGTCGCAACCGTTAGCGAGGGGATAAAGGAAAGATGCGGTGTCACAAGTGGTGGTGTATTTTGTTCCCATCAACCAAAGTGGACCACAAGATTGCATGGTGTCTCTTCCCGTTTTTCCATCAGCACAAAAGAGTCGCGCTTCTCCAGTTTGAGGGCCATTTTGATTGGAGTTGATAGAAGATGCAAAGAGTCTCTGTCCTGTTGAATCGAGCGCCAATCGGTGTCCAAATTTATCGAGAAAATCATGTCCTTTTACAGGAGTGTGAACGAGCGACCATGTTCCGTTACTCACTTCTTCATAGATGTACACGCCACCTTGTGAAGATTGGTTGAAAGTTGCGTGAACGTCTGAAGATGCGAGACGATTTCCATCGCGAGAAAGGGAGATGTATGAGCCGAAGGCCACCGATCCAGTAGGTGGGTTGAGGGTTCCGTTGAGGCTCCAAGAAGTACCATTCCAGTCATAGGTTTTAACCCGACGTTGAACCGAGGCGCTGGTGTTTAATCGTTCAAAAGATGTAAATGATATTCTATCCCCTGTTATGTCTATGTCTGCCGAATGGCCAAGAGATGTTTGCAATTGAAGCCCTGTAAAAGCCCCACCTTTTGTTTGCCAAGCGCCGGCCACATATTCGTAGACTTCTACTTCGCCAACAACAGATCCTCCTACCTCTAAAAGAGGGGTGGTAACGATGAATTCTGTTCCATCGCCACTGATCTTGAGCGACTCGCCAAATTTGGCATTGGATGCATTTCCGTGAATAGGACTTCCTTTTTGAACATATCCAGCTCCCAAGTTCTCGTAAACCTTCACATCTCCTGCATAGAGCGTGTTGCCATTCGGCGAGTACTCAGAAGAAATGACAATCACGGATCCGTCTTGGTTCAAGTCAATTCTCCATCCAAACTGGTCGTTCATGTTGGTGCCGTAAAGCGTGCCAATATTTTGCCATTCCATTCCTGTAAAGGCAAAAATCACCACCATGCCTCTATCTACACCTAAATCGTCGTTACCGGGTTCACCAATTGCGATGACATTCCCATCACCAGAGATGGCCACGGACGTTCCCGCTCTTACTCCTGGGCTCGATCCTTCGTACTTGGTGTGTAGAGGTTGCCATCTATTTCGATTTGGATTCCATTCTAGAATTCGAACCTCACCTGAATTGTACCAACCGTTGATGTTTGCCGCATGAGCGCCAATAATGCAACGCTGTCCGTCATTGGAAAGATCTATGGCGTGTCCGAGTTCATCTTGCCCGTCTTTGCCTATCAGAGCTTGTCCAATTTGCGTCCAATCCTGCGCTTGTGCAGTAGGAGTGAGGCCGAGTAAAAGGAGGAAAAGTGGTAGTAGTCTTGTAATCATACAGAGCGATCGAACAGGGAAGGTATTAATTTTCCAAGGATTTTCCGATACGTTCATTCGTATCGCTGACCACAATGTATGTAGCTACGCTTATAATGTCCTCAACAGGAATGCAGTTGTAATGTCTAGAGTCTTGAGCGACTCCACGATTGTCACTTGTTACAAATACATAGTCTTTTTGAAAGGTGTATGCACTGTATCGTTCAGTCGTTTCCAACTTGTCATCTCTACTTGATCCTGTATAATACCCTTGCTCTAAACTAATAAGTTTGGCGTAAATGTGAGCGGTAGAATCATTGATAACTACCGTCATTCCCTTGTATGGGATGGTAGTATTCAAGATGGATTCTTCTAGTTCGTACGTTACAAATGGCCTTTCCCAGATAGAGTCGCAACCCACTTGTGTAGAGATGTATTGGGCCGTGCTGTCCGAGATCTGACTAACATATTGATACCCATCTCTTGAGTAAATTTGACCCTCGTACTGTAGTTTTACACTATTAAAAGTGATGTCAGGTTGGCTAGATTCAATCACATACGTTTGGAACACTTCGTACGAGTGATCAGCGAGCTTTCCATCTATGAATTCGTCAATATCGTCAAAACGAATATGTTCACCTGGTAGACCTACTACTCTTGAAAGGTATCTATCCCCAGTACCTAAATCTGCTCTCTCAAACATAACAACACTGCCACGCTTGAACTCCTTGTTTTCCATGCGAATTAACTCACCTGGAAGAATTGTCGGAGCCATTGAAGCGGTAGGTGCTGTAACCGTTTTAGAAATCAAAAACCCTTTTGCTAGGTAAGGAATGCCGATGCGAAGTAAAATGGCTACCAGTGTCCATAGTAACAAATTAGGGGCGTCAATAGGAGTTTTAGTGCGTTGGATCACCGCCACTATAGCTGCAAATAGGGAAAAAGATAACATGATGCCTATGCAAGAGTACAGCAGAATGGGGCCTAGTTCAACGAACACTATAATTAGAGATAGGACCAAGAATGTTCCTAGAAATCCTGCTGCTTGCAAATACTTCTGATAGTAAAGCTGAACTGAACCAGGAAGGGCTAGGTTGCATAGAAAGACAAGAATGCCATTCGATTTTTTATATCCTTCATCTGATTCCAATTGATCGAGAACGTCCATGAAATTTGTGTGTTTGGATGAACTAGGTTCAAGGCACTACGTACTGAGGTTCATTTCTGAGCAATGACTGTTTTCAACTCTTCCAACGTTCAAGTTTAGGAATGCCTTTGGTGAAGAATCGAGCCAAGAATTTCGGGAATCCCATTTTAGCCATCTGGTTTGTAACCAAGACTTGCATTTCGGTCACCGTCATATCCGGTTGTGTAAACGTGCCATTCTGATAGCACATGCTGCAGTACTTGGCACTGGTTGAACCATCTGCATTTGTTCCGCCACCATTTGGATCTTTCTTTAGTGGCATGCTGCAACTCTGACAATTTTTGTGTGCCATGGGAATAGTTTTTATAGGTACGAAGTACGAGGTGCTTGCACGTTAGTAATTACAGTCTATAAGAGGGGGCCAATCAACCTTGTGAATTTTGAATCACTTCCTCTTGCGTGATTTGTCGGAATGAAAATTTGAAGCCTTCATACAGGGCGATGCCATAAAATAGGAAGTCGTACGGACTCAAATCGTCTATGAGTACATTGATGACTTCACCAAGAGGTATAGCGGAAAGGGATTCCATAAAAGTAACATCGAATTCAACGGTGACAAATCCATAAACCGAGAAGATATTACCGAGAACACAACCGAGTAGGGCGAAGACTGCACCGATTACCCCGAAAGTATTGTCAATTCCCTTTCCCATATAGCGAACGGCATATCCAACTAGGAAACCGACACCAACGGCCATCCATCCAATTTGGGATTCCGCTTTAATTGTTACCAATGCCCAAACTGCAGAACTGACAAGTGCAGCAACCAATCCAGCAACAATGGCCATAGGAAGATTTTGTTCAGCGCGTATTTTCTCCTCATACGCCCTTATGGTTTCTGGGTCGAGGGAAGGTTGATTTGGGGTTGTTGAGGTGTCGATTGTAGCTTCAAGTACCTCTTCTTGTCCCGAGTTTACAGAGGTTGTTACTGTCGCTTCCGACACTTCGTTGGTGGTTTCTTTTTGGTTATCCATAAGAGAGTAGATTAAAATTCGGATTGGAAGTTAAGGTTTAGACTCCAGATTGAACATAGTACTAGAGCATAGTGCTAATGCCACAGAGCCATCCCGCTTTGTCATCGGTTTCGCCTCGCCAAGGTTTTGGAGCTAAGCTGCGGGTTGTAAGTGACCTTGTTTAAGTGAAGTGCGTCGGCAATTTTATTTCTTAAATCGATAGCAAATGCCTCATTAAGGCCACTGTAAACTACCTTCTTTTTTCTGTGGTTCGAATTGAGTAAAACTACCTCATAAGTGTTGTTAACGAGGATGTTGGATTGCATGGTTTGGTGGGATACAGAGGCTTTGCCTTTCTTTCTTTTCATAATGGTAATATCTCCGAAATCATCGAGAGGTTCCCATTTTCCAAGCTTCAACCCCATGATGGAATTCGCTGTTCTAAAGGTGAAAGCCTCTGTATCTACCTCTGAGACGTCCTTAGCGAAAAGCATCAGAATCCCAATGAGAATGAAAGGAAGACTAAACGGGATAAAGGGAAGAAGTATAAAAGCGATTAGGCCAGCGAAGATTCGCATTCCCGTGGTGAACGTTTTTCCGTTCGGTGTGGTGATGATCATGTTTAAGAGAGAATTTGCCACGTGAAATTAGATAATTTTTTCAGGCTTCCAGCTCAACATAGTATATCGCCTCCGAGCCAATACCGAACTCCTTCCACTCAACTCCTCTCTTTTCACTACTTTCGCTTCAAACCCCGCTTACCCGTGTCAGATACTCAATTCCCAGACATTTTTACGATTGACATTCACACGCATATCCTTCCGGAGAACATTCCTAATTTCCGAGAGCGATTTGGATATGGTGGCTTCATTAACCTCGATCATCACAAGCCTTGTTGTGCTCGAATGATGAAGGATGATGTGTTCTTCAGAGAGATTCAAGACAATTGTTGGGATCCGCGAACTCGAGCGAAGGAGTGCAATCATCAGCAGGTGGATGTGCAAGTGCTTTCTACTGTTCCGGTAATGTTTTCGTATTGGGCAAAGCCAGAGCACGCCCTGGAAGTTGCACAGTTTATCAATGATCACATCGCAGATGTTTGTCAGCGCTACCCCGATCGCTTTGTAGGTCTGGGGACTCTGCCCATGCAAGATCCAGCCTTGGCCATTCGCGAATTGAAGCGTTGCAAGGAGATTGGATTGAAAGGGATTGAAATCGGTACCCATGTCAACGATTGGAACTTGGATGCTCCCGAGATTTTTGCGGTACTAGAAGCTTGTCAGGATCTGGACATGGCTGTATTTGTTCACCCATGGGATATGATGGGAAAAGAGAACATGCCAAAGTATTGGTTGCCATGGTTGGTGGGGATGCCGGCGGAGAGTTCCCTCGCACTTTGTTCGCTCATCTTTAGTGGAACATTTGAGAAGCTTCCAAAGCTCAGAGTTGCCATTGCCCACGGAGGTGGTAGCTTCCCAGCAACCCTGGGTAGAATACAACACGGGTTCGATGTTCGTCCCGATTTATGTGCTGTAGACAACCCTGTGGCACCACGTGACTACATGGGTAAGTTTTGGATTGATTCCTTGGTGCACGATCCAAAAATGTTGGATTATGTTACCGATTTAGTCGGCCCCAATCGCGTAGCCCTAGGAACCGATTATCCTTTTCCACTGGGTGAGTTGGAGCCGGGAAAACTCATCCACAGTATGGACTGGGATGATGCGAAAAAGGAGTTGCTCTTAAGCGGAGCTGCTCTTGAATGGTTGAACATGAGCAAATCAGATTTTAGATGAGACCCATTCCCTTTGCTTGGTTGAAGTATGCCTCTTGGTTTGTCTTTGTGCAAGCGGCATTGTTCGTTTTATACCTCTGGTACGATGTCGCGACAAATGGAGGCCAGGCGGTATTGGCTTTAGGGATTTCGGTGGTTTCTGTTTTCACGTATCCGAATATTAAGAATGCCGGATGGGGGTTCTGGGGTGGGCGAAATCTATGTCCGAATCTCTCCACTTTCATCGTGGCCTTATTTGTTCTGCTGATTTCAGCTGTTCCCTTCTGGATTTCTCTGTTGGAAGGGAATGTAGATTATCTATTCTATCTGGGCTGGCTTATCCCGGGACTCTTAATTCTTCGTGCCTATTCTACCATGGCACAGGCCTATGCGAAACCATCATGAAATTGGCGGGCGTTAATTATATCGTTTGGGCGCTCCTCACAATTGAACTGATCGTATTTGGTTACCCAACTCTAGCAACGTTCATCATTGGAGGATTAATTGTCGCCTTGCTCATTCTTCGCTTCCTCACCAGAAATTCGAACAAATGGAGAGAAGCTCAAACGGAATTTGACAAGGCCAATATTCTCCCCCCAGTACTTTTCAACCCGCTCATTATTCTTTTCACACTAGCCGCCTTGATTCTTCCGTACTTCAGTGGAGAAGTCATCTTGCCTTTGTACGTGTTCGTGGCAGCGATATGGCTGGTGAGGTAAGGTGATGAGGTCGATGAAGTTTTTTGGGGTCGTTGAGGTCTTGCACTTCGATGGTCCGGTGTCTTCGGCCAGAAGCTCATTCTACGTCATTTTGTACCCCGGGGTGGCTCCCGCTAACCCCAGATTCAAGTTCGTGAATTTTGAAGGTATAGTCGTAGGATAAACGGATACAAACGATTGCAAATAGAAGAGTGAGATATTGAAACTCAGGGTTGCTGAAGCGTGGGATGAGATGAAGTTTGGTTACAAGTCAAGGCTTGTCTCCCCGGGGAGGCTCCCGCTAACCCCAGATTCAAGTTCGTGAATTTTTGAAGGTATAGTCGTAGGATAAACGGATACAAACGATTGCAACCTTTTATTTCATGACTTATTGAAGTTTGCTACCCACCTTGAATGAAGGTTGTAGGGGTTAATTTGTATCGCCGAGTTTCGACATTTGAATTTCTCATTCTTGATGGGCAAATGGTTTTGGATGGTAACGATGGATGTGGAATAACCTCTCATTTAGCTCATGGTCGTTAAAGCCCTTCTACCGAATAAAGTGACTTCATTTGCTTTCGAAGGACTTTCTCTGGAGTTATTTTCATGACTCCTCTCAGAAGGAGTTGTCCAGCTTGGTTGTGAACCAGTTTCCCAAAGTTCCAGGAGTTGTTGACTACATAATCCACCTTTTTTCGTCGTTGCTTTTCAAAGGCAATGAATGCTTCTAAGGCTGTTCCTTTACTCTTTAAAAAGCGACTGAGATAGTAGGCATCTTCAATACCTTGACAGGCACCCTGACCCATGTTTGGTGTTGTAGCGTGGGCGGCATCGCCAATCAAACAGGTGTTCGAATTGTGCCAGGTGTCAAGCCTTTTTAGATCGGCGAGCTCAGTGGTGTGTATCTGATCTGACGCATTTAATAAGTCTGTAACCGTAGCATCAAAATCAGCGAAGAGCGATGTTAGTGTTTCTCTGGAGACTGTACTTGGACTCTTTTCTTCATTGACGACTGTAAAGAAGTACACTAGGTCGGGAGCGATCTGAGAGAACCCAAACCGTTGCTGCTTTCCCCACATCTCTTTTCCCTCGTATTTCAAGTGATCGGGGAGAGTTACATTGGCAATTCCTCTTGAACAGATTTGTCCCGTTTTTCGGTATTCTGACGGTAGGCCCATCGCTTTTCTGACGAGGGAATGGATACCGTCAGCGCCTAGAACTACATCGGTTTCTATGCTGTGATCTTTGAAGTAAACCGTAGTCTTTCCGTCTGCACTTTGGTGGTGTTGATAAGGCATGCCCAATTCAACGAGCTCCAGTTCTGCACATTTTTCAAAAAGAATCCGTTGGAGCTTTCCGCGATGGATGGCAATAGTCTGGTTTCCGTATACGTCCGAAACAACTACTTCGTCAATCTTTTTGATAGGTGTGAGGTCTGGATTGGTGATCTCCATTTTGTTTAGTTGATGGCCTTCCTGAATGATGTCATCTAGTATTCCCAACCACTGTAGAATTTGAACAGCGTTCGGTTGAAGCCAGATCCCAGCTCCAATCTCATTGAGTGTCTCAGCTCGTTCGTACACTTTTGCTTGAATTCCAACTTTATGTAAAGCAAGTGCTGTGGATAAGCCGGTGATTCCACCTCCTATGATTGATATTTTCATTATCGTTGCATTATTAGGTCAAATATACTAAAATAGGTCAAGTGTACTAATTTTATGAAAACGAAGGAGAAGATACTTTTGAAGTCGTTGGAGCTGTTCAATGAAGAAGGGCTGAAAGAGGTCACCTTGAGGCAGATAGCTAGTTCACTTGGGATGAGTCAGGGTAACTTGAACTATCATTTCAAAACGAAATCGGACATCGTGTCTGAGTTGTATTACAAGCTAGTAAGTGCAATGGATCATGAAATGAATCAGCTGAGTAGTGAAAGGCCCATTCTTTCTTTCCTCTATGAAAGTGCACTGATCTCTATGAATACCCTTTTTGAGTACAGGTTCATCACCCGTGATTTATACCTTGTTTTGAGCGGAGATCCAGAGTTGAAAGCTCATTATTTGCAGTTGCAATTGCTTAGGAAACAGCAGTATTTATACGTTTTCGAACAACTCACTAAAGAAGGTTTGATGCGAAAGCAGGAGCTTGACGGTGAGTACGACCGGTTATATGAACGCATGAACATCCTTGGTGACAATTGGATTAATGCAGCTGATTTTTTCTTGAAAGAGAGGGGGGGCAAGGTGTCGCATTATCACAGAGTGTTGTTTGAAATGATATATCCATACCTGACTACCTCTGGAAAAAGGCAATATCAGGAGCTTTTGAAATAGCTCGGATGCATTAGGTAATGTTGTCACAGGGTAATCACAACTTCCCTGTGACAACAGTAGGAGTTACTTCTTTCGGTTTGCTTTCAAAACTGAATAGCTACAAGATCTGTTATTCTTAAATTCAATTTTGTTTTCGGATAAAAGAGTAGAGATAATCTGTTGCGTTTCATCCTCTGTCAGTCCCATTTGTTCACCTAGATCACTTTCGTTGAGTTGACCATTATTGGTGTGTAATAGTTGATAAAATGCCTCTTTAGCTTCCATAGTTACTCTGTTTTGTAGCGGATATCATGTAGTGTGGACTAAACGGTAGAAGGGATGTATCGTTTTCTGTAGCTTCTAGCAGTTCCATAAGGTTACGCCTTCTTTTTTCTTGCTGCATGTTAGAGAAGAACTCTTTATCTAACCAAACAACTCCTTCTACAGCGTAGGCGATTGATGGGGTTAGTCCTTCTCGAATGAATTCCTCTCTTAATTTTTCAGGTTTGTGATAGTAGGCCTCAGCCAAGAGCCATGGGAAATCTTCTGGAGGATTATGAACGCCAGAAGACAATTCCAATTTGCACATTTCTAAGAAAGACTTCTTGTGAATCAGACCGCTCAATAATCCGGCAATGGTGGAAGCGGTATTGTTAATGGCGAATGCAAGAATTACCCCATCCTTCATTAGTACTCTTTTAGCCTCTTGAATGGTGAGTGCTCTATCTTCTTCTTTTTGAAGGTGATATAGAGGGCCATGTAGAATAATTACATCGGCATAGTTGCTTGGAAAGTCTAAGTTTCTAGACTCTCCTTTGTGAACTGCAAACTTGTTTTTTAAGGAGTTTGATCTGTTTTGTGCTGTAAGGAGGTGCTTATCTACGGGTTCTATTAGGTGGACTTCATGTCCTTTTTTGGCAAGCCATTCAGCGTATTTACCCGTTCCGCCTCCAACATCCAGAATCCGTGAGGACGAGTTGCTGAGGTGTTTATCTATGAGTGATTTGACTCTTTCAAATTCAAAAACGCCTAGACCTTTGTTAAGTCGGGTTTCTTCGGATGCCTTGTTGTAAAACCGTTCTATATCTCTACTAATTAATTTCTTTTGCTGCATGCCTATTCATGAATCTAGGGCATCCACAATGATTGATGCATTGTGAAGCGCTACAATTGATGATGTGTCAATTGTGATGATTAATTCTCGATGAAAAGTGGGATGCTATTATCTGCACGTGAAAATCGGAGAGATTCTCACAAATAGGTCACTCATGGCTATGAGTCGTCTTAAGGGTAAGACGCAGATAATATGTTTAACTAGTAAGTCAGACCTCAAAGATAGAAATTATCATTGGTCTGTGGGGTGGTGGAGTTTATGTAGTCGCTGAAGTCATACGATACTCGGGCCTATGGCCTCTTCTCCTCACCAAACCATCACAACATCTCTTCGATGGAGTACGTTGCGGAGCACCCAAGTTCCGGATAAGGGTACACCGTTAGTGAAAGTTGTGTTGTTGGGGTCTTCTAGGCAAATGGCAATGTGGTAGTTCTCTTCAGCACGGACAGATTGAGAAGCGAGCTCTTGGCGTAGTTCCAGCGGTAGTCTTGAGCAGTTCAGATTCACGAAAGTGTTCATGGCGTGTAAAAGTTCGACTTGCGAGATCATGATGATGGTGTCTGGTGTATGGCAAGGCAGAGCGGCCCATTGGAATGTGGAGTACAGTCGGTTTCTCTCATCTGTGCTTACTTGTAGTGTGTTGAGAGCATCTAAAGCCATCTCCTGTTCCTCTGTGAGTTTTGGAAGGGAGTCGTGCGTTGTGGTATACCTAGTTGGTATAGAATCCAATTCTGGTAATTCTGTTGAACTCTTTTGTGGCGATGAGGTACAGGCAAAGAGGACTGCGATGGGAAGGAGTAAGATGGACTTCATATTAAAAGGAGTTAAACGCCCATTTGTGCATGAATGAGCTGTCCCATAACTATCAAAAGGATAGGGCCTACCGTCAGTTGAATACCTTTCTCTCTTTTGGAAAGTACAAGCCAAAGGACAAATGCGAACGTTATTAGAAAGAGGATTCCCCAAACCAGACTAACATTAGAATAAAGCTCGGCAGAGCGATAGTAATATGGAGTAGGACCTTCGCTTCCAAATGGATACTCCGCAGTCTGTTGTTTAATCTTCACCACATACCAATCCGACAAGTGTAGAAAGGCAAAAATCCCACAAAGCAATAGAGCGAACAATTGTATAGTGAGACGAATGGGAATTGCTAGAGACTTCATTCTAGCAAGTTACTCTCCAACAGACTAGTTACCAAGTAAGCTGTCGAAAGGATGTTTACCACAGAAAAAATGTAGTTGTATTGCTTGCGCACCTCCAATGGAAACTTGTTTCGGAACCACATCACAACATTCAAGATGATCATGATGACCGAGAAGATGAGGTAGTAATAAAGGTCTCCAAGCTCAAGTCCGAAGTACAGTTCTAGAAAGTATGCTGCATAGAACAGAAATAAATAGCAAAGGGTATAGGACAGATGGGTGGCTAGTAGCACAGTTCTGCTACTTTCCTTGTTGAGTCGTTTGCCCAAGGGGAATACAACGGGGATAAAGGAAATAGCTAAAAGAGAGAGAATGATCATATCCATGGACATGGAGGCTACTCGATTAAACCTTGATTGTGCTGACCTGTTGCAGGCTGTTGTTTAGCCTGGTTATTTTTTTAGTGTCCATGGCCGTTATCTTCAGCCACTAATTTTCCATAGGTATCGGTCAATAGTCGACTTAATCGTTGATTCTGACCGGCAATTGCTAGTTTAAGATTTTCATAGAGTTTTTCGTTGTATTTGTTCTTTGGGTGGGGTCCGTCAAATATGAAATGAAACACACTCTTTATCTCTTTGTCGGAGAATGTTGAAAGAACTTTACAAGCGTTTTCAGTATCTGTGGTCAACCTATTTGCGAAGTCAAATGCTTCTCGGATGTTGTCAGCTTCCCAAATGCCGTCGATGTTAATTCTAATGTATTTGTCATAATAAGCTGAGTCGGGAATAGATTCCAACTGGCTGAAATATTGAATTACATTTTCTCCTTTTGGATAGTCATATAGTGGAGCCGCTCCAATTTCATTATCATACCCAAACAAAGACTGCATTCCTTTAAATGAACTTGGAAAAGCACAGAAAAATTTTTGTTCCCATTTTATTCGATTGGCCAAACTCGAATCGGTGGCATTTTCATAAAAAACCAGTAAAGAATCGGCTTGATGTTCTACTGAACTGAAGTAAAAATTGGGACTGTCTGTTTTTTCAATTATTACCTTGTTTCTAGTTTCCTGCTCTGTTTGAGAAACTTCAAATTTGGTAGATGTCTCTGTTTGCTTCTCCGCCCGTTCTGAATCGTCGTTATTGTTTGATTGACGACAAGAAGTCAAAAAAATGATGGTTGATATGAAGAGTAGATGATTCATTTTAATTGCTAGAATGACGGTGGCTATGAAGTGTGAAGTAAAAGCGGATAAATTGAATTTGCGATGCATGCTTACATAGTCTGTGCTAATGTATCATCTCTTATTTCATTTCTTTTTTAAAGTCCTCAAGCGGAAATGCCCAAGGTACTCCTAAATCATCTTCCCAATCGTCGTAAAGTCCCATTCCGACATTTGCTTTTATAATAATGTTGTTCAAAGCATCGGAGTTTTTCGCTAGTCGCAGTTTTTGGTCGTTTTTAGAAACAAGGAAGTACAAATTATAAGTTGGTCCTACGTCATAACTTCCGGCTTCCACTTGTAAGATTGGGTTACCATTTGTATCAGTAGTGAAACGCCCCAAGAGTTTTATGGTGTCCTTTTGGCTACCTCCAAGCAAGTCGATTTTGTAAGGTTGACCTTTAGAGTCCAATACTGTGACTACGTAGGAATGATGTTTTGTGGGTTCTATTATGACTTGCTTTCCATTCTTGTCAGTCCAAAGTCCACACCATGTTTTTGGAATAGACTTTCGATTTTTTGTGGAGTCGAATATGTCAAATAGTGATTTCATGATTACCTATTACCAATGGATCGGCTAAGAAATGTAGTGCATTCTAGTTAATTGTCCATTGAAACCGAAGTTTGTTAAGTGTATGGGCCTTTCTAAAAGCCATGTCTGCCCGATGTTTTCTTAGCCATTGTTGTGGCTAGTAATTTTTGTTTTTTCTTCAATCTGTTTGTCCATTTCTAGAGTTGACTGCTCAGTGTACTTTTCAATTTCAAAGCTGATACATAAATGTCATTCCGAGATTATAGTTATTAACTCATATCCATATTCTATGTGTCAACCGCTTGCCCAACTCTCGTAATAGAGGCGAATTGATGACCTTACGTCATTTTATTTTGTAATGATAAATGAAGTTTCTTGAGCTACTACTTCAAGTCCATCGACTCCATTTACCCCCTCAGACTATCGATGATTTCACGCGAAAGGATTCGCTCGGTGGAAGAGTGGGTTCTAACTCTGGCATCCGACGAGTGTGCGTTCCTTTCATTGTTAGTAGAAGTCCACGACTTCACAATTCCACTGACGACAGCGGCTTTAAAGACTACAGATTTTCAAACCATTCTCGTACCTTTGCAGCTTCCTTCAGTGAAGGTCGTTGGAGGAACACAACAAAGTCGTTTGTAAATGAGTGACTTCATCCATCACGAGTGCGGAATAGCCATGATCAGGCTCCGCAAACCCCTGAATTATTACATCGAAAAGTACGGTTCAGCCATGTATGCCCTGAACAAGATGTACCTCCTTATGGAGAAGCAGCACAACCGAGGGCAAGACGGGGCTGGTTTGGCCAGTATTAAGTTGGATGTTCCTCCCGGACAACGCTACATTTCTCGTCAGAGAAGTATCGATCCAAAACCGATTCAGGATATCTTCGAATACGTTCAAAACCGCGTAAACGAAGGGATTAAGGATGATCCTGAAAAACTGAAAGATGCGGATTGGCTAAAGAATAACCTGCCTTTCTTTGGTGAGGTTTACCTTGGACACCTACGCTATGGTACATATGGAAAGAACAGCATTGAAGCTTGTCACCCTTTCCTTCGCCAAAACAACTGGATGACACGTAACTTGATTGTTGCGGGTAACTTCAATATGACTAACGTGGATGAACTTTTCAATCAATTGGTTGAATTGGGTCAGCATCCAAAAGAGAAAGCAGATACGGTAACAGTAATGGAGAAAATCGGTCACTTCTTGGATGAAGCGAACGAAGAACTCTATCACCAATTCCGTGAAGAAGGTTTGAGCAAGGTTGAGATTTCTCACAAAATTGCAGAGAGCCTCGATATTGGAGAGATCCTTCGAAATGCCGCTAAGAAGTGGGATGGAGGTTACGCTATGGCTGGTATGTTTGGCCACGGTGATTCTTTCGTGCTTCGCGATCCAAGCGGTATTCGTCCAGCATATTATTACTACGATGATGAGATTGTGGTGGTAGCCAGCGAGCGTCCAGTGATTCAAACTGGATTTAACTTGGATGTAAAAGACATCAAAGAGATTCCTCCAGGTAATGCTTTGATTATGAAGAAGAACGGTGAAGTTTTCTTCGAAGAAATCAAGCAGCCGCTTGAGCGTAAAGCGTGTTCTTTTGAGCGCATTTACTTCTCTAGAGGGAATGATATGTCAATTTACAACGAGCGTATCGAACTCGGTAGAAGACTGACTCCAGTGATTATGGAGGCGGTTGATTACGATATTGACAATACGGTTTTTGGCTTTATTCCGAATACGGCAGAAGTTAGTTTCTACGGTATTGTGAAGGGTGTTGAAGAACACTTGAACGCATGGAAGAAGGAGCAAATTGCCGCGATGGCGGACAATATGGATGAAGCTCGTTTAGATGTGGTTTTGAACACCCGCATGCGTGTGGATAAGGTGGCTTGGAAGGATGTGAAACTCCGCACTTTTATCACACAAGATGATAGTCGCGATGATCTCGTTTCACATGTGTATGACGTGACGTATGGAATTGTAAAACCAACCGACAATTTGGTGGTTATGGATGATTCCATTGTTCGTGGTACTACACTTCGCCAGAGTATTCTCCGCATTCTAGATCGCTTGGAGCCGAAGAAAATTATCGTGGTGAGCTCTGCTCCACAAATTCGCTATCCCGATTGTTATGGGATTGATATGGCAAAGATGGGCGATTTCATTGCGTTTCGAGCTGCCATTGAGCTTTTGAAGGAGACAAAGCAACACAAGTTGATTCAGGATACGTATGAGAAGTGTTTGGCGCAAGTTCAATTGCCAGATGAACAAGTGCGAAACTACGTGAAGGATATTTATGCTCCGTTTACTCCAGAGCAGATTTCTGCAAAATGTGCCGAGCTATTGAAGCCAGTAGATTTGAATGCAGAGGTTCAGATTATCTTCCAAACCATTGAAGATCTTCACGCTTCATGTCCAGAGAATCTAGGAGATTGGTACTTTACAGGTGATTACCCTACGCCAGGTGGAAATCGCGTGGTTAATAAGGCTTTCATCAACTTCGTTGAAGGACGAAACGAGAGAGCATATTGATCTCAACAGATAATTCTAAAGAAAGGGAGGATTAATTGTCCTCCCTTTTTTATTTTCACACCTATGAAGAACCTCTCTCGTAAGCATATTTACTGGGCGGTGGCCACCTTGGTGTTCATCTATGTTGCTCTGCGCGCATTTCTGATTTCGTTCAGTATCGACGAGGGCATGTCTTACCGATTTGTGGTAGGAATATGGGAGGATAAACACCACAGCAATAACCATTTCCTAAATACCCAGTTGATGAAAATCAGCTCGGCCCTTTTTGGTAATGAACCATGGTCGCTGCGCCTTCCTAACTTGCTCGTATTTGTTCTCTACCTATGGATGGTCTGGAAGCTGATTAAAGATGCATCCACCTCTTTCTCCATGGCCTTTGGAATGGTGGTTATGTTGGGGTTACCCTTCATGCTGGAAATGTTTGCCATTGCGAGAGGTTATGGATTGAGCATGGGCTTTACCCTCCTCGGAATGGCCTTTTTCATCCTTGCTGCTACACGTGAAATGACAGATTCGCACTACCAGAAGCAAGTGGTGTTGTCCTCGGTATTACTCGGTTTAGGGGTGGCGTCTAATCTTTCAGTGATTAACGTAGTCATTGCCATTGTAGGATTGTTGTTATTGCATCAAATCATCCGACTCAAACATAACAGTGGGAAGGTGAATTGGATTGGATTTGCGGCCTCTTTGGTGGTCAACTTTATTTCACTTGGACTTGGTGTAAATGCGCTTCTTCGCTTAAAAGCCAACAATGATCTCGTCTTTGGATCTCAAACCTATGAGGAGCTTGCGAGAAAGTCGGTGTGGTCCTACATCTATGTTCAACCAGTGGCCATGTGGGTGCGCTATCTTCTGTTAGTAGTGTTGATCCTTGTGGTGGTTTTGGGTATTTACACGGCCATCCGAAAGGCAAAATTGTACAGTAGGATTTCCATGGTCATGGCTATCATTCTTATTTCCATGCTCGGTTGGGTGTTTGAATACGAAGTGATGGAAGCCAATCTGCCACTGGGTAGAACAGGTGTCATCTATTTACCACTTCTTGGATATGCCATGTTCTTGTTGGTTGATTATTGGATTTCTCATTCCAATCGATGGATTCGAGTGACAAAAGTTCTGGCCAGTATTGTGATGGCGGCCTATCTCTACAATGCAAAAGCGGCTATTAATGTGAGAGAAATTCGTCCATGGCCGGAATTTGCATTATTTGATAAATACACCGATGTTATTGCGGAGTTGTCCAAAGACAGGGAGGAGCCAGTCGTGATTGAGAAGCACTTCCTTTTCCGTTCAACTTTGAATTACTATCTCCTCGAAAAGGGGATCAATGCTAAGGTGAATGAGGACTACGGAATTAAAGCAAATGCAGAATTTTTGTTGATTAACCGGAAGGATTTTGTCATGCTGGAAGACGACCCTCGCTTGGATAATTACGAAACACCCGAAGGTTGCCAAGATTGGTATACACGTTTGTTTGTCCGGAAGGATCTATTGAGAAAGGAGTAGCTTTATCCTAAAGTAAATCCAATTCCATGAACAGAAATGCCATTCTTTACAGCGCACTTTTCGCTATGGCATTTTTGTACATCATCGGAAGAGGAATGTGGCTTTCTCTTACCATCGATGAAGCCTTGAGCTTTTTTCACATCACTCGACCTAGTTCTGAAATCTCTGCGAACGATCACTATCTGAACTCTCAATTGATGCGAATTTGCATCGCGGTATTTGGAGATTCGGAAGGGTCGCTGCGCTTGCCAAATATGTTGAGTTTTGCACTCTTTGGGACGGCGGGCTATCGCATATTGCGACCCATTCAGGAGCCTGTTTTGTTCACGATTGGGGCGCTTCTGTTCTTCTTTCAACCTTTTGTACTAGAGTTTTTTTCTATCGCTCGTGGGTATGGCCTTGGCCTCTCATTCTCGCTTTTTGCCTTAGCGGTATCCCTAGAAGAAGAGAGATATAAGTCGTTTGTAGCTAACGTCTTGATCATAGGAGCATCCATATTCGCTGTGCTCGCCAATGTGGTGTACTTCAATTTCGTTGCAGCACTGTTGCTTTGGATGGTTTTCACAACGTGGAAATCAAATCGAATTTCTGCAGTGATATACGGCTTTGGACTTCTCCTCATTGGAGGGGCTTCCTATGTTTATTTACACGATTTAGCCGCCGTTGGTGGACTTCAATTGGGGGCGGAAACGTTAGGAGATGCCTTCTGGCGTACGGTCAATAAGATGAGTTATTGGCCCGTGACGAAGTATTCCGCTCATCAGTATGGCATTTTGGGACTTTCGCTGGTGGGGGTACTAGTGATGGGTTGGAATGTTTTCAGAGGAACGATTCAAAAGAGAACCGCTGCACTTTTAGCCATTTGCTTATTGATGATATTGGGGTGGGTGGCAGAGCACATTTTCTTTCACACACCTTTCCCCCAAGGAAGAATGATCTTGATTCTTCCCATCTTACTCGGGATGCTCTTCATCTTCAGTGCTTTTGATCAACTCCAAACTCCCCATAAGTGGATGAAATGGCCGGTACTTCTAATGGGCTCTGTGGCGGTGATTAATATGGCCTACGGAATCAATTTCAATCGAACTGTTCAATGGAGCAGTGATGCGCCTATTCGAACTTTAGTGATGGATGTGAAGCCTGGAGCTGTGCCTGTTCGTGTGGAGATCAGTAAGCGACTCTTGCCTGTGGCTCAGTACTATGTAGAGCGCTTGGATAGGAAGATAGATTTGGTGCCGTTTACCGACGATCCGTCCTTGTCATCCTCGGTCATTTGGGTGGATGTTAACCGAAATAAATCTGCGGAGCGAACTATTCTAGGCTCTTTGATGTATAGAGAAATAAGACGTTTTGAAAACACTCCTGTTGTAGTCTACGAGAGGGTGTTGGAATGAGACTTGACAAAAAATTCTGTCCGTTCGTCGGGGTAAAGCGGAATTTTGACATATTTGAAAGAAGACTTGACGCAATGAAGGTATACACCAAAACAGGTGACGAAGGAAAGACAAGCTTGCTAACGGGGAAGAGAGTAGATAAATTCTCGGAGAAGTTGCACGCTTATGGAACTACGGACGAATTGAATTCCTGGATTGGATTGCTTCGCGATGAAATTGGAGAAGGAGACTCATGGGATTTGTTGATTCGCATTCAGGATCGACTTTTCACGATGGGAAGTCACCTTGCCAACGAAAGTGGAAGTACTCGCGTCAAACTTCCAACGATTGAGGAATCGGACATTGAGGCTCTTGAGCTCGCAATGGATAAGATGAATGAAGAACTCCCAGAGTTGCGTTCCTTCGTTTTGCCAGGTGGACATCCCACTGTGAGTCATTGTCACATTGCCCGAACCGTATGCCGAAGAGCGGAGAGGCATGTAGCCTTTCTTCGCCAAGAAGGAGAAGTGGATGCGATTTTACTGAAATATTTAAACCGACTGTCGGATTTCTTGTTCGTATTGTCGCGTAAATTATCGAGTGATCTGAATGCAATAGAAACTCCTTGGACCCCAAGTAAATGAGAATCTGAGGATAAGGTTGCAAAAAGACTTGACTCGTACGTGAAAAAAATTACTTTTGCCAAAAATTAAAACGCCTCTGTGCTATGTATTGGACGCTAGAACTTGCTTCCTATTTGAGTGATGCTCCGTGGCCAGCCACGAAAGATGAGTTGGTTGACTACGCCATTCGTACCGGTGCTCCTCTTGAAGTTGTAGAAAACCTTCAATCCATTGAGGACGAAGATGGAGAGGTTTATGAGTCAATTGAAGAAATTTGGCCGGACTATCCGTCGGAAGAAGATTTCCTCTGGAACGAAGAGGAATACTGACAAAAAGATACCTAGATATAAACCGCTCAGTCATAATTGGGCGGTTTTTTTTTGCCCTTCTGACACTTTGTCCAGATATATATGTCGGAATGGTTTTCGCACACGCTCGTTTATTCCGAAATTCCCGCCGCCAATAGCTGGGGTATTCAATTGGATTAAATTTGTTACCCCACTTGGGATAATAGCACGACGATATGATCAACAAGATTCTCGAAACCGTATTCGGCAGCAAGTCGAAGCGCGATATGAAGACCCTCCAACCTCTGGTTGATACAATAAAGGCGGTTGAGCCTACAATTCAGGCCCTCTCCAATGATGAGCTCCGCGCAAAAACGCTCTCTTTTAAAACGCAAATCGCGGAGAACGTACAAGACATTACAAATCAAATCGCCGATCTAAAGGCTGAGATTGAGAAGGAGGCTGACTTCGAAAAGAAGGAGGAACTCTACGATCAAATTGATGCATTAGAAAAGGAAAGCTACGAGAAGACGGAAACCCTTCTGGAAGAATTACGGCCAGAAGCCTTCGCTGTAGTGCGTGAAACAGCACGTCGCTTTACTGCAGGTCCAGTTAAGGTTACTGCCTCAGATTTCGATAGAGAGGTAGCGGCAAAACACCCACATGTTACTCTTGAAGGTGATTTGGCCATTTATAGTAATTCGTGGATGGCAGCTGGCGGCGAAGTGGAGTGGAACATGGTTCACTACGATGTACAGTTGATTGGTGGTACCGTGCTTCACCAAGGTAAAATTGCCGAGATGGCAACGGGTGAAGGTAAAACCCTTGTGGCTACTTTGCCGGTGTATCTCAATGCACTTCCAGGTAAAGGTGTTCACGTAGTTACCGTGAATGATTACTTGGCAAAGCGTGACTCCGAATGGATGTCGCCAATCTTCCAGTTCCACGGGATGACCATCGATTGTATCGACAAGCACCGTCCGAGTTCTCCAGAGCGCATCGCCGCTTATAAGTGTGATGTTGTTTACGGAACGAACAATGAGTTCGGCTTCGATTACTTGCGCGATAACATGGCAAGTTCACCTGATCAGTTGGTTCAACGCGGACACAATTACGCGATTGTGGATGAGGTCGATTCTGTATTGATTGATGATGCTCGTACACCTTTGATTATCTCTGGACCAACTCCAAGAGGAGACGATCAACAGTTTGATCAATTGAAGCCTTTTGTGGAGAAACTGGTGTCTGCTCAAAAGCAAGTGGTGCTCGGAGAATTGACAAAGGCAAAGAAACTCCTTGCGGAGGGCAATGGTAAAGAGGGAGGTTTTGCCTTGCTCAGAGCCTATAGAGGTTTGCCTAAGAACCGCGCCTTGATCAAGTATTTGAGTGAAGACGGAATCAAGGTTGCCTTGCAGAAAACAGAGAACCTGTACATGCAAGAGCAGGGTAAGCGCATGCATGAAGTAGATGAAACACTGTACTTCACTATTGATGAAAAACACAATCAAGTTGAGCTCACAGAATTGGGTATCGAACTGATTGCTGGAGATAAAGATCCCGACTTCTTCGTAATGCCGGACTTCGGTTCGATGATGGCTGATCTTGAAAAAGAAGACTTGCCAACGGCTGAGAAAGCAGCGAAGAAGGATGAATTGATGCGTGAGTTCCAAGCGAAGAGCGAACGAGTTCACACTATGAACCAACTCCTTAAAGCTTACGCCCTCTTTGAGAAAGATGTGGAGTACGTGTTGATGGATGGTAAAGTGAAGATTGTCGACGAGCAAACCGGCCGTATTATGGACGGTCGCCGTTACTCAGATGGACTTCACCAAGCTATTGAAGCCAAGGAGAACGTAAAAATCGAAGCGGCTACGCAGACGTACGCTACGGTAACGCTTCAGAACTACTTCCGTATGTACAACAAACTGTCGGGTATGACAGGTACAGCGGAAACGGAAGCTGGTGAATTTTGGGAAATCTACAAATTGGATGTGGTTGTTATTCCAACCAACCGTCCAATTGCGCGCTTCGACCGCGATGACTTGGTGTACAAAACCAATCGCGAGAAGTACAACGCCGTGATTGAGGAAATCGCGAAAATGCGTGAAGCTGGTCGACCTGTTTTGGTGGGCACCACCAACGTCGAGATTTCAGAATTGTTGAGCCGTGCGCTTAAAATCAGAAAGATTCCTCACCAAGTATTGAACGCGAAACTTCACGCTCGAGAAGCAGAAGTTGTAGCGGAAGCGGGTAGACCAGGTACGGTAACCATCGCTACGAACATGGCGGGTCGTGGTACGGATATCAAACTTACCCCAGAAGCAAAAGAAGCTGGTGGTTTGGCCATTATCGGTACCGAACGTCACGATTCACGTCGTGTTGACCGTCAGTTGAGAGGTCGTGCAGGTCGTCAAGGTGATCCGGGTTCATCTCAGTTCTTTGTCTCTTTGGAAGACAACCTCATGCGTCTATTCGGCTCTGAGCGTATTGCAAAGTTGATGGATAGAATGGGGCATGAAGATGGCGAGTCTATTCAGCATAAGATGGTTTCAAATTCCATCGAACGCGCGCAGAAACGAGTTGAGGAAAACAACTTTGGAAATCGTAAGCGTCTTCTTGAGTTTGATGATGTGATGAATTCACAACGTGAGGTGATTTACAAACGCAGACGTCACGCTCTTTATGGAGAACGCCTTCAAGTGGACATCGCCAATATGGCTTGGGACACTGCGGAAGGTTTGATTGCTGATTATCAACCTATGGGTGATTTGGAAGGATTGCGCATGGATGCCCTTCGCTACTTTGGAGTGGATTGGAAAATCAACGAAGAAGAATTGAAGAAAGGCAACGTGGAAAACCTCAGTCGCCAGTTGTATGAAGCAGCTTTGAAACACTACGCAGAGAAGAACAAGCGTATCCAAGATTCTGCATTCCCAGTAATTGAGAATGTGTACCAGAATCAGGGTGATCAGTTCAAGAATATCGTGGTTCCTTTCACGGATGGCATTAAAGCTCTACAAATCCCAACTCATTTAGAGAAGGCACATGAAACCAAGGGTGAATCGCTCATCCGCGATTTCGAAAAGAGTGTTACACTCGCCTTTATTGATGAGGCTTGGAAGATTCACTTGAGAAACATGGACGACTTGCGCACAAACGTACAGTCGGCTTCCTACGAACAGAAAGATCCACTCTTGATTTACAAGTTAGAGTCGTTCAAGTTGTTCAAGGAGATGTTGGACAAGCAGAATAAGGATATTGTTTCCTTCCTCTACAAGGCTACATTACCAGCTCCAGATCCAAGTCAGGTTCGTCAAGCTCCTGCAGCTCCTCGTCAGGACATGTCTAAGCTTCAAACCAGTGGACCGGGTGGTGAACCTACTCAGCAAGTGTCTGGTGGCGGTGCGCGTGGTCCTGTGGCTCCTCAAGGTGGTCAGCCGCAAGCCGCACGACCTCCAAAACCGCAAACCGTGGTTAATGAAGGAAAGTCATATGGTAGAAATGACAAGGTGACCATTCAAAACATGGTGACTGGTGAAAAGAAAGAAACAAAGTACAAACAAGCTGAACCTCTTCTACAGAGTAGTCAATGGGTTATTGTGGAGGATTGATGAAAGTGGTTGTTAGCAGTTGCCTGTTGATGCAGGCAATGGCTGAAACTATATACTTTGAATAGAATGAAGAACCCTGACAGAGATGTCGGGGTTTTTTGGTTACAGACAAAACACCTGGCTCCAAGCGACTCTGCAGACTATATCACCACTCAACCGTGGTAACCGCTTACAAGAAGTCTGAGACTAGTTAAACCCAAAACCATTCAAGTACTCAATCAATCGCATGTAATGATGAAAGACATCGGAGGATTGAGGACTGTTTTCCAGATGGTTTAAAAATGTTTTGTGAATGTCGTTCCACTTCGGATTGTTGGTCATTCGTGCGAGCACGATGCCTCTAAAGCAGCGTGCTGTAGAGTCGGTGCAAATGGAGGTGGGGATGGTGGCGTGTTGGTTGTACAGGTTTTCTACGTGATGGATGTCCTTCAAATCTCGCATCATTTGGTAGCCATCTTCTTCAAAGAACCGCATGATGAAATGAATGCTCTTTTGGGTATTGGCTTTCTTGAATTGAAATAACTCTGTATCGTTCAAGAAGCTTTGCATTTGAAGCGCCGCGGTAATACTGTTGGACGGACTGTAATGCGGTAGAAAAGGCTGTAATGTGCTTTCTACGATTTCATTTCGAACCCCAAAAGTGATGTTGAGCGAGTGTTCGATAGGGCCTTCCTGACGTTGAATAGAAATGACTTGATGTCCGCCGTCAAATGGCAATCGGTATTCATTGAGTTCGCGATTCCATTTAAACCCCCTCTCTCCAAAGTGGGAGGCGAGCTGCATGTACAGCTGTTTGACGTTAAAAGCAGAAGGCCTTCCCATAGGTGGTTGTAGGTTAGGTCATAATCTATTTTTCTCTCGCGCGTAATCAATTTAATCATTTCATGGCAGGATTCCGATCCAAAGGTCTCTAAATCAAAAAAGTCCCGCATGAGAAACCTCGTGCGGGACTTGCTTTGTAATGTGTTAGGGGGGCTCTATCTAGCCGACCCTCTCCACTGTCTGCGATACTGTTCAGCTTTCTGGAACAACGGATCTTGAGCCGCCGCTGTTTGGTTTCCACTATGCTTGAACTGGAATGCAATTTGGGCAAGTGCATCGTACATCTGGCTAGAGCTGGAAGCCTCTTTGATGAGGAAGCCATTTCTGCGGTTGGACATAGAGTTGTAATACTTAAACTCTTGATCCAATTGAGCGATGTAACCATCGAGAAGCTCATTGGCCTTGTCTGTTGCACCCGTGAGGTAATACGCTTCTATAATTCCAGTGATAAAGTAGTTGTATTCAAACTTCTCTACCGGAGTCAATTCCATACAGCGGTCAAGAACTTCAATCGCTTTTTCTGTCTGACCTTCTGTGTGTAACGATCGAGCAAGACGAGCGTAAATTGTGCGGAGGTTGTAGGTAGGACGACGACAGGTCTCATCTAGGTAGACATCTGGATCATTCATTCCTTCAAACTCCCAAGCCATAACGCGATCGTAAAGAAGATCCGTGTCAACGTATCCGTATTCAATACCCTGACCCCCTTCTGATTTGATCGGAACAAATCGATAAGCCAAGCCTTCCAATCGGAAGTAATCTTGCAACCAGAAGAAAGATTTAGGGCTACTTCCTACGGTGATCGCGAAGTAGATCGGACGAGTCCAATCGTTTTCATTGATCAAGTCAATCAACATCATATCGCGCTTGAGCAAGGCATTGCCACCCAAGTTCCAATCGATGTAGTCCACAATTTTAGCAGAATCTTCAACCGGAACTACTCCTTGTGCGAGCACTTGCTCTTTGTCGATGTTGATGCGAAGTTTCTTCTGTGGATAGTAGTAGAATTCCTTCGGACTCAGTGTGTTTTCGTAGTACTTAAACTTGAATTGATCTCCTTCGTTTTTCGTCCACTCTACAAACTGATCAGTGGTCCATCTTGAACCTGGGTTCATGCGCATTTCTTGTTGGAAGCGCTGAGGATTGAAGTAGAGAACGTCTCTAGTTCCCATCTTGTATTGATCCCAAGTGTAGGTGAATGGAACAGGAGCGCCGTCGTAAGCTGCTCTCTTGAGCTGGTCAATATACCAGTCGGTGTTGAGGAGTGAAAGGTTCACAACGCGTACATCGGTACGGTATCCTTCCACTTCTTGGATGTACCACAATGGGAAAGTGTCATTATCTCCATTGGTGAAGAGAATGGCGTTCTTTTCACATGAGTCGAGGTATGCTTTTGCTGTATCACGGGCCATGTAACGTTCTGATCTATCGTGATCGTCCCAGTTTTCAGCGGCCATGATTCCTGGAATAATCAAACACACCACAGTGGTGATGCCTGCTAGTCCAGGGACTTTAGCGTATTTCTTTAAAATCTCATACAAACCAACTACACCGAGACCTATCCATATCGCAAAGACATAGAAGGAGCCCACAAAGGCATAGTCGCGTTCACGAGGTTCAAATGGTTTGTGGTTGGTATAAACGACAATCGCCAAACCGGTGAAGAGGAAGAACATGGTAATTACCCAAGCATCTTTTCCGTCTTTCATCGCTTGATATACCAAGCCAATCAGTCCCAATAAGAAAGGTAGGGCAAAGTAAACGTTGTGCGCTTTGTTGTTTTTGAGGTAGTCTGGCATCAGGCTCATATCACCTCTGCCAAATAGCCCTTCATCAATGCCTCCAATACCTGTAACAAAGTTTCCGTTTTGAGGCTCATAGTGGTGTTGAATATCGTTTTGGCGACCCACAAAGTTCCACAAGAAATACCTCCAGTACATGTGACCTACTTGGTAGTCCATGAAGAATTTCACGTTGTCGGCAAAGGTCGGTTTGTCTTTTTCTGAGCGAATGCCCGGAGAAAGGTTGATGTAGTTCTGAACGTGGTTCGCTTGATCTGACCACATGCGCGGGAAGAAGACCTTCCACTCTGCTGCGTAGTTGGCAACGGATGCTTTGTTGTCATTCGCTACTACGTACTCGCCTTCTTCCTCGTCGAACACATACACTTTAGATCCATCCAAGAACGGACGATCTTGATCGAGTTGAGCGTTGAATACCTGACCATACATCACTGGCCAATCACCGTATTGCTCACGGTTGTAGTAAGCCAACATGCTCAAAGCGTCTTCTGGGTTGTTCTCGTCAATTGGAGTATTTGCATTAGAGCGAACGCCCAACATCACGAAGCTAGAATAACCAACTAGAATAAAGAGAACACCAATAATTCCTTGACGAACATTGGTCTTAACGGTTTCAAAATCCCAGTTACTCGCGAAGTAATGTCCCACTTTCTGGGTGAATACAGCAAACCAATGAACACCGAAGTAAGCAATGGCTCCAATCAGAAGAATGGCTACTATCGTTCCTGAGTTTTTCATCAGGCCGATGTCGTTCACAAACGTGATTTCCAAGAAACCGAGCAATTTGAGGACGAATGGAATAATCACTTTGAAAACCACTCCGAGAATGATCACACTCATAATGGTTCCTATGGCCGTGCTCATGTAAGATGCGTTCGGCTTGTACTTGTAGTAAACCACCAATACAATAGGAGGAATAGCCAAGAAGGTAAGGATGTGTACACCTACAGAAAGACCAATCAAGTAGGCAATGAGCACCAACCAGCGGTTGGCGTAGGTATCGCCGTTGTCAAACGCGCGTTCCCATTTGGTTACGGCCCAGAAGGCCACTGCAGTTAGGAAGCTCGACATGGCATAAACTTCCCCCTCAACAGCTGAGTACCAGAAAGTATCGCTCCAAGTAAATGCAAGAGCACCTACAGTAGCCGCTCCAAAAACGAGTAGCATTTTTTCTGCGTTGAACTCTGCTCCATTCAGTGTGAGGAGCTTTTTCGCCAAATGCGAAATGGTCCAGAATAGGAAGAGAATAGAGAATGAACTCGACAATGCAGAAAGCAAGTTGACCATGTAAGCTTGGCCAGTAGGGTCAGATGCGAATTGCGCAAAGAAGTTACCTACCAATTGGAATAGGGGTGCTCCCGGAGGGTGACCCACCTGAAGTTTAACCGAAGTTGCGATGTATTCCCCACAGTCCCAGAAACTTGTGGTCGGTGCTACAGTAGCAACGTAAGTGTAAGTGGCGATGGCCCAAATCAACCATCCTAGGATGTTGTTGATCTTCGAGTAGTTTGATATCTGCATGTCTGCGATTTTCGAGTCTTGTGGCGAATTTAAGAAAAGAAAGTTGCTGGCTTTGTTGTTGAAAGGTTAAAGGAGACTTCCTTCACAATTATTTCAGAATTCGGGTGCGTTGAACCATGAAATATAGACCTAGCCCGGACACTGCGGCGGACAAGCCATAAAGCGCCGCGCTTCCAAAGTTTAGGAAAATCAACTGTCCCATGGCAAAGAGTATGGAGTAGGTCATGATGACGGCCAATATCCAACATGCGGCCAATTGCCAGAGGTTCGTGGCTGAATCTTCTGCGCGACGAAATACTCCCCAGTTTCCTCCTGGTCGAATCCTATCATAGAATTTCTGTAAAGTTGTATCCGATTCAGGCGGAGTGATCAGTGTTGCAACCAACCATGCCACCGTTGTAAAGCCCACGGTAATGAAGAATGACTCCGGGAATTCATAGCCGAAGTACGAAGCCAGTCCATATCCCACAAAAGGTGCCACGGTAGCAGTAATCTCACTCCAAACATTGATTCTCCACCAGAACCATCGCAAGATGAGGACAAGCCCGAGTCCAGCTCCACATTCCATGATGAAGCGCCATACCCCGGAAATACTTTCGATTTTCAAACTGACAATAAATCCGATAATAGCGAGTGCCAGTACCGTGAGTTTAGAAATGCGAACCAGTTTGGTATCGTCTCGCTCCGTGGTGTCATCAATGATATCCTCTGACTCTCGCTTGGTAAGCGGAACGATGAAGTCATTTACGAGATAGGAAGCCCCCCAGTTCAATTGTGTTGAAATGGTACTCATGTAGGCGGCAAAGAAACCGATGAGAAGAACTCCCATCCACCCGGCAGGAACGTGATTCTTCAGTGCAAATATGTAACCAAAACGACTGTCTTGCTGATAGCGAATGGACTGATCAAGTTCGGCGTTTCCCTCTCTTTGAAGCTCCAATTGCGCTTTGAGTGATTCCACATCGGCTACGTATTCATTAGGGACATCGGCGCCGGTTTTAACCCATTTTGCAACGGGTCCAACCGTTTCTAGCTGGCTCCAAAGTGCAGCTGTATTCGATTCTAATTTTTGAGGAACATTGAAAAGAACAATGGCAGAAAGACCAACAATAATCCATGGCCATGGGCGAATGCAGTAGTGTGCTACTTGAAAGAAGAGCGTAGAGTATACGGCACTCTTTTCATCCTTCGTGCTCATCATTCGCTGAGCGATATACCCCCCACCGCCAGGTTCAGCGCCAGGATACCAACTCGCCCACCACATCATTCCGAAAAAGGCAAAGAATGCCGCAGCAGAAATGGAAAGCACGTCTGAATCTGTAGTGGAGATTTCTGGAAAGAAGTTGAATGCAGATTCCGGCAGTTGTTCTTTCAATCCACTGATGCCTCCAATATCCGGACTGTCCAAAACGAAATAGGCTAACGCGATACTTCCGGTCATGGCTACCACGAACTGAATGTTATCGGTAATGACAACACCTAATAGTCCAGAAAATGTGCTGTAGAGGGTAACCAATGCCATGGTGATACCGGTGTAGAGAATTGCCGTTGAGTTCTCCATGCCAAAGAATCCCGAAAGAATAGTAATCATGGCGAGGTTGACCCAGCCAATGATGAGTACGTTCATAACGAGTCCGAGGTAGATGGATTTAAAAGGTCGAAGGAGTCTGGCTCCCCATCCACCATAGCGAAGTTGAATCAGTTCTACTTCTGTAAGCACTCCCGCTCGTCTCCAAAGATTTGCGAAGAAGAAAGTGGTGAGCATGCCTCCAGCTAGAAGGTTCCACCAAAGCCAGTTCCCGCTAATTCCGTTGTCGGCTACCAATTCGGTTACTGCGAGAGGCGTATCTGCGGCAAAAGTGGTGGCAACCATAGAAATTCCAGCCATCCACCAGGGGAGGTTTCGTCCACCTAAGAAATAGCTAGATAGATCTTTTCCGCTTTTTTTTGAGGCCCAGAGTCCAGCGCCAACCATGATGGCCGCCAAAACGCCAAACAGAATCCAGTCGAGGGTTTCCAAAGAAGTTACTTTTGATTCGAATATAGGGGAAGTCCGCCAATTGCGCTACTTCGGTGCAAGTAAAGAAAAAGCCCGCAACGATCAACGCTACGGGCTAATTGCTCATAAATGAGCGAGACTTGGATACATAATTACTTTCGCTTGATGCTACATCCGGTTTGGCGGGTGTTTGCTGGGTCAATTTCATCTGCATTTCCGCTTCCCAGTTTTTGCATGGCATCGCGCAGCCATTCATTCGTGGCTACTTTATCACGATTTTCAAACTTGTCGTTTATCGATCCTTCAAAAACCAATTTCATGTCTCCATCAAGAAGGAAAACATGAGGGGTGGTTTGTGCTTCAAAGGCATCGGCAAGCGCGTTGTTTTCGTCCACTACATACGGGAAATCGTAGTTCATCTCACTCGCATGCTCCTTCATGGCATCAATACTGTCGTCGCCATTTCGCTTCATGGAATTGCTGTTTACTAAAATCATCCCGATGCGCTGCTCGTCGGCCAGTTCTTTGAGAATTGGATATTGATCCTCCCAAGCGAGAACATACGGACAAGTGTTACAGGAGAAAATTACAAGCAGTCCATTCTCGTCTTTGGCTTCTAATAGAGATGTGGTCTCTCCGTCTACACCCAACATTTGGGTTTCTTGTAGCGGTGCGTCATCACCCACTTCAATTGGACCATTCATGTTGAATGCTGATAGTCCAACGCCAATGCTGATGACCCCTAGTAAGTAGGATGCTGTTTTCATGTGATGTGGTCTTATTGATCGTGTACAAGTTAAGGGAATATTTTTTCAATGTGCTGTACGGGGTTGCTGACAGAAATGACTGAAGGGAGGGGGAGGAGATTTAGGGTGCTTGAGGGTGTTTTAGGTGTTTAAGGTGTTTTAGGGGTTTGGTGTTGGGTGACGGGTGTTGGATGACGGGTGACGGGTGTTGGCTGACGGGTGTTGGCTGACGGTTGAAAACCTTCAAATCTCTCCTACCGCGCGAATCCTTTCGCGTGGGCATTTATTGGTAGGGATGGGGGAGATGTTTAAGGTGTTATAGGGGTTTAAGGTGTTTAATGTGTTTGGGGCTGGGTGACGGGTGTTGGGTGGCGGGTGACTGAGATCTGGAGCTTGGCTTCTGAAGTCTATACACTAAAGTCTAAACTCTGTCCCTTACCTTTGCGGCTGCTGAATAATCAATCAAATTTCATCCGAAATGAACATTCTCGTTATCGGTTCTGGCGGTAGAGAGCACGCCATTAGCTGGAAGATTTCTCAAAGTTCAATGTGCGATAAGCTATTTATTGCGCCGGGAAACCCGGGTACGGCTCAGGTTGGCGAGAATGTACCCATGGACGTTTCTGATTTTGCCGTGGTTGCAGACTTCATTCGCAGCAATAGTGTTGAGATTGTTCTAGTGGGTCCAGAAGACCCATTGGTGAATGGAATCCACGATTATTTGATCGATACGGAAGGCTTGGACATTACTGTGATTGGTCCTAGAAAAGAGGGTGCTCAATTGGAGGGAAGTAAGGATTTTTCCAAGCAATTCATGATGCGTCACGATATTCCAACTGCAAAGTACCAGACGTTTACATCTGACGATATTGAAAAGGGCTATGCCTTTTTGGAGAGTTTAGAAGCTCCATACGTTTTGAAAGCGGACGGACTAGCGGCTGGAAAGGGCGTTTTGATTTTGAACGATCTTCAAGAAGCCAAGGATGAATTGCGCTCTATGTTGGTTGATGCAAAATTCGGAAATGCCTCTGCTCAAGTTGTGATTGAAGAGTTCCTCTCAGGGATTGAATTCAGTGTGTTTGCCCTGACCGACGGAAAGGACTATGTCATTCTCCCAGAAGCGAAAGACTACAAGCGCATTGGAGAGGGAGACACGGGTTTGAATACTGGCGGAATGGGTGCGGTTTCTCCCGTGCCTTTTGTAGATGATGTGATGATGGAAAAAGTGGTGTCACGCATTGTGGAACCTACCATTACAGGATTGGCCAAGGAGAAAATTCCTTACGTAGGTTTTGTTTTCTTTGGATTGATCAGTGTAAATGGGGAACCATTTGTGATTGAATACAACTGTAGAATGGGCGATCCTGAAACAGAAGTAGTGATGCCTCGATTGAAATCGGATTTGGTGAGCTTGTTGAAAGCCGCTGGAAACGGAACCCTCAGCAAAGAAGTGGTTGAGTTCGATGATAGATCCGCTACAACTGTGATGGTTGTTTCTGGAGGATATCCTGAATCCTACCAGAAGGGATGTGCCATTTCCGGACTTGAGAACGTAGAGAACTGTTTGGTTTTCCACGCAGGCACTACCATGCAAGACGGTAAACTAGTGACTTCTGGAGGTCGAGTGATGGCCTTCACCGCCTACGGTTCGGACAAAAAAAAAGCGCTTGAACAATCCTATGAAGGTGTCAAGCGCATTTGCTTCGATAATATCAATTACCGCAAAGATATTGGGTTCGACTTGTAGTCGACCCAAAAGGGAGAAGTGTATTAACGCTCTCCCGCTGCTTTATGCTTAGCCATTTCTTTGAACCAGTAAACGGCAAAGCCAAAGATAGTCAGGCCAATAATCCAGTTAATCGGTCCACCAATTACAGGAAGAATTTGAAAAGTCGCGTCGAAAAATTCGCCTAGTGCTTCAAAGATTGTTCTTAGCATGACTGCGGTATTTGTAGATTGATGCACAAATTTAAGTCAAACAACTGATGTGGAGCAAACGTCTTGCAGATATTCGACCGGGAACCGTCATTTCTTATGTGCTTCTCCTCGTTCTGGTTGGCTATGTCCGCGTTCTTTACGGCCCTCATTTTGAGCTTCCCTTCTCTTTTATGGGCGTGGAATATGTGCTCGACTCCCAGTGGAAATGGGCTTTGCCGCCGGCTGCAGGGTTTGCTGCTATGTTTGCCAATTGGATTTTTGCCGAAGTTCTCCAAATTTTAAAACGATATAGCTATTTCGGGTTTTTATGGGGCTTGATGCTCATCGGAATTGGAAATATCTATGTGGTCCTTTTGGCAACTTTAGGGCTTTTGTGGTTTGTAACCATTGTGCGTTTACAAGGATCCAAACGTATTTATGCCGATTACCTCGATATCGGATTGATGACAGGAGTACTTACCCTTTTCGATCTGCGGCTCTTGGCACTTCTGGCCGTTAGTTGGTTCTTGTTTGTCGCGTATGGAAAGTTGAGATCACGTGCGTTATTTATTGGTGTCTGGGGAGTGGTAACGATACATGTTCTCACGGCAACCGTATACTTCTCACTCGGAAAGTTTAGCGACTATCTATCTTACTTTGAATGGACAGGGTTCGCCTTCGACTGGCCCGCGCAATGGATGTGGCCTAGCCTAGTAGCTATGCTGTTCTTCTGGATTCTATCCCTGGGAAATTATATCACGGCACTGTCCCGCGCCAACGTGGTTAAGCGCCAGAGTTTATCGGCATTGCTGATCTTGCAAATAGCCGTTCTGGCCCTAGATATTAGCGGTATTTGGAGTGATACAGCACTCATTTGCTTTCTTCCGATAGGATCCTTGGTCTTTATTGCCAACGATCTTCAGTACCGTACGAAGCGATGGTGGAAAGAAGGAGTTTTTTGGATGTTTATCGCGGCCTTTGGAGCGATCTTTTTCTTTTAATGCTCTTCAGGGAAGAACAACTTCTTCAATTCGTTGGCGTCTTCGGGCTTCATTTTACCGCCCAAGATTAAGGCCAGTTGCTTTCTTCTCAAAGCACCCTCGTAACGAATCTTCTCCATCTCCGTTTCTGGTTCTAGTCCAGGAACTTCAATGGGATTTCCAAGTTGATCAACTGCTACAAAAGTGTAGATGGCTTCATTGGCGCGAACGCGATTTCCCGTACCTCTTTGGTCTTCGATGTACACATCTACAAACACCTCCATAGAGCTGGTGAAAGCTCTGGATACCACGGCTTCAAGCGTTACAATAGAACCTTGAGGAACAGCGTGGTTGAAGGATACGTTGTTAACACTTGCGGTTACAACTTGACGACGACAGTGGCGGTGAGCCGCAATAGCCGCACAACGATCCATCCATGATAGAAGTTGGCCCCCAAACAAGTTGTTGAGGTTGTTGGTATCGTTCGGAAGAACGATTTCGGTCATGATCGTAAGTGAATCCTTGGGTGTGTTGATTCGCATTGCTGGTCAATTTGCCGGCAAAGGTACCTTATTTGCGGTAAATCCAAGCCCCACGTTGAACGTCATTCTTGTAACTGCGTAGTGCAGTAGTGGCGTCCGTTCGAGTTTGGAAAGATGAGATGGCTACTTTGTTGAACCGGCCATCAAAAGGAAGAACTTCAGGAGAGAATCCCTTGCTCTTTAGCTCGCGATAGAGATCATCAGCATTTGCTTTCTCCACAAAGGAACCCACAATTACATAGTACGTTCCTTTTTGAACAGGCGTTGCAGCAACTGGAGTTGACGTGATTTCAACTTCTGGAATCGCTACTTCTTCAGCAGCCACAGCTTCAGCTTTTGGAGCTTCTTCTGCCACAGGCTCGCTTATCTCAGCCTCTTCAGAATCCGACCAACTAATGAGGTCCATGAAGCCAGCTAGATTGTCGGCTATGTCCAAATCTGATTTTGAACCTCCCATGAAAAGAAGACCCGACACACCCGCAGCAACGGCAGCAACCCTCCAAAGTGGAGTTCTAGATCTGTCTTTGCGCTGGTGAAGAGGAATGACACGTGCTTCTTCATTAACGGTTACCAACGGAGAGGCGCGAAAGACACCCAGTCCGAAGTGAGCCATGTCGAAGTTAACGTCTACTTGAGGTTTGAATTGGATATTGCCTTCTCTATCAATGTAGAACATGCCAATACCTTCCAAACGTAGTCGCTCTCCCTTGTGGAGCTGCTTGTGCCAGAAACTTACGATATCAGAGATTTCGAGACGAATAACATCTTCGTTTCGCTGTTCTCTCTTGGCAATGGCGCCTCTTAGCAAACCATCATCGGTTCGAAGACCGGGTTGGAAACTCAAACGTCTGCTTGGTGGCAATAACATTTGAGTTGCTGAATTTAATTCAGCAGAAAATGATCGCGCTACAAAGGCACCAAATCCCGGAACAACCACGCAGTCGTTCGAGAAAAGTAATTTTGATATGTAGTGTTCGAGGGTCATTTGAATTCACAAAGGTAACTTCGCAGCACCGTTCACGCAAGATAGCTGGGCACTGATTCGTATTACAATGAACAAAAATTCGTCAGGAATAAACAATTTTTTGAGTCAAATTCTTCAATCCTTATCCCTTGATAGTGTGGTGGTTGAGGCGATTCCTTTAAGCGGAGGTGATATTCACGACGTGTATTTGGTTGCAAATGAGTCAAGTAGGTATGTTGTCAAAGTAAATACCTCGGAAATGCCTGCCGATGTATTTCGATTGGAATCGGATGGTCTAAATGCCTTAAAAGTAGTAGGGGAGTTGCGTGTTCCAGAGGTGATCGGTGTGATGTCGGAGGAGGAACTGTCGGCTTTGGTTCTTGAATACTTGCCTTCCGAGAGAGGGGATATATTGAATTTTGGACAGCAATTGGCTCGACATCACAAGGTGGCTCAGGCTAATTTTGGATGGCATGTAGATAATTATATCGGGCGACTGCCCCAAGTGAATACGCCCACCGTGAGTTGGGAAGATTTCTGGGCAGAGCATCGCATTGGTCCTCTTGTGAGAGCACTACGAGATGCGGCATCGTTTACTTCCAGTGAAGTTCGGGTTTTTGACGAACTCATTCACCGAACGGCTGTACTCGTTCCCGAAGAGTCCCCTTCTTTATTGCACGGCGATCTGTGGTCTGGAAATGTTTTACCCACTGCTAGCTCCTATGCGGTTATTGATCCTGCCGTGTATGCCGGACATCGAGAAATGGACTTGGCAATGATGAAGCTGTTTGGCGGATTTTCAACAGCGGCCTTTGATGCTTATAACGACGAATATCCACTCGAAAATCAATGGGAGGAAAGGATGGGTTTTCATCAAATCTATCCTCTATTGGTTCACGCAAGATTGTTTGGCGGGCTCTACATTCATCAAAGTATAGAAATGGCTCGGCGTTATTTGTGAGGGATGGCCAGCAGCTCAGATCCTGCTATGGCGTAGTATTTTGTTCCCGTGGGACCTTCGTGTTTCATCTTTCCGGTAAGTCGGCCAAATGCTGGAAGCACGAACTTGTGAGGTTCATGGACAAAGCAAGGTAGCGTGATGGATTGTCGAGCTTTACCTACTAGGTGCACACCTGGGTGAAGGTGGCCACAGAGTTGCATTCCTGTGCTAGATTCGCGAGGGTGATGGCGCCATTCAAGGTTTGCCTCCATATATCCCTCTTCAATCACATCCACTCTGGCTCGTTTATAAAAAGACGGATCCATGATGTCGTGATTGCCTTCAACCAAAATAAATTGGGTTTCAAAAAAGTGTTTTCTCAGATCGATAAATCGTTCCCATTCTGTGTTGTATTCCGAATGGAAGAGGTCTCCGAGAAATACAATTCGCTTGGGTTGATGGAGCCTCAGTTGATAGGCAATTCGATCGAGATCTAAATTTCCTGTTTTTCCTGATATCGAAATTCCCGCCTTTCGAAAATGGGTCGCTTTCCCCAAATGGACATCACTCAAAAACAGGGTAGATGCACTTGGCCACCACAGGGTTCGCTCTGCGGAGAGGTGCATAATGTTATCGGCAAGTGAAATTTCCATTCTCAAAAGTAGCCACGAAGTGCAGTCACAACAAGTGTGTAAAGTGAATGTTATCCACTAAACGCCGATTGGTAACATAACTCTAAGGTCGAATTAAATCCATCCTTACACTGTAGAAGTACACTTGTGAACAAATACAGTTCATATGAAAATATTCTACTCTTTGATGGGGCTTTTGGCCTTCACAACTGCGGGATTCTCGCAAAACTTGGTTGATCTTTCACTAGCGGGCACGTATGAAACAGGTGTGTTTGACGATGGCGCTATGGAGATTCTTGCTCACGATCCTGTGAATCATCATGTATTCGTAGTGAATGCGAGCACTAAGTCTATCGATATCCTCGATATTTCTACTCCGAGCAACATTACGAAGGTGACGAGCATTGATCTCAGTCCTTATGGTAAGGCGGCAAACTCGGTTTCTTTCTTTGGAGGATATGTAGTAGCTGCGGTAGAAGACACCGTTAAACAAGCCAATGGTAAAGCGGTTTTCTTTGATGATCAGGGAACGTATGTTGCCCATGTTATGGTAGGCGCTTTGCCTGATATGGTAACTTTCTCCCACGATGGCAACACCGTTTTGGTTGCCAATGAAGGTGAGCCTAACGATGATTACACGGTGGATCCAGAGGGGACCGTGAGCATTATTGATGTAAGTGGTGGAGTTGCCAATGTAACACAATCGGACGTTACGGAAATCAACTTCCAATCTTTCAACAACAATTACGATCAGGACATTCGTGTTTTCGGTCCGGGTGCAACACTAGCCATGGATTTGGAGCCAGAGTACATTGCTCTTTCTGCCGATGATGCCTTTGCCTACGTTGTGATGCAAGAGAACAATGCAATGGCAAAAATCGATCTTTCAACCAACACGGTGGTTTCACTAAAAGCCCTTGGTTTTAAAGATTGGATGGCGGGCGACAATGTTCTGGATGCAAGTAATACAGCAGCATCTGTTGATCTGAGACATTGGCCTATCTATGGAATGTATCAGCCTGATGCTATGGTGGCATTTGAGCACAATGGCAGCACATACCTTGCAACAGCAAACGAAGGAGATTCTCGCGATTACGACGGGTTTAGCGAAGAAGACCGCGTGAAAGATTTGTTGTTGGATTCCGTGGTTTTCCCGAACTACGCCAATCTTCAAATGAACGATTCCCTAGGAAGAATGAACATCACCACAACTTTGGGTGATACCGATAATGATGGATATTACGAAGAGCTATATGCCTACGGTGCACGTTCATTCTCTATCTGGGATAGCAATATGAACTTGGTGTACGATTCAGAAGGCGATATCGCCTCAAATGTTTTCCTAGACTATCCGAATGAGTTCAACTCAAACAACGACGATAACACTTCTTTCAAGAGTCGTTCTGACGATAAGGGAGTTGAGCCAGAAGCTGTTGAAGTAGCTGTGATTAACGGAACGCGAGTACTGTTTGTAGGTTTGGAAAGAATGGGTGGTGTAATCGTTTACGACATCACTAACCCAATGGCTCCCCAGTTTGTGAGCTACTTCCTCAACCGCAATTTCAACGTAGATGCAGACGCTCCTGGTGCGGGTGACCTAGCTCCGGAAGATTTGGTATTTATCTCTGCGGCAGAGAGTCCAACTGGCTACCCACTTCTTGCAAGTGCAAACGAAGTAAGCGGAACATTCTCTCTTTACAACATCGGTGGTACTATCGGTTTGGAAGAAGTAGTGAAGGAAAGCGCAATCTTCGCTTACCCAAATCCAGTTGTAGATGTAGTGACTTTCAACAAAGACATTGAAAATGGTCTTCTCTACGACATGAATGGACGCGTGGTTAGTGAAGTGAAAGGTTCGGAAGCCGATCTTTCTGACCTTGCAGCGGGTCTCTACATTTTGATGGCCGACAACGTGAAAGGCCTTCAGATTTTGAAGAAATAAGACAATTTCACTTGTGGTTAAACCCGAGGTTCAGTTTTTTGAATCTCGGGTTTTTTGCATCCGGCAGTTGGTATTTCCCGCATGTCTAATTGCCTAAAGCCAACCAACGTTCAAGCCATGGAAATGCTGGAATTCTGTGTAGAAATTGGGTGTTGGAAATGAAGCGAAATCCTTCGTTTTCCAACCCTTATATAGTCTCTTTCGTAAATGGAGTACTAACTAAACGACTCTCTATGAAAGGATTAAAAAGACTATTCTTAGCTTTTATTTCAGTCATTGCTTTACCAGTATGGTCCCAGCCGGTGATCTACACGCGGATTGCTGGAACCCCACCTCCAACTGATTTCCTAATAGACAATAATGGAAATGATGTTTGGATGGCTACAACGCCAGGCATCTCCCACGTGACCATTAATAATGGGACGGCTACGGTTCAACGCTACTTGGACACTGGTGCCTTTCCTCAACCCTTTTTCTGTATTGATAAAAGAGGGAATACCGTAGTAGCTGGTGGCTATGGCGAAGTGGCAAAATTCAATGGTACGAGTTGGTCGGTGTATTCTTGGATTAATACCGCTCTTCCATTAACCATACAATACGATGAGGTAGCCATTGAAGCCTCAGGTAAGATTTGGCTTCGCGATTATCGAGATTCTGTATACACTTTAGATGGAACTACGGTTCAGCGCATTGGTCAGGGAAAAGCCATCGCGGTTCATCCTACACAAAACATAGCCTATGTGGCCTCAGCCATTCCTCAAGATGGCATTGTGAGAATTCGAAATGGGGTTAGAGATACCCTACCTCTGATTTCTAGTATTATCACCAAGAACATGATTCGGAAATTGGAATTTGTAGACGGGTATCTCTTTGTCGAATCCGTGAATGGTCTGTTTGCATGGGATGGCAATCAGTGGATCACTCACTTTAACAGCGTTGTGCAACAATCAGCCCCCCTCTCTAACGGGCGATTTGCTTTTATCGAACAAAGTGATGTTTGGTTCGAGTCCAATGGTAACAACACGGATACGCTGGGAATTCCTTCACATACAAGTGCGCGCAGCATCAATCAATTGGAGTCACACAATGATTACCTCTATTATTTTGATGGATTCTCCCTCGTAAAGGTGTTTCCAGAATTGTTGAATAAGCGGTCGCAGGGAACCATTTCTAACGGCCGACTAGAATTGGGCTTCTCTTCTGTGGGTAGTTTATTCAGAAAGTTTGACTCACATGATCTGAATTCTTCATTCTTTAGACTAGACAACCGAAATGTTGTTTTTGCTGGCAATTTATGGATGAGTGGTACCAAGAATGGATCTCCTATGGTTGGAGCTGAGGAGTACAGAATGAATTCTCTAGTGATGTCGTCTGGGCCATATAGCACTCAGGTGGATTCGGCTTTCTTGGCTAAATACGACCGAGTGTGGGTGGTAACCAAAGCCAAGTTGAACGACATAAGTCGAATTACGGCAGCTCTCTTTACGTTATGCCCGAAGGGATTGCAACATGGCCGGGCAATGGAGATGAATCCAAAGGGGAAGGTAGAATTCTCGCACCATTTGTGGATCGCAATTTCAATGGTATTTACGAACCGAAGAAGGGAGACTATCCTCAAATCAGAGGTGATGAATGTGCGTACTTCATCTATAACGACTCTCGAGGTCCAGTTCAGTTTGCCTCGAGTTCAGGCGCGGGTATGGAGGTGCATGGAATGGCCTTCGTATATGACACGACAGATCCTGCCATCAACAAAACACTATTCTTGAGCTATCGGGTGATTAACCGCGATGTAACTCCGATTGACAATATGAAATTGGGTATGTGGGTAGATTACGATTTAGGTTTCCCGAACGATGATTTGTTGCAGTCGGATAGTGTATTGCAAATCTCGTATGCCCAAAATGCGGACAACAACGATGAAGGGCCGCTAGGTTTTGGGGCGTATCCACCAGCCGTTGGCGTTATGGGCTTGAGCGAGGATTTTACAGGGCACATGTATTATGTCAATTCCACCAGTACGATCAATGGCAATATTGGAGTATTCACGGACATTCAGAATTACATGCGTCAGCAGTTTAAGAATGGCAGTCCTTTGCGCGCCGAAGTAGGTGGAGATGGTTATGATCAATCTGGCACTTTGCCAAGAACGCATTGGGCTTTTAATGATCAATTGGGATGGAGTTCTGGAACGATGGATGACAATCGCTCTATTCTCACAACCAGTGAGCAGACCCTCAATGCTGGGGAAGAGTGGTGTCTCGATTTGGCATTTGTCGTGGGACAAGATTCTTCAGCTATGGCATTCCAGAACTCTGTTCTTGATATGAAGAATAACATGGGAGTTACGGAAACATTCTATCAGTCTAAATCCTTCCCATGTTTGAGTGAAGGCGTTTCTCTTGAAGAAGAACATGCCATTCGTTTTGATCTGTATCCGAATCCAGTGGGGCCAGAAGGTAAAGTTCATCTTACTTCTCCTGAGTTCATCGCGAAGTATGAGGTGTACAATTTACTTGGACAAAAAGTGGACGAACTACAATTGTCCTCGCCGCAGAACGAATTGGAGATCAACTTGTCAGGATATGCTCCTGGTGGTTACCTTATTCGAGCAACATCCCGCGAAGGCGGAATACACACAGAGGTGGTGATAGTGCAATAGACTACCCGAGTTGTTCTAGGCCTTCTTCGATAGATGACACGAAGGCAATTTGCCCTGTGCGATTACTCTCTTTTATAAAATCGCGCAGGGCATTGCTTTTAACTTCTTGAAAGTGCCCTACAATAGCTAGCTTCATTCTATAGTTTGAAAACTTTTGGAGGATGTCTCCAGCTAAACCCGACCGAAGTTCGAAGAAGTCAGGATGCAGTTGATCATGGCGGAGAATTACTGCTTCAAATCCATTGAAATAGAGATTACCCAAGAGGTCAACCCCTTCTTCTGTAGAGGAAATAGCGGGTCCATCAAGCTCAACTTCAGCAATTCGTTTTCCTTTGAAAGTGTGATCAATGAAATTCATGGTTCAACAGGCTGGAGGTGTTTGGCGCTCATCCATCCACAGTAGAATAGGTTGTCATAATCCAAGTAAGGCAGGACTGTTCTAGCGGGGTAGGCTCGCATTTGCATGTAATACCATACGTCTCCATTTTGGTCAATCGCTTTTCCAATAATCCAACCTCGTGCGTTTTGTGGGAAAGTGGCAATTACATTGGTTTTTTCAGCGTCTTGGGCATCTACCACAGTTGTGGTTGTGTCTATTCCGGGAGAGTAACGCATGTTCAATTCTGGGCTTGTTACGCGGTATTCACGATAGGCGGCCTGGGAGTTGTTACTTGGGAATTCTGTAGATTGATAATAGATGTAGGCTTTGTCAATCTGTATCCGCATGGGGGAGCCGAGCGTGAGATAGTGCAGGTCTAGGGTGTGAATAGCACCACAGCAAGTAACATTGAGGATGGACAAGGACTCCAGCTTTTTCTCGTACATGAAAAATTCCGTGATCGTTCCAATCTCATGGAGTAGTACCTCGAATTGCGATGAATCCCTTCTCAGAACCAGCACGATATCTCCCTCCACACCATCCGAGCCGTTGTAAATGATGTCAAAGTCGCCATCGTTATCCATGTCGATCACATGACAATCTCTTAGCAAGTTGTACTCCGTTTGATCTAAGTCTACCAAATACTGTTTCAATTTGGAATGTGCCGTACGGATAAAAGCGGCCTTTTTGCTTTGGGAAATTGGCTCTAACTCACTCCAATTCACTTGGCCGAATATTGGGGTGAATAAGAGGGTAGATAGCAGAGAGAGGAGAAGATTATGTGACATGAGGCAGTTTGAAATGGATATAAAGATATCTAATCACCTCGTTTTTCCTCCTCAATTTACCGACCTTGTTCTTATGGAAGATCAGCAATGCATTATCACGAACTCCTACACTTCGCCAGTTGGAGAGTTAATCCTCGGTTCGTGGGGAGATTCTCTGTGTTTGTGCGATTGGCGCTATCGAGATATGAGAGAGGCCATTGATCGTAGGATTAGCAATGGATTAAACGCGGAATTTAAAGAAGGAGACAGTGAGGTGATTCGCGCAACCATCTATCAATTGGATGCCTATTTTAGCAAGGAGCTTCATCATTTTACCATTCCTCTAGTATTGGTTGGAACGGATTTCCAGAAATTGGTTTGGAATGAACTCCTCACCATTCCACATGGCCAGACGATTTCTTATCATGAATTATCTCGACGTCTCGGGGACCTTGGAGCCATACGGGCAGTAGCGTCCGCGAATGGAGCGAATGCGATTTCTCTATTGGTGCCTTGCCATCGTGTAATTGGCTCAGATGGAAGTTTGGTAGGGTATGCAGGCGGTATTCGTGCCAAACAGAAACTCCTAGAGCTAGAGGGGATGAGTGAGCAGTTGTCGATGTTTTGATTACGTCTTGAGCCAAAAAAAGGGATCGAACTTCCGTCCGATCCCTTCATTATTTAAGTTGTTCTTCAGTCTCCTGACACCAGTTACCCGGCACCAGTCGTCATCAGTCCAGCGTACGCTTCACTTCAACTTCTTCGTAAGATTCGATGATATCACCGACCTTAATATCGTTGAAGTTGTTCACGTTAAGACCACACTCGTAGCCTTTGCTTACTTCTTTCACGTCGTCTTTGAAACGCTTCAGTGATCCTAGTTCACCAGAGTAAACTACCACGCCGTCGCGGATAACGCGAATTTTGTTGTTTCGCTTGATAACACCGTCGAGAACCATACAACCTGCGATGGTACCCACTTTAGAGATTTTGAAGGTTTCACGTACTTCTACGTTACCTACAATTTCCTCTTTCACTTCGGCAGACAACATACCTTCCATCGCTGATCTAATCTCATCGATAGCATCGTAGATGATAGAGTAGAGTCGGATATCAATGTCTTCCTTCTCAGCTAACTTGCGAGCTGTAGAACTTGGACGAACTTGGAAACCTACGATGACAGCATCTGATGCAGAGGCGAGTAGTACGTCGCTTTCCGTGATCTGACCAACGGCCTTGTGGATGATGTTCACTTGAATTTCTTCCGTACTCAAGCGTTGCAATGAGTCAGAAAGGGCTTCAATAGAACCGTCCACGTCACCTTTAAGGATAATGTTGAGTTCTTTAAAGTCACCCACAGCAAGACGACGTCCGATTTCTTCGAGCGTAAGGTTCTTCTGTGAACGTGCACTTTGTTCGCGAGCCAATTGCTGACGCTTTTGAGCGATTTGCTTTGCTTCGCGCTCGTCTTCCATTACCATGAAGGCATCACCTGCTTGAGGAGCACCGTCTAGACCGAGTAGTTCAACCGGTGTAGATGGACCTGCTTCTGTAATGCGGTGACCGCGTTCGTCGAGCATTGCACGAACTTTACCACTGTATTGACCTGCAAGAACGTAGTCGCCAATACGGAGTGTACCGTTTTGAACGAGGATAGTTGAAACGTAACCACGACCCTTATCGAGCATGGCTTCTACAACCGTACCTCTTGCATTTCTATTCGCATTGGCTTTGAGGTCGAGGATTTCGGCTTCAAGCAATACTTTTTCAAGGAGTTCTTGTACGCCGGTACCCTTCTTCGCAGAAACGTCTTGAGACTGGATTTTACCGCCCCAATCTTCTACGAGTAGGTTCATACCTGCCAATTGCTCCTTAATCTTCTCTGGATTCGCTGCTTCACGGTCAACTTTGTTGATCGCAAATACGATAGGGACACCTGCCGCTTGAGCGTGGCTGATGGCTTCTTTCGTCTGAGGCATCACTGCATCGTCAGCCGCAACTACGATAATCGCAACGTCGGTTGCTTGAGCACCACGAGCACGCATCGCTGTAAAGGCTTCGTGACCCGGTGTATCGAGGAACGTGATGGTTTGACCACTCTCGAGAGTTACGTTATATGCACCGATGTGCTGGGTGATACCCCCTGCTTCACCTGCAATCACATTCGTACTACGGATGTAATCGAGTAGGGACGTTTTACCGTGGTCAACGTGACCCATTACGGTAACGATTGGTGAACGAGGAGTAAGATCTTCTGGAGCATCTTCTTCGTCTGCAACCGCTTCTGTTACGTCTTGATCAACGAATTCTACTTGGTATCCAAATTCTTCCGCAACAATTTGGAGAGTTTCTCCATCCAAACGTTGGTTCATGGTTACCATCATACCGAGAGACATACAAGTAGAGATGATCTGGTTGACGTTCACATTCATCATGTTCGCCAATTCCGTTGCAGTAACGAATTCCGTTACCTTCAATACTTTGCTTTCTTCCTCTCGCTGCATTTCGGCCAAAGCCTCCGCTTCACGACGTTCATCACGACGTGCACGGCGCATTTTGGACGATTTCGACTTTTTATTTCCAGTCAGCTTCTCAAGAGTTTCCTTGATTTGCTGTGAAATTTGTTCGTCGGTCAATTCAACTTTACCCGTTTTCTTACGAGCCGTTGCGTGTTGTCCTTTGCCGCGGTTTCCACCACCTTGGTTTCCACCTTGGTTGTTTCCACCTTGTCCAGGGCCATTTGTACGAATGCGCTTGCGCTTATTCTTTTTATCGCCAACAGGTTCAGTAGACGAGGCTACTTTCTTCTTCTTAGGCTTTTCGAATTTCGAAAGGTCGATTTTAGCACCAGTAAACTTAGGTCCGTCAAGTTTAACGTACTTGGTTTCGTGCTTGCCATCGCCTGGTTTCGCCTCTTCCGTTGCTTCCTTCGCAGGAGCTTCTGGGGTAGGTTCTGCCTTTGGCTTGTCTTTCGATTCTATCTTAGGAGTCGGTTTCTCAGCAGCCTTCTCTTCAGCTTTAGCTGCGGGCTTTTCAGCCTTAGGTGCAGGTTTTTCAGCTTTTGGAGCGGGTTCTGCCTTCTTTTCCTCCTTCTTAGGTTCCGGCTTCTTTTTCTTCTTCTGAGACTCTAGGTCGATTTTACCCACTGCTTTTAGTCCACCCAACTGGCGCTTAGCACGGATAACACCGTCGTCTGCAACTTCTTCTTTTGGAGCTTCTACTTCAGCTGCTGGAGCGGGTTTCTCCTCCTTCGGAGCCTCTTCTACAACTGGTTTTTCAGCCTCCACTTCCGGAGCCGGTTTTTCAACAACGGGCTCGGGTTCAGGAGTTGGTTCTGGTTTCGCAGGAGCTTCCTTAACCTCTTCTACGGCAGGCTCCTTTGGAGCTGGTGCCTCTTTAGCGGCCGGAGCTTCTGGTTCAGATGTACCTGATTCGGTCGCTTCTTCTTCATCCTTGTGACGCAGAGCCTCTTTCTCAGCGCGGAGAATTTCTTTCTCCTCACGCTTCTGTTGGGTAACCTGCTCTGAAGCCTCCTTCTTGCTTTTATCCGCCTGGAACTGGTCAACCAGTAGGCCGTATTGCTCTTGGTTGAGTTTGGAGTTCGGGTTTCTATCAACCTCATGTCCGTGCTCTGCCAAGTACTCCACAGCTCGATCTAGCGAGATGTTTAGCTCAGTTAGGGCTTTGCGTATCCGAATAGGTGCACTCATATACTTACTTACTTCTCTTCTCTTTTCTTTTGTTGGTTCTTCTGTGGTTTATCAGTCTTCAAATTCCTGATTCAACACTTTGCGAACCTCTTGAATAGTCTCTTCTTCGAGATCTGTTCTGCTAACGAGGTCTTCCACAGAAAGCTTCAACACGCTCTTAGCTGTATCACAGCCAATTGCTTTTAGTTCGTCGATGATCCAATCTTCGATTTCGTCTCCGAATTCGGTCAATTCAACATCTTCATCTTCTTCATCATCGCGGTAAACATCGATTTCATAACCGGTTAGTTTACCTGCGAGACGGATATTGTGGCCTCCTCTACCAATGGCCAACGACACTTGATCTGGCTTGAGGAATACGTCTACGCGCTTGTCCTCTTCATTGATGGTGAGGTTAGTAATCTTAGCAGGTGAAAGCGCGCGTTGGATGAACAACTGAGTGTTCGCCGTGTAGTTGATCACGTCGATATTCTCGTTGCGCAATTCGCGAACGATACCGTGGATACGTGAACCTTTCATACCCACACAAGCTCCTACTGGATCAATGCGGTCATCATAAGATTCTACAGCCACTTTCGCTTTTTCACCAGGAACACGAACCACTTCTTTCACAACAATCAACCCGTCAAATACCTCTGGGATCTCTTGCTCGAACAACTTCTCGAGGAAGCGTGGGTCTGTTCTTGATAGAATGACAACGGGCTTAGTGCCTTTGAAGTCAACTCGACTTACAACCGAACGAACGGTGTCGCCCTTGCGGAAGAAGTCTTTTTCTGGAATCATTTCGCTCTTCGGCAAAATGAGTTCGTTTTGTTCGTCGTCATAGATGATGATTTCGCGGTGACGCACGTGGTGTACCTCTCCGGCGATGATTTCACCTTCCATGTCTTTATAGCGCTTGAAGAGCTCGCCATTGTCGTGCTCTTGAATGCGCGAAACCAAGTTTTGGCGGAAAGCAAGAACAAAGCGACGACCGAGGTCGATCAACTTCACTTCCTCAGAAACTTCTTCACCCACCTCAAAATCAGGCTCAATTTTTAGAGCTTCTTTGAGTTCGATTTCCATGTTTTCATCCTCAACTTCGCCATCGGCAACGATGATTCGGTTTCTCCAAATCTCTAAGTCACCTTTGTCGGGATTGACGATAACATCGAAGTTGTCATCCGTACCATACTTCTTCTTAAGCTGGTTTCGGAATGATTCTTCAATAAAAGCCATCAGGGTTACCCGATCGATGTTCTTCTCATCTTTAAATTCCGAGAAGGATTCGATGATCGCGTGATTTTCCATTGCTACAACCCGGTTAAAACTTGAATTCCAATTTTGTTTCGGCGATTTGATCAAAAGTTAGATCGAATCTCTCCGTAACAGTTTTCTTTCCTTTTCCTACTTCTTTCGCAACGCGTTTCTGCGTTTCCAAAGTGATGCCGGCTTCAGTTACTTCCACCATCAACCCTTCGTGCGTTGCACCGTCAGTTGTCCGAACACTTACAGATTTGCCAACGTTCTTCACGTATTGGCGGTGCACTTTGAATGGATTGAACATTCCTGGTGACGAAACTTCAAGAGAAAAATCTTGCGAGTCTCGGTCTAGGTCACCTTCAATCTTCCGACTAATCATCTTGAGATCTCCCAATCCGATTCCACCCTCTTTGTCGGCGTAAACCATGATGTTACCTCCAGCACTCACGTGGAGCTCTACTAAGAATGCGCCTCGTTCTTCGAGGGCTTCTTCTACTATTGGTCGTACTTGTTCTTCCGTCATAGGGCAATAAAGAAGGGGACTCCTTGTCCCCTCCGCTGTCTTCCATTTCGCGGCAAATATACAAATTAATTGCCATCAGACCACACCATTAAGTATCCATTCATCTATTAATGAAGGCAATGCCTGTCCTGCAGGTTTTTGGACGTGTCTCGCATGTGCAATTGGAGATTCACTCATGTCGCCCGGATCCACCAGTGTAACACGACAGTTTTGAGGTGTTTCATGAACCAAACCCGCTGCGGGATAGACCACTAGAGAGGTGCCGACTACGAGTAGGTGGGTGGCAGTCCGACAAATTTCTACCGCTTGTTCAATGGCGGGAACGGGTTCGCCGAACCAAACAACATGGGGTCGAAGTGGACTTCCATCTTCGGCTTTATCTCCGTTTTCAATAGGGCCATATCCCCAGTTGACTATCAAATCGGGTTGAATACTGCTCCGAGCTTTGGTGAGTTCGCCGTGTAAATGGAGCACATTGGACGATCCAGCTCTTTCGTGTAAATCGTCTATGTTTTGGGTGATGATGGTGACATCAAAATGTCTTTCGGCCTTGACTAAAGCGAAGTGGCCGGCATTGGGCTGAACGGTTTCCAATTGTGCTCTCCGCATATTGTAGAAGCGTTGAACCATGTCAGGGTCTCGTTGAAACGCCTCGGGAGTCGCCACGTCGTACACGCTGTGGTTTTCCCACAAGCCGTCGTGATCGCGAAAGGTTTTTAACCCGCTTTCGGCACTCATTCCCGCTCCAGTTAATACAACAATGTGGTCTTTTTTCATACTTCCAATGTAGTTACTAAATCCATGAATGGCATTGAAATGATGCGGTAGGTGATTGCAAACGGCTAAGTCCCATAATCCAAATTCTATCTTTTATTTTCGTTGCGAATACGGATGTTCTTCTGTGTTTAGCAGCCCCGCCCGGCAACCTATTTCTAGTATGAAACAGCGATTTACAATTGCGGCGGTTCTGCTGTGCTCAGCTTCTTCCTTTTCGCAGTACTGCAACTTTACTTCTGGAAACTGGCCGTATACACTGCACTCGAATGGAGGGAGTTTCGTGATCTCATCGGCCAACCCAGATTTTCCCATTGGCACCTCGTATGGTTTTGAAAATTCAGATGCACTGGTCGCAGCGGGAGGTGAGGTGGTGTTGAACATGGGTGTTGTGAACACTTCTAACGCACCCTTTTCCCATCTCTCATTTATTGTCGGAGCGTATGGAATGAATGGTTCGGGTAAGGGAATGGACTTGGGAACAGATTTCATAAAGGTGCAGATTCGAACGTCTTCTGTCGCTTCGTGGAAAGAGGTGTTTCGAATTCGCGGATATGGAAATTCAATGTGGGCAATGGATGGCGCGTTGTCTGCAAATTCTTTACTGACTCCTGTTTATACGCCAGACGATGGCGGTGTGCTGGAATCAGATAGAGCGATTTCTCGATTTACCGTAGACGATTTGCCTATGGCAGATTCACTTTTTATACGGTTTGTCTTGTATTCCGATCGAGCGGTGGAAGAGTGGGGGTTGGATGAAATCGAGCTTCATCCAACGACGTATTGGACGAATGCTTCTGGTGATGGACAGGTATTAACCGCCTCAAATTGGTCGGGAGGAGTAGTGCCGGATTCTACTTCTACGTTGTATTGGTCGGATACCCTGTCGCTATTGCCTGCCGTTGTTCCCTCCGTTTCTCGTTTAATTACTGCTGTTTCTGGGCGTGTGACGTTTCCGAACACCTCGGTTGTGGCAGGAGAGTGGCTGCACACGGGAGGTGTAATGGTATCGAATACTGGCGTTGAGCTCAGTGGCGAGTTGGGAAGTGGAGAATTGATTGTGGTTCGCGATTCCGTGGAAGGGAGCTTATCGGTTTCACGTGTATTCCCATTCACAGAGGGATATCGTCATGTTTCGGTACCACTTCACTCCACTTGGAACGATGTGTCAGACGATGCTTCACAAGTGAACTACAATTTAGGCCGCTCTTCTTCTGTTTTCGGGTGGGATGCGACGAATGAGAACTGGTATGCTTTTGCGAATGGTACACAGGCTACCAAAGCGCTTCCAGCAGCATTGTTCGGTGGTCCGAGTTGGTTGGATTCGAGCACAGTTATTCGGGTTTCTGGTGAAATTTCACAAACGGACACCTTTACAGTATTTTACGGTAGCCCAAATGGAAACTCGCCATTTGCTACTCCAATTGGGAATGAGGGATGGAATTTTATCGGCAATCCTTTTCCATATTCCCTATCTGCAAGGGCTCTCTTATCCGACCCTGATTACCCCACTGAATTGTCGCCCACCCTGTACATTTGGAATGGGAGAACCAAGACGTATTCCTCATTCAATCTAACAACGGGTGCTTCTTCCAATGGTAGTTCAATGATTCAGCCATGGCAGGCTTTCTGGGTACAGTTTAGTTCGGATCCGGGGATATTCAGAACGGTGAAAGTGAAGCCAGAGCACCGTGGGTTCTCCCATCGAACGGGGTTAGCCAAGTCTCAAGTTCACATTACTGATATAGTGGTGAAAGGCTCACTAGGCGAACGAAGAGTCTCTCTTGCAGATGTTCCGTTGGCAGATCTACAATGGGAATCGGAATACGACCAATATCAACGAAACTACAGGGATTTTGAAGTTTATTTCACCGGAAGTGCGGCCAGTGGAGGCGAAGTGAGAATTGCTGTGAAATCGTTAGATCCTGCCAATGCGGGTGGAGTGCCGCTGATTGTAGAATGTGCAAAAGGGGAAGTCATAGAAATAAGTATGGAGAACGCACAAGAGGATTGGTGGTTGGAGGATGTCCAAAGCGACGAGTGGTATCAAGTCAATACAAAGTCACACACTTATGTTTCAGAGCAGAACACTCCACGCAAGTTTAGAATGTGGCGTACTCCTCCACTTTCCGTGGTCGAAGTGGCACACGATGATTTCTTGGTTCCAATATTCCGTCACGGTAAATGGCAAGAAATGGACTCTCGCCATTGGGAGTTACTGGATATGCAAGGGAGGATCGTGATGTCGCTTCAGCCAAATGAAGTGCGGATATCTACATGTGCACCTGGAATTTACATTTGGAGAAGTGAGGGTTGTGCGCAGAAAGTGGTGGTTCAGCCTTACTGAATCCACAAGGCAATGAAGTACGCAGCCGCCGATGCAATCACTCCTACCAGAGTGGTCTTCAAAGCACCTTTCATGGGGCGTTGTCCAATGATTTTACTCTTCCAGTAACCAAAAGTAAAGAGAGCTGCTACGGTAAATATGGATGAATAGAGTAGCCCTTCATTAGGGTGATCTGTGATGAAGTAACCCGTGAGTGGAACGAGGCCACCGGCAACATAGGCCAAAGCGATGTTTGCTGCGCTCTTCTTCGCTTGATGAATTTCAGGTTCATCGAGCTCAAGTTCAAACCGCATCATGAAGTCCACCCACTTGTCTTTGTCCTTGGCAAGATCATCCGCTACTTCTGAGCTCAGAGAAGGAGAAATGCCGTATTCTTCGAGAATTTCGCGGATTTCTTCTTTCTCTTTTTCAGGAAGGTGGTCCACTTCCCAGTACTCGCGTTTGCGTTCTGCTTGGTAGTGTTCATATTCGGTGGTGCCCGCTAGATATCCACCCAATCCCATGGCAATGGAACCCGCTACAATCTCCGCGAGACCAGCGGTGATAATAATGGTGTTGCTATCGAGCGCTCCACTCAATCCTGCTGTCAATGCGAAAGGAACCGTGAGGCCGTCTGCCATACCAATGACAATGTCTCGTACAAATTGAGAGCCTTCAAAGTGCTCTTCTTTATGATCGTGATGTGACATGCTCGAATATCGGAATATTCAAACGTAAATGATGGAAAGTGAAGCCATCAATGAAAGATAGCTCCAGTTGGCCCTGGTTTAGGGAAGTACGGAACGGTGACTTCAGGAAGGAAATCCGCTGAATTGATACAGCCTTCGCCGTCAGTTACTTGAATGAGTTCGAAGGCGTCTGCGGTACCTGGCATGCTCAAGGTGTAAGGAGAACTCGGAATGTTTACGCTTTGGGTTCCGCCACTGCCTGTGTATTCATATTGAACGACCCATGGAGCTGTTCCTGTCAATGTTAGTTCTATGTCATAGGGTTCTTCTAAACAAATGGAATCAATGTCGTAGTCCACCGTAGGAAGGGGATTTATGTGGATGTAATAATAGGTCTGGTGGCCTGATGAAGATTCTACCGCTTTGAGAATGAAATCGCCACTAATACTGTCTACATCCAATTCAATTTCTCCGTCGTTGCTTGAAATGCTCTTATCGATGGTGCCAGCGCTAGCTCCTGTAAATGTCCAATTGTAAGAATGGGAGAGATCGTTATAAAGAGCCGAGTAGTTCACATTGGAGGTGGCTGAACAAAGGGTGTCGAACACTTCCATGTAGGCTGGACAATATCCACCGGATTCCTGACTTCCGTCTGCGGCGTTCGTACCGTCAATGGAGATGTTGTCTACGTATCCATTGGTATAGGCATCCAGCCAAGTCCACCTGAACTGAACCTTACCGTAGCCTGTATAATTGATAGGAATGGATTCGTTGATTGTATTAGTTGGATTGCCACCTACATTCAAATACCAGAAACGGTAGGTGTGGTTGAGTACGGTAACAGCTGTAGCGTCGGATGGATCAATAATCGTAACCGTTAGGTTGATGTAGCCTCCTGTTTGGTTGAGTAGTTTATGCTGAAACTCTATTGTGGAATTTCCGTTGAATTGGATATAGGGAGATGTGATGCTCGATTCTCCTAACAGACCACTGATGGTGGCATCTCCCAAAGGTCTATTGCCACCGTTATTAAGCGCTACAGAAGAGTTGGGCTTAGAAACAGTAGCGTTATCGAATTCCCAACAATCACTTTCCGATGTGCTCACGTTGTTATGATCAAAGTCTTCCTCTACTTGAGCGAAGATTGAAACCGAGCAGAACAGAAAAAGCACAACGAGTCCAAATGACCGCATGACTGCAATATTGAGAGTTCGCCTAATGACGAACATAGGTTAGGAATTCAAAAATCAGAAATCAAAACGTAGTATGGAAGCGAAGCCCTGTACTATGATTCTGACAGGGAATATGTACGAAACAAAAAGCCTCCCAGATTTTGGGAGGCTTTCATCATGTGAATATTCAGCGGATTTATTCTGATTTATCAGCGTTTTCCTCTGATGAGTTATCTTCTTTAGTAGGAGCTGTAGAGCTAGGGAGATTCACAGCATCCTTGCCCAAGAACTCAGGGATGTTCATGCCTGCCATTTCGAACATATCCTTTAAAGGAGGAACACTTTGGTAGAGGTTAGAAACGAAATTTGCTGTAGAGCTACGTTCGCCTTTTCCGCCGCCGTTGTCCCAAACGGTAACCTTATCAATCTTAATATTCTTGATTGCTTCCGCTTGAAGTTTAACGAGTTCAGGTAGTTTGTCGGCCACCAATAGCATAACGGCATCGCGAGCATTGTCTCCAGCCGCAGCAACGATTTTATCCAAACCTTCAGCCTGCTTGGTAAGCATTTCATACATACCGCGTGCTTCTGCTTCTAGTTTCGCATAAATCGCATCCGCTTCACCTCGTGCTTTTTCACGTTGTTGTTCGGCATCTGCTTGCGCTTCAATAATCAATTTTTGTTTTTGAATTTCGGCGCTTACTACCACGTTTGCATTTTGAGAAGCACGTTCTCTTTCTGCACGGGCAGCTTCGGCTTTCTTCTCTGCGTCATAGGCTTCTTCCAAAGCGCGAGCCGCTTGAACTTTCTCTGCGGCGGTTGCTTTTCTCAGGGCTTCTGCCTCGGCCTCTCTACGAACCGCGTCGGAGTTAGCAACTGTTACCTTCGATCTGTTTTCCCCTTCAACTGCAGTTGCATTTGCCTCTGCTGTTTTAATACGAGTATCTCTATCTGCATTCACCTTACCAATGCTCTCGTCACGAGACGCTTCGGCGATAAGGATTTCGCGATCCTTGTTGGCAACGGCTACGTTCGAGTCACGGTCACGAATCATTTCAGCAACGCGGATATCACGTTCCTTATCGGCTTGGGTTTTACCAATGGCACCCATTTGTTCCTGTTCTGCTACACGAACTACGGCTTCGTTAATGGCTTTAGCAGCTGCTTCCTTACCTAGCGCTTCGATGTAGCCTGATTCATCCTTGATGTCGGTTACGTTCACGTTGATCAACTTCAAACCGATTTTCTTCAATTCCGCTTCCACGTTGGCGGCAACGTTGGCGAGGAACTTATCGCGGTTATTGTTGATTTCTTCGATGTCCATGGTAGCAACTACCAAACGAAGTTGACCAAAGATGATGTCTTTCGCGAGGTCGTGAATTTCTTGACGTCCCAATCCGAGGAGGCGTTCAGCCGCGTTGTTCATCGTTCCCGGCTCAGTAGAGATGGCTACTGTAAATCGAGAAGGAACATCTACACGGATATTCTGACGAGAGAGTGCATTGGTCAATCCAACTTCAAGAGAGAGTGGAGTTAGGTCCATAAAGGCATAATCTTGCACAATAGGCCAAACGAATGCGGCACCCCCGTGAATACATCTTGCGGACAGTGCACCTTCGGAGTTGCTTCCTACTTTACCGTAGACAACCAAAATTCTGTCGGATGGACAGCGCTTGTAACGGCGAAGTAAAAGTTGAATGATTGCGAAAACCGCAATGATGCCAATAATGACACCGATAATTATAAAAGTAGAGCCCTGATCGTTCATTTGATTATTTGAGTTTTTCGACGATTAGTACATTTCCAGGTCGCACAGAGGTAACCGAAACGGCCGTGCCAGTGCTGAGTGTTTCTGATTCTGTGGTTACGGCATCGAGCTCGTGCGTACTGCCTTGCACCGCGAGTTGAACTTTGCCCTTGCCGCTTTGATTGGCAGGGATAGGGATGTAAACAGTGCCTACTTTCCCGATGGCGTTGTTGATTTTCATACTGCCATCTTGCTTCAATTTGCTGATTTGTGACATCAACCAAGCCATGATGAACACCATCACCAAACCTGCAACAACACCCACGATAATGGATGTTATCTTGGAATAACCTTCGGCATAGGTGCCCAAGCCAAACCAACCCAACATGGTCACGAAGATGACGAGGTTTCGGAAGGTGAAGAATTGATACCCCACTCCGTCGTCCGTCTCTACAAGTTCATCAGAATCGCCAAAGGCACTGTCTGAATCGCCAATGAGTAGAGCGCTTGCAAGTTGAAAAATGAAAAAAGTGGAACCGATTAACGCACAGCCCCACAACACTTGGGCGAAAGAATCATAACTCGCCCACCAATCTGATATTGACATTTGAAAGAGAATTGCTAGAAACGAAATGTACGAATTTCCGTGCTATTTCCAGCAGTCGATGTCAAGATTCGATTACTTATTGAGGCTGAGGTGCGTAGGTTTTCAGAATGGACTGGAGTGCGTGTGAGTCTAGTGGTTTGAGGAACACATTGTCCATACCCGCTCGCAGAGCAGCATCGTGCATGGAAGGTGAACTGTTGGAGGTGAGAGCAACGATTTTGGGTAGGGTTATTTGAAGTTTCTGTAGTTTCTCCACTACTTCAATACCCGTCATGATCGGCATTTGAATGTCCATGAAGACCAAGTCGTAGGTCTTGGTACAAATGGCGGAATAGGCTTCACCACCATTGATGGCGAATTCGGGAATCAATCCGATTTTAGAAAAGATTTTTCCAATGATGAAGCGATTGATCTCTTGATCTTCCGCAACGAGAACTTTCAGCGCAGTTTCACTCATGCCTTTCATTCAATCGAATTAGAAAAATCAAAGAGTCGGACGAATCCGACTCCTTGATTGAATGCCGCTGACACAACCTGTCTCTCTCTCTCGCTCTCTCAAGTTGCTAAGTCTTGGGGGGACTTCCAGCGGCATTTTTCGTTACAAGTACTACTACTACACTCTGTAACTTGTCTCTCAACTATGGGACAAAGTAAGTGTAGAAAGCACGCTTACAATTCACTATTTCGATGAACGGCAGATATATTCGATGAATGGATGCATTTGAGGAATGATCCTATTCATGCTTATCTATTTCTCCTAACACCATCTGCACACTTTAGTTCACGTAAGACAGGTGATTCGTTGATTTTTTTTCATCACCCCCCATTCCATTTACTCATTGTTAAGGTGCGTACAAGCATTGCGTATTGGGTTGACCCGATTCTAAAATTACATTCGTACCTAATGAAGAATCTCTAAATCTCTCCTATGAAAAAGACGTTACTATTATTGCTGAGTGTTTTATCCTTTGGATTAAGCGCATCTCATATTAAAGGAGGGCAATTGTACTGGGATGCTTTGGGAAGCAATTCCTACAAAGTTTACCTCGAACTGTACCCCGAGTGTTCTTCACCTACACCGCCATCTACCACTCCCGTAGTGATTGATGGATCCAACGTTAACCTAAACTTTGTTTCTCAGACCTTCGTTGCTTCTAGCTGCACCACTTGTACGGGAAATGAACATGTGGTTTGGCTTTATGAAGCCACGGTTAACAATATCGTGGTGCCACCAGCTATTGGCTATTCCACCTTTTCATGGACAAGTTGTTGTAGAACGTTCTCGGCTAACTTGGTAGGTGCTCCCAGCATTGGGTTTGAGAGCAGAATGTATCCAGCAGGCCAGAATAAAAGTAGCGCACGCATTGACCCTGAGTTTTTGATGTCGACCTACAATGGAAAGCGATCGTTTTTATATGTTGAAAACCCTTCGTTTGACAGCGTGTTCGTGGATCATGCACCTTCGGGTTACGTTGCAAATGGACAGTTTGTTCCAGCGACTTACAGTTCTGGCTTCAGCGCGACGAACCCAACTTCGGCCAATGACTTTTTAAGTCCAGATGGTTATTTTGAATCGGGTTCTTCTACCAGTGGAATGTACTTCGTTTCCTTTAAATCCAAGGCATTCACACAGCAAGGCATTCCTACTTCAGATGTGCAAATTGAGTTTGCCATCAATCCGATTGGATCGAGTTCAGGTACCAACCCACCTACGCAATCTGTTATTCCGGTTCAGGGCTATGGAGCGTGGACAACAAGTGATTCCATTGTTTATACGACTACCGCATCTCCAGGAGATAGTGTGAAGGTCGAATTCCAATCCTATGACATGGATTTGGATGCGAACTTCCTTCCTGAACAGATAACAGCACAGTTGGAAATGGCAGCTACAATTCCGGGGAATCCGGTGCTTACACCTGTAGCTCCGCAGTCTGGGTTAACGAGCTCGATGACGAATAACACCATCTTTAGTTGGGAGGTTCCGCAAAACATCAATCCAGGTGTTTACCATTTTGCGGTTCGTGTTTTTGACAATCACTGTCCAAATCCTGGACATTCAATGAGAATGTTGAAGGTGGTGATTCCCAACAATAATTTGGATGTAGACACCTTTGGAATATGTACCAATAGTTTTGTTCAATTGGTTGCTCCTACTTCAGGTGGTACTTACTCTTGGAGTCCATCCACAGGTTTGAGCAGTGCAAATACAGCGGTAACCATCGCCTCGCCTTCAACCACCACAACCTACACCGTTTCAGTGGATGGGGTTGCTAGAGGGCAGTATACCGTAGAAGTTAATCAGCCAATAACACCCGTAGTGACACTATCCTCGGGTGGACAGCTCGAATTGTCTAACGCCTCTTCTTTTGACGCCTTCGCGTTCCTATATTATTACATTCCTTTTAGCTTCAACACTTCTCCAATAACCGTAAGCGTACCAGGTTTGTACCATGCCGTTGGTTTGAATGGTGGATGTTTTAGCCTGTCAGATTCGGTGATGGTAACTCAAGACTCTCTGGCTACTTCACTTCTGGTGAATCAACCGGTAGATACGAGTGAGTTTGTGGTGTTTGATCATCAATCTTCCTATCAAATGGAAATTGCTGTTGGTGGGTTTGATGCCACATTGGAAGTTTTGCAGATTATCATTCCAGGAGCTGAGATGACAGGTAAAACTGGAAATGTTCGCTTGGAAGTAACTCATTACGATGGTACGGTTTACTCTGTGAATGCAACGCCTTATGGTGGACATTCTCTCGCTTTCTACATGCCTGCTCCTGTAGTGTTCTTCGAAAGCGGTCAGTCCAACCTCGAGCTCATTGTTGATAGTGGCTCCGTTTCACTTCCGCTTGTTCAAGACGAAGCATTCCCATACTTCTTCGGTGATTTAGGAAGAGTTCTATCCGTGAATGGTTCGCTACAGGGCGCGGCACTGACCGATGATATCATTCCATTTGTCCTTCGCGGTTCTTGGAGTGTTGGTCTAGAAGAAGTAGCAGCCGACTTGGTGGTTTACCCTCAACCTGCGAAAGATGAGATTCGCATTGATGGATTGATTGATAATACACACTTCTCTCTTGTTGATTTGAATGGTCGCACTTTGAAAGAAGGCATATTGTCTACCGATGGTAGGATTGATGTTGCTGAGTTTTCAAATGGCGTTTATGTGCTTAACCTTGTCGATGGAAACTACTCGACGTCACTACAAATTATAGTACAACATTGATTCATTGATCATGGACGCTCAACTCTCCCCCGGCATTTGTCGGGGGATTTTTTCTTACCTCCAAGAACGATAACTTCGCCTAGATTGCACAAGACAAGAAAGTTCACCGTAGTCGATATTAAAACGCACCCATAGATGAAGAAATTAGTACTCGCCACATTTTCACTTCTGTTCAGTTTGTCAGCCCTTGCCAACCACTATGTCGGTGGGCAGATCTATTGGGATGCAGTAGGAAACGGGAAGTATGTGTTTTATTTGGATAGGATTGAACAGTGTAATATGGGATTCCCTCCCATGCATAGAACGCTTAAAGCGCGCGTGTCTGGAGTGAGCATTTCTGTGAGACTGCAAAACACGTATCAAATGTGGTCGAATTGTGCATGTTCCAACAGCACATTGCAGGTGCAACACTTTATGAGTGATACCATTAGCTTCTCTCTAGGGTCAGCAACTTTTGACGATATCTATTATGAAGAGTGTTGTAGATCTACAACCATGATGAATACGAGTGACGTTGGAATCGTGGTTACTAGTAGGTTTTACAATACGGGCGTGAATCATTCCAGTGCTCGTTTCGACTTGGTTGAAATGCAAAATTCCAGTCAGAGCGATGAGATTCACTTGAGAGTGAGTACACCTCAAGCCGACAGCACACATTTCGTGAAATCCACGCCTGTCGTGGGTGTGTTTGGCAGCACGTTTAGCTATGCTACCTACAACTCGGGATTCAGCGCTACAAATCAGGTTTCATCTGCTGAAATGCTAGATCAAGCGGGACTCTTTAAGGGGAATACAACGACAACGGGTCTTTATGCCATCTCGCTACAATCAGACCAGTTCTTGCCAGGTGGGTTGAAAACCGCAGAGATCAAGCTTGAAACCATTTTGAGCGTTACCCCACTGGCTTCGGTTACCAACAACAGCCCAGACGATACGACCCTTGTATTGAGTGGAAACTGGCAATCGATCAATACTACCGGATATTCAACTACAGCTCAGCCGGGAGACAGTTTACACCTGCGTTTTTTGAGTATCGATACAGATCTAGACTCAAATTTTCAGCCTCAAACCATTACGGCAAGTATGAAAGGTGACCTGAATCCTGGTACCAATGGCGTTTCCTTCTTCCCTCAATACCCTCAAAGTTCACTGAGCAGCAGCTACAGTAATAATGTTGAATTTTTATGGGAAGTTCCAGCGGGGATGAGTCCGGGAATTTACAATTTCAATGTTCAGTTCGTAGACGACTACTGTGATCAGCCGGGACAAACAGTTATTCCTATAGAAGTTACAATTCCGGGTTTTACTCTGAAGACAGATTCCCTAGCTACTTGTACTGGGAAGTCGGTGGCGATGGCCTCGCCAAGAGGGGGTGCCGTTTATTCGTGGACGCCAACTACCGGCTTATCCTCTCCATCGTCACCTGTTACAGATGCCTCACCATCAAGTTCAACCCTCTACACCATTACAGTTGATGGTATTGTAGCGGGAGAGTACTATGTAGATGTTGTAGGATCTGGAGCTCCGATCGCTTCAACGGCATCAGCTACTTCCATTGAGATCACCAATCCGGAGCGCTATGAAAATCACGCTTTTCACTATGGATATGTACCCGTTTCTTTCAACGATACTGTTCTGAATACCCAGGCAACGGGAATGTACCACATTGTGGGTCAGAAGTTAAATTGCTTCGAGACATCGTCTCAAGTAACCTTAGGACAGGATACACTCCAGAGCTTCTATATGCTCAGCAAAAATAGGGGGTGGGATGAATATGTCATTTTTGATTCCGCAGATACCTACGATATGAGTTTGCGTATTGGAAGCGACACCAAGTACATCTTTGCGCGACAATTCATCATTCCAGGTGTCCAGCTTTACGGTGCCAATGCAGGTGTTGACTTAGAAGTTCGAGGAGATGCGGGGTATGTAGATACCATTCCGGGTGTGATGTACGGCGGACATTCCATGCTCTTTGAATTGCCGAGCAACGAATCGTTTACCCTTGTCGCTCACTTCATATTGCACTTCACAGGGGATTCCATCCAAATACCATTGATGCAAAACCGCACCCTGCCGTATGCCAATGGCTATTATTTTGTGACGGCGGTGAATGGAAGCTTGAATGGATCTCCGTTGTACAACGATATCGTTCCCTTCTTTATCAAAGGAGGAACGGGAGTAGGAGTGAGCGAATGGGAGGGAGAAGAGTTTGTGATTTACCCTCAACCTGCTCAATCTCAACTAACTCTTGAAGGAGTAGGTGAAGGAGCAGAGTACACCTTGTATTCTATTACAGGAGCTGCAGTTTCTGAAGGAATATTGACTGGAGATCAGACGATTTCAGTTGAGGATCTTCCCTCAGGAGTTTATGTGATCCAAGTGGTAGAAGACGGTCGAGTGAGTAGTCAGAAAATCCAAGTGCAAAGATAATTGTCGACAAATCAGCCAGACAGACATCCCGCTCATTGGGTGTTGGTAAGTGGAGTGAAAGTGCAGACATTGTTATAAATCAACGACCATTTTTTCAACGGAAGACCCCATTGACTTCGGACAGTGGGGTTTTTTCTTTTCCAGTAGTTGGCGATTCAAGGAATATCTGATCCCGACTCTCTTTCTTTTACAGATTCGATACATTTGAAATCTCACTCAGGAAATCACTATGGCATTTAGCTTATTTAAAAAACGCGATTCCGAAAAGCGCAACACTGTTCTCTCCGCGCTGGATTTACAACCGGGGTCTACGTTTAACTATCATTCCAAATCTTGGAAAGTAGCAGAGTCTTACCGCTACGACTGGGGAGATGATGACTTTTCATTTGATCATAAAGTTGTTTGTGGAGAAGAGTCGTTTGCGCTCAGTGTAGAGGAGTATGATTGGATCCGAATGGTAAAGACCACTCCTATAGTGAACGAGGATTTGCACCGTCAATTTGTAGAAGCCTATGCTACAGATAGTGCATTGCCTAAGCGATTCGACCACAATGGGTGCACCTTTGAATTGGTTGAGACCGCTCCTGGATACGTGTCAGAATGGGATTCGGACGAGGCAGAAGAATTGATTAATTACGATTACGAGGACATCGCGAATAGAAGTCATGTATTTAGCGTAGAGCAATACGATGAGGACGAGTTCGAAATGTTTGAGGGACACAAATTGGGGACGATAGAAATCACTAGAATTAGTCAATGATATGAGCGAAGGAAATGCAAAGTTGCGCGCGATAGGTGCAGTGCTACTCATTGTTTTGCTAGGTGTAGGGGTTGCACAGTGCAGCTCGAAGAGGAAGATTGAAGATGGGGTGAACGTGGTGATTCGCAATCATGCAGCCGATAAGAATTACTCCATTTTGCTGGCGGATATGGACTTTAGAGATGACAAGTATTACCATAAATACGATGTGATCTTGATGGACCCAGACTCTACTTTCCGGGAAGAGCACACAGATTGGATGGAGGTTTCACCACCGTATTTTCAAAGGTGTCAGAATGCTATGGGGATGGAAGTGGCGTCCTGTGTGAATGGTAAAGTTGAGCAGAATATCGCTCCTCCTGGGTATTCCAATCACGTGGGGAATCCGCACTACGGTCGTTGGCACGGCGGTTATTGGATTTTCTTCTCTCGATATTCTTGGTTGGGATCGCGGTATCGCAACTCGTACTATCGTCCCGATTACAATTCCTACAATACATATAGCTCCAGCTACCGAGCGCACAATCGCGATTACTACGGCCAGTCTGGTAAATATGGAACCAGTGCGTATACAAGTACCCAGCAAGGGAAGTCGACCACATGGGGGGGAAGATCTCCTCAGTTTAAGAACAATGTGAGAAGCCAAGTTAAACGATCAGCGACGAGATACACGCGTTCTTCTACGCGCTCTCGATCAGGTGGATTCGGTAAATAGAAACAGGATGGAAGAATATATGACCGATATCAAAGTGGGACTTGGATACGCAGTAGGGGCTATAGCTCTGATATGGTTTGCCAAGTACATGTTGACCAGCTTTCGCAAAAACCTGAACATTCGACAAGAACTTACAGAACATGATAACCTCGCCTTTGCCTTGGCTATTGTGGGGTATTTCGTGGCGGTGATCATCGTGATTGCGAGTGCCATTGTTGGGCCATCTCATGGTTGGACTCAAGACATGCTTGCCCTCTTTTTCTATGGATCCATCGCCATTTTATTGTTGAATCTTTCGGCCATGCTGAATGACAAAATCATCTTGCGAAACTTCTCTATCCGCGATGAGATTTTCCGCGATCAAAATGCGGGAATGGGTGCCATTGAAGCGGGCAATTACATCGCTTCTGCGCTCATTGTATTTGGAGCCGTTTCAGGAAGTGGTGTAGATTTTTTCCCGGAACACTCCAGTGGATATTGGTTGTCGGGATTGATTACTGCTGTTGTTTTCTGGATGGTAGGTCAAATCCTCCTATTCGGGTTTACTCATTTCTACAATCTCATCGTTCCTTTTAACATACACGATGAAATAGAGAAGGATAATGCAGCGGTAGGAGTTTCTTATGCCGGAGTGTTAATCGCAGTAGGTTTGTTGATTGGTAGTGGAATTAGTGGTGATTTTGTGAGTTGGGCAGACCATTTTACTTGGCTGGGAATAGAGGTCGGTATTGGGTTGATCGCACTTCCACTTATTCGTTGGATAACCGATGTGATCTTGCTTCCGGGTGCTAAAATCACGGATGAGTTGGTGAATCAAGAAAAGCCCAATGTGGGTGTAGGCATCATTGAAGCTTTTGCTTACGTGGGCGGTGCAGCGATTACTCTATTGGTTGTATAATTTGATGAACGCCAAGTCGACATTACTCAAGGCAGCCCTCTTTGCAACGGGCTTCTCTGGAATCGTTTCTGAGTACGTGCTTGCTACATTGGCGAGCTATTTCTTGGGGGATTCCATCGTGCAATGGGCATTGGTCATTTCTCTTATGCTCTTTTTCATGGGGATTGGCGCTCGAATCACCCGTCAGATTGAAAAGAACGTCTTTGCATGGTTGGTAGGGACAGAGTTTTTACTCTCCATTATCGTTTCGCTATCGGCACTGCTCACCTATGCCTTTGCCGCTTATTCAGATTTTACAGGGTTATTGATCTATTCCATTTCTGCACTAACAGGGTGCCTCATCGGAATGGAACTCCCCTTGGCTATTCGACTTAATGATCAATTTGAAGTACTTCAGGTCAACGTGTCGAATATTCTGGAAAAGGACTATTATGGGAGTTTGGTGGGCGGCGTGTTTTTTGTTTTTATCGGTTTGCCCTATCTCGGATTGGCCTACACACCCATCGCGCTTGGATTAGTGAACCTACTAGTAGGCATCGCTTTACTCAATGTTTTTCCAGCATTTGGTAAATGGGGGAAGATGGGGTGGAATGCTCTAGCCTTTGTGCTCGTGGCGTTCATCTCAGCGTCATTCGCTTTTGCAGATCATGTGATTCAGTACGGAGAACAAAAGAATTATTCCGACAAGATTATCTATCAAGATCAAAGTCCGTATCAGAAAATAGTCATCACTCAGTGGAAGAATGATTTTTGGTTGTATTTGAATCAGAACCTACAGTTCTCAACGATGGATGAACCGCTTTACCACGAGGTTTTGGTTCACCCTGTCATGCAACTGCATCCGCACCCTACCCATGTGGCTATTTTGGGAGGAGGCGATGGATGCGCGGTTCGCGAATTGTTGAAGTACGAATCCATTGAGTCCATTACGCTGGTCGATTTAGATCCTGCTATGGTGGAGCTGGCCAAGACGCATGATGTTCTGGTCCGACAAAATGATTCGTCTTTTTATTCGCCCAAAGTGCATATCTACAACGATGATGCCTATCATTACATGGATACTTCACGTGCCTTATACGATGTTATTATCCTCGACTTGCCCGATCCTAGAACGGTAGAGTTAAGTCGGATGTACAGCTATGAGTTCTACTCCATTTGCAAGCGTCAACTTCGTCCTGGTGGTGTACTCATCACCCAAGCGGGGAGTCCCTATTTTGCGCCGAGCAGCTTCAGGTGTATCGATCTCACCCTTCAGAAGGCTGGATTTTCCACCTTGCCCATCCACAATAATATCCTTACCATGGGAGAGTGGGGGTGGGTTATCGGAAGCGCAGATTCAACTTCGAAAAACGAGCTCATCCAACGTGTGAAGGCCGGAGATTGGGAGGAGCTTCCATTGGAATTTATGAATGGCGAAGCGGTGAGTTTGATTACGTCATTTGGTCAGAATTACTTTGAGCAGAAGATCGATTCCATTCAACCCAATCACGTACACGACCCCGTGCTGTACCACTACTATTTAAATGGAAGATGGGATACCTATTGATATGAAGGCAGCTATATATTCATACAATGTGTGGGTAGGGGAAGTCGACGGAAATCGATTGCGAGACTTGCTAGATTTCACTTTGTACCGTGCGGGATTTGAGGTGTTAAATTTCATGGAACACCACTTTGAACCGCAAGGCTATACGGCAATTTGGCTGTTAAGTGAAAGTCATTTGGCGGTTCATACCTTTCCAGAGGAAGCCAAAGCATATATAGAACTCAGCAGTTGTAATAAGACAAAGAATGCCTTATTTGCTGAGATAATTTCTCCTCTTGGAATAAAGGAAGTTCGATAGATAGAGTAAATAGTACACTTTTGTCAGAATCCTCTATTTTTATAGGATGAAGACAACGACCATCCTCTCTCTAAAAGGCCTTGCCCTTCTTACCTTTCTTTTCATTTCATGGAGCTGTAAGAAGGATGTCAATTCCAGCACATCCGGTTCCAGTTACACCGACCCATTCACGCAAATGCCCGCTACCGAAGATGTTGTAATGTATGAAGTGAACCTTCGTGCGTACAGTGAGAACGGCGATTTACAAGGCGTGATGTATCGTTTGGATGAATTGGAAGATATGGGAGTAAACGTCATTTGGCTCATGCCGATTTACCCAGTTGGACAAGTGAATTCAGTGAACTCTCCGTACTGCATTCGGAATTATATCCAGGTGGCCTCTGAGTATGGCAACTTGAGAAAACTGAGAGAGTTTACCAGTATGGCGCACGATAGAGGAATGGCGGTGATGCTTGACTGGGTTGCCAACCACACGGCATGGGATCATCCTTGGATAGAAGAAAATCCAGGTTGGTATACGCAGGACGGCAATGGCAATATTATTCATCCTCCAGGTACAAATTGGCAAGATGTGGCTGATTTGAATTTCGACAATATGGACATGCGTGCTGCCATGATCGAATCAATGAAGTATTGGGTGGAAGAGGCCAATGTGGATGGATTCAGATGTGATTATGCCGATGGTGTACCCTATGATTTCTGGGTAAGTGCAATCGATAGCTTGAGAAATATTCCAGGCAGAGAACTCTTGTTTTTTGCTGAAGGGAATAGAGCCGATCATTTTGCAGCTGGATTTGATATGGCTTTTGGATGGAACTACTATGGAGCCATCAAGAATGTATGGAATGGTCAGGCAACTTCGTTGATGCGCAACACGCATATTCAAGAGTATAACAATGCTCCCGCGGGAAAACACTGGGTAAGATTTACCACTAACCACGATGAGTCAGCATGGGATGCTACGCCTATGCAAATTTTCAACGGAAAGAAAGGTGCACTGGCGGCATCTGTTGCTACCATTTTCACCGGTGGAGTCCCTTTGATCTATGGCTCTCAAGAAGTAGGAGTGACAGGGACCATTCCATTCTTTTCCAACACTCAAATTGATTGGAGCAAGAATGGAGATATGCTCGCGGAATACGAGTCTCTTTTGTCTTTCTACTCAAAGAATAAAATTGCCAGAACAGGCGTAAATACAGATTACTCAGATGATGATGTTCTGTGTTATGTGAAATCCTTGAATGGCAAAGAACTGCTCATCATTGTCAATGTTCGCAATACCACGGTCTTGTATGATATGCCTTCAAGTGTTGTTGTTGGAGATGATTGGTACGACGAAAGAGATCAAGTGAAGTACGATTTTGGATTGCAGCTTATTCTGGAACCTTATCGCTATTACGTGCTGTCGAGATAAGCGATTCCTTAGCGATCACGCTGACGAAAGCGCCAATGTCTATTGCGTGTAAGGTGCTTTGAATCAAATGACCTATTTCCGACGAAGAATGTAAGGAAGAGTGAATTAGTTCTCTACTCGGATCAGTTGAAGAAATAGAGTGTCCAATGCCTGTTCCATGCAATCGCCATTTTCAAGCGCAAGACATTTTAGGGAATAGATATTTAGGGTGTCATTCGCGAAAACGAAACCGAAGCGTTTAGGAAGAGAGCGAGAGGTGCCAAGTTCCATCATGTCCACATCCAGTCCAACGTCGTAGTAGTCTATAAGCGGACTATAATGTGTGAGGCTATCCAAGCCTTTAATCTCGCCGTTGGCGGAAAGGGTAACACGTCGACCATGGTTCTTGTACTCTCCTTCAAACAAGATTTTTTCTACAATTTGAAACTCGTGTGCACTTTCGAGTAGCGTGAATTTTTCGGAGCCGATGATCAGTGTGTCCTTCTGCATCGAAGCGCGGTATTCCGGCTTTGAATTCGTGGATGAATTGAAGAATCCCAATTCTCCATCATAGGTTTTGACATACGTTGGTGTACCCTCATGAAAATTCCAGATCATCATAGAGGGCTCTCCTTCCTCCGACACTTGAATACCAGAGAAGTCAACGCTTTGCTGTGCTCTTTTCGGGGATTTCGACGAGCGGAGGTTCCTGACATATTTCACATTTACCCAGAACCCGCTTTGCAATCCATGTGGTTCGGTGGATGTAAGTGTCGGGTGCATCGAGCCGTCTACTGTATCAATCGACTCTTCCGTCACCTCTACATCAGATTCTTCGCTGGAAGAGCAGGATCCTAAAAGAAGAGAGAGAAGTGCGAATGCCCAAATTTTCATGAGAAAGATGGTTTGGGTAAAGGTAGAGAAATCCCCGCCTCACTCCTTTTTATCAGATTAAGGAATGGAGATAGTTGGCGGCATCATTCAATCCCCTCTTTCTAAGGATGAATACCTTAAACACCTCGAATTTTCCAATTTTGACTGGTCTAATTTAAGGGAGGACATCAATTCAACGGGCTTTCCCTAGCGTTTGTCTATGTAGTTGGGCGAAATAGGAAAAGTTAAAACCTAAAAGTGTCACGTTTTACTCGATGCAGGATTGTTGCAGATAAAGATTTTGTAGTTTCAAGTCAATCTATTACTTCTCTAAAGAATGAATAATCCTGATGCTCCAATCTCTCAATCCACGGAAGATAAATTTGAGAGGAAACTTTTTGCATATAATCTTGCTGATTCAATTTTAAATCGTTCCTCATCCAGTCCAATGACTATAGGCTTATATGGAGTCTGGGGGTATGGGAAAACTTCACTACTTAGGATAGTTAAAGAGCGACTAACCATGGATGATGAGAATGTAATTCTTGTAGAGTATAATCCTTGGATGTTTAAAGATGCAGATTCTTTAACGTTAGGTTTTTTAGCCTCATTAAAGCAAGCCATCTCTAATGATATTAATAAGGATAAGACTAGATACAAGAAATTATTCAAGAAGTGGGGAGTGAGAATTTCAAATTTCACGAAGGATTATGGAGGAGTAACACAGGCTTTTAGTGTTTTAGGAGTCACGATTGATGCATCGAAATTATTTGGCAACTCTAAGAGTCAAAATATTATACTCCAAAAGGATAAGGTTAATGAACTTATTAAAGCCTCGAATAAACAAGTTGTTATCATAACTGATGACATCGACAGGCTCAACAAAGAGGAGCTAAAACAACTTTTCAAGCTGGTGCGAATGAACGCTGACTTTGAAAATACTACATATCTCCTATCATTTGATAAGGAGGTGGTAGCTAATGCTATTTCTGAAGATTATGGTGATTCAAACATCAAGGTTGGGAATGAGTTTCTTGATAAGATTATTCAAGTTCCATTGATTATCCCCTCTATTCAAGAATTTCAATTATCAGCATTTTTTTTAGAGCAACTTACAGCCACTATCAAGGACTCAGGTGTTGTTTTTACAGAGGAGGAGTATCGAAACTTTGACAGACTAGCTACGGAGATACTCTTGCCTTTGGTTGAGACACCAAGAGATGTAGTACGAGTTTCGAATGCAATTGGATTCTCAATTCGGCTAATGCCAGAGGAATTGAATGTGCTTGACCTTTGCCTTCTGGAAGCTTTGAAAGTGCAGCAGTTTGAAGTTTACTCTTGGATTTGGAGTAATGCAAATCTTCTAACGGAGCCTTTGTTTATTTCAGGGGAGAATTCTCCGGAGAAAGAGTTTCGTGATAATATAAATTCCGCTATTGAGTCTCTATTGGCAAAAATTAGCGAGCCGGACTGTATCATTGTTTGCAACGCACTTTATTCTCTATTTCCTTGGGTTGAAAAACCTCATAGAAATCTCCCATTCCTGCATGGAGAAGTTAATGAGTATGTCAAGCCTAGAGGTATAGTGAACAGAGATTATATAATGAGATATTTTTCGTTTGCAATAGGTGAGAAGCAAATTTCTGAAGTGGAGCTTAGTCATATGCTCTCTGCTTTGGAAGCTTTTAATATGGCAGAATTGAAAGTTGAACTTGATAAGTTAATTGCGAAATCGTCTCTTTCAGAAGTAATTGATAGGTTAGAGGAAAGAGAGATCAAGTCTAATGAGCTTGAGAGAATTATTTATGCCTTCATTAAAAGGGATAATTCAGAAGGTCTAGCTCAACATGGGCCTATTATGCTAGGTCGATCAAGATTGGCTGCTTTCATCAGTAATTCAATGCGGAAATTGCAATCACTTGGTGTTGATGTCTTTTCAATAGCTGTTCGGATGATGAATGAAGCAAATCCTTTTGGATACGCGTACGCTCTGAACAATGAATTAAGGGCAAAATATGAATCGGGTAATCAATTGTTCACGAAGGAAGAATATGATAGATTGGGAGATGTTTTATTGAAAAGAGCACAAGGGAGTCTAGATTCAAATGCCATTTTCGAAAAACATGATGGTAATGAATTGGGGTTTCTTTTTCGCAATTGGTATCGGGTAGACCCCGAAGGGCTTTTGAAACATGTTACCTCATTTATTAAGGATAACCCTAAGCGTGTTGGAGACCTCATTTTGGCATTTGCACCAATAGCTATTGGTGGTCGAAGCCCAGAGCCTTACAAATCTGATTTTTCTCAGGAGAGTTATATTCATTTAACGTCATACGTTGATGGGCGGATAATAGTGAAAGCAATATTAGCTGCCAAATATGATTCTAACCTTGACAATGTGAAATGGGATGGCTGGGAGAACGTCCAAACTAAGGAGAATGCAATTCTACAATTTCTGCATTGGCATGCTAAAAAGTATGACGCAGATTTGTTACTCGGGTATGAAGAAAGCTGAGGGGGTTAAACAGTTTAGTTGTTTAAGAGGTAGGTATGACAATGGGGATTGTGTATTAATTTCTATCCCATGAAATGAAGCCGGTGAGCTTGTGATAATTGAATATTCATTCCCTGCTTTTAATTGAGAAGTGGATAATCACCTTCTAAACGAATTTGCTCGATTTGCCGGTGAGAAAGGTAAAAGGATTATGGTGCAGTGCGGAGTTGCTTCTGATGAGATAGCGGAGAAGATTAATGAAAGACTTATAAGTATGAATACTGAATATGATGAAGTAGTGGATGTAGTTCCTTATTCAAGTACTAGGGAGTTTTATTTTTCTAACCTGATTTAGTGATATCGTAGTTATGATTGTGTCAAGTTGATTCAAATATTTGACACAAATATGACATGATGAAAACTGTTCTGAAATGAAAAACCCTGACTATCATTTCGATAATCAGGGTTTTTTCTTCTTTGTTGCCCGACTAGGACTCGAACCTAGACTGACGGTACCAAAAACCGCTGTCCTGCCATTAGACGATCGGGCATCCTCATTTGGGACGGCAAATATAAGGTAAATCTGTTTTTACCTAAAAGAATTTTTGGGAGGAATTTTTAGGATTTTTTCCAAGCGATGTGAGTTCGTGCAGCGATGTAGGCAATGATAGGAGTGATAAGTGCTGAAAATGCGATGTTTACAGGCGTTGTGAAGAATGTGGCTATTAGGTGGAGAAGCATCAACCAAAGGGGGGTGCCTAATCCAATAAAGCCCACTTGAAGGGTGGATTTGAAGTCAACCCGGTGATGCTTGGCAACGCGATGTTTCGTCAACCAGAACACCGGAGCGTTGATGACAGAGAACCCGATATAGAAGGGAGTGCCTGCGATTTTCCACATTAGATCCTTCCACTTTCTTTTTCGCGAGATAGCATTCGACCACGATTGAATCTCTTCATCGGAGGCAATCAAAGAGGATATGGCATCAAATGCAATTCGGTTCATGTGGTTGAGTCGGACGGCCATGGTATCTCCATCTACCTCTAAATTCAGGGGTTTGCCAAATACAACTCGTACATCAGGTCCCCAGTCCTGCCAATCGGAGTACTCCATAACCACGGGGATTACGGCGGGTTGGATGCCTATGGACTGAGCATCGAGCACTAAGCGTGCCCATCCCTTCTTTAACGGACGTAGTGAGCGGAGAGGCGCGCTACTTCCCTCGGCCATAATGGTGCACGATTGGCCAGCAGCGAGATAGTCGCGCAACATGTGCATGGTTTCTGGGAGCTCATCAGTAATGGCCTTTCTACCGTGGTCGGCTCTGTGCATGGGGAGAATTTTCAAGAACCGGAGAAGTACGGCGACTTTCGGATTCTTGAAGAGATCGGCTCTGGCTACAAAGGCCGGTCGACGATCGGTTGCAAAGCCCAATGAGAGCGCATCGGGTAGGTTGTTTTGATGGGTGGTGACGAATAGAACGGAACCTTTGTGAGGTACATTCTCTAATCCGTGAACCGAGTAGGTTCTACAGTACAGTTTGATGTACATCCACCGCACATAGCGATAGAGAGTGGTGTATGCCCACGCGGGCTTTCCCAAGGGGGTCATGTTAATTCTGTTAATGTAGACGGACGTCGTCTCCAGTAATACGCCAAGATGAGTCCTGCTACAATATGCCAGATGCCCCACCATGCCGTTATAGCGGCCATTCCCCCGATGGGTAAATGTGCAGGAAAGATGTTGGGATTGAGGAGCAGCACAAGGCCGAGTCCACTGTTTTGTATACCCATTTCGATGGAGACGGATTTTCGGTCGGAGTAGGGTAAACGGTTCATACCTGACCATATCCATCCTCCTGAGATTACCACGGCATTGTGGATGAGAACTACGGTGAAGATGGCCGAAATATGCTCCAGAAAGGCTCCGGTATTTTTGCTAAACGCAATGACAACGATCGCGATGAAGGCCAGTATGCTAAACTTTCGCAATGGGTCTTCGATTTTAGCCTTGGCCACGGGATAGTATTTCGCGAATAGCATGCCTAATAGTAACGGAAGCCCTAGCAGCAAGAAGACGGATTTACCCACTTCAAGGACGTCAATTTGTAGACTTTGCAAAAGGGGGTTCTCTGCGGATCCCATTATCCAATCGGTGTAGACTTTCCCCCAGAAATAGAAGTTAAATGGGGTGAGCACAATGGCGAATAAGGTGCTGAAGGCCGTCATGCTCACGCTTAAGGCAGTGTTTCCCTTGGCCAGGTGAACCATAAAGTTCGAAATGTTTCCGCCTGGGCAAGAGGCTACGAGTATCATTCCCATGGCAATGCCTGGAGAAATGAAGTCGTTGAACAAGTAAATGAGAATCGTCGTGAGAATGGGGAGGAGCAGGAGTTGGCCTACTAAGCCTACGACGATAGATTTGGGTTTTCTGATGACCTGTTTGAAGTCATTTGCACCGATGCCGATAGCGACACCAAACATCACAATGCCGAGAATAATATTGAGCAGCGTGAGGTTTTCCGAGCTGAGGTTGAGCTCTAAACTATCGAGTTCGGTTAAGGAAGAAGCCATAAGTTCCGTTCAGTAGAATGGACTAAGAACGGAACTTATGGAATAGGTAGCAAATTCTACTTATAGTGGAATGTTGCCGTGTTTCTTGCGTGGAAGTTTAACTGCTTTATTCTCAAGCATCTTAAATGCCTTGATGAGTTTTTCGCGAGTTTGTTCTGGAAGGATCACTTCATCTACATAACCGCGAGCGGCTGCTCTGTAAGGATTAGCGAAGTTTTCAGCGTATTCGGCTTCTTTCTCTGCCAACTTCGCCTCTGGATCATCTGCGCTAGAAATCTCCTTTTTAAAGATGATTTCGGCTGCACCTTTAGCTCCCATTACAGCGATTTCTGCACTTGGGCAAGCATAGTTCATATCCGCTCCAATGTGCTTGGAGTTCATCACGTCGTATGCACCTCCGTATGCTTTACGGGTGATGACCGTGATGCGAGGAACGGTTGCTTCACTAAAGGCGTACAGTAGTTTAGCGCCGTTGGTAATGATGGCGTTCCATTCTTGATCGGTACCTGGAAGGAATCCTGGAACATCTTCAAATACCAAAAGTGGAATGTTGAAGCTGTCGCAGAAACGCACAAAGCGAGCACCTTTTTGAGACGATTTGATGTCGAGTACACCTGCTAAGAAGGCAGGTTGATTGGCAACCACCCCGATGGATCTTCCGCCAATGCGAGCGAATCCCACTACGATGTTCTCAGCAAAGTCTTTGTGAATTTCAGCAAAGGTACCCTCGTCCACAACCTCGCTGATTACCTCACGCATATCGTAAGGTTGGTTGCTGTTGTCAGGAACAATGTTGTTCAATGCCGGACGCTTCTCGTCGCCTGGAGTATAGGCAAGAGCTGGAGCTTGTTCCTCACAGTTCTGCGGCATGTAGGAGAGCATGGTTTTGATCCCTTCAATACAGGCTACTTCGTTCGGGTAGGTGAGGTGAGTAACTCCAGATTTAGAAGCGTGAGCAGAAGCTCCTCCGAGTTCTTCACTCGTTACTTCTTCGTGGGTTACAGTTTTCACCACGTTAGGTCCAGTTACGAACATGTAGCTCGTGTTCTCCACCATCATGATGAAGTCGGTTAACGCTGGCGAATAAACTGCGCCACCGGCACAAGGACCCATAATGGCGCTGAGTTGAGGAATAACGCCAGAGGCTTGAGTATTTCTGTAGAAAATATCTGCATATCCACCGAGTGAAACCACACCCTCTTGGATACGAGCTCCACCCGAATCATTCAATCCGATTACTGGTGCACCATTCTCCATGGCGAGATCCATGATTCGGCAAATTTTTTCGGCGTGAGCTTCTGCCAATGATCCACCAAGAACGGTGAAATCTTGAGCAAAAACGTAGGTTAATCGTCCGTTTAAGGTTCCGTATCCGGTCACTACCCCATCACCGTAAAATTTCATTTTATCCAATCCAAAAAGATTGGAGCGATGTAGCACTAGTGAACCTATTTCTTCGAAAGAACCGTCGTCAAGGAGAAGTTGAATTCTCTCGCGAGCAGTAAGCTTTCCTTTATCGTGTTGTGATTGTACTCTCTTGGGACCACCGCCTTGGAGTGACTCTTCGCGGATTTCCTTTAATGTATCAAACTTCTCACTCATGGTATTGCAATTGGAAACGCAAGATAAGCATTGAAGCGCAGGGTGAGAAGGGGTTTTTTGGGAATCTTGTCCAGTCAAATAGGAGGTGAATGGGCGGAGGATTTTTGCTGCGATTCACTCGGTGATATGGAGCGATACTGCTCTTCAAGTTGTTGAATCACAAATTTTTGGGTAATTGGGTTAGCTCGTAGGAAGTCTGCTGTCACTGCACACCCTATTCCCATCCCTGAATTCTTGTTAGATGGGGACGTGAGTGAATATGTGAGATAAAGGGGTGGCCGTGAAAAGAAAAGGCCCGGGTGAATCCCAGGCCTTTTATTGTGTTTCATCTCTGAAGTATAGGATCAGAGTTTAGTCATTCAGTTTCAATACGGCCAAAAAGGCTTGCTGCGGAATTTCCACGTTTCCAAGTTGACGCATTCTCTTCTTACCTGCCTTTTGCTTTTCGAGTAGCTTACGCTTACGCGAGATGTCACCACCATAACACTTGGCTGTAACGTCTTTTCTCAAGGCAGAAAGCGTTTCGCGAGCCACAATCTTAGCACCGATTGCCGCTTGAATGGCTATGACGAACTGTTGGCGTGGGATGAGTTCTCTCAGTTTCATACAGAGCTTTCGTCCAATGTCTTGCGACTTGCCGCGGTGGATCAAAGCGCTCAAGGCATCAATCGGTTCTGAATTGAGAAGGATGTCGACTTTCACCAAATCCGATTGACGGTAGCCAACAGGATGGTAATCAAATGAAGCATATCCCTTAGAAATGGTCTTCAATCTATCGTAGAAGTCAAAGACGATTTCTGCCAAAGGCATGTCAAACGTGAGTTCAACACGATCAGAAGTTAGGTAAGTCTGACCTACAATTTCACCACGCTTTTCAATACACAAGGTCATCACTGCACCAACAAAGTCACTTTTTGTAATGATTTGTGCCTTGATGTATGGTTCCTCAATTCGGTCGAGAATAGCTGGATCTGGGTAGTCAGAAGGGTTGTTTACGATGATTCGTTGTTCCTTGTCCTTCTTTGTATAAGCGTAGTACGACACGTTTGGAACCGTAGTTATCACGGTCATATTGAATTCGCGCTCCAGTCTTTCCTGGATGATTTCCATGTGAAGCATTCCCAAGAAACCACAACGGAAACCAAAACCTAGGGCTGCAGAAGTCTCTGCTTCAAAGGTGAGGGAGGCATCGTTCAACTGAAGTTTTTCTAGAGAAGCACGAAGTTCTTCAAACTCTTCGGTGTCTACGGGATAGATGCCGGCAAAAACCATCGGTTTTACTTCTTCAAAACCTTCGATGGCGCTGGAGGCAGGGTTTGCCTTAGTGGTGATAGTATCACCTACCTTCACCTCTTTAGCTTCTTTAATCCCGGAAATGATGTAGCCTACGTCGCCCGACTTGATTTCCTTTTGAGGGAATTTGGTCAATTTGAGCGTACCAATCTCGTCGGCATCGTATTCTTTCCCCGTGTTCATGAATTTCACACGGTCACCTTTCTTGATAGTTCCATTCTTCACACGGAAAATGGCTTCAATTCCTCTAAAGGAGTTGAATACGGAGTCGAAGATCAATGCTTGAAGAGGAGCGTCATCGTCTCCATCTGGAGCGGGAATTCGATCGACAATTGCTTCGAGAATCTTGTCTACTCCTTCTCCTGTTTTCGCAGAAGCAAGAAGGATATCTTCACGCTCACAACCAATTAAGTCGATGATTTGATCACCTACTTCTTCTGGGTTAGAGCTAGGAAGGTCGATTTTGTTCAGGATAGGAATGATCTCCAAATCGTGTTCTAGCGCGAGGTAGAGGTTGGAAATCGTTTGAGCTTGAATACCCTGAGTTGCATCAACAATCAAAAGAGCACCTTCACAGGCGGCAATTGATCTTGATACTTCGTAGCTAAAGTCAACGTGACCCGGAGTGTCAATTAGGTTGAACTTGTAGGGGTTGCCATTCAAAACGTAGTCCATTTGAATAGCGTGACTCTTAATAGTGATCCCGCGCTCGCGCTCCAAGTCCATGTTGTCCAACAACTGAGCTTGTGCTTCACGAGCTGTCACGGTTTGAGTCAGGTCAAGCATTCTATCGGCCAAGGTGCTCTTACCATGGTCAATATGAGCGATAATGCAAAAATTGCGAATGTTCTTCATCGTATTCCTTCAGCGTACTATGGTCGGCAAAAGTACGGTTTTTCAACACCCTAAACTACTGTCTTTTAAAGTCCGTTCGGCATGATGGTTGTATCGGGATGGAAAAACATTTCGCCATGTCTAGAATTCTCTCTCTACTTGTCCTAGTTTTTGGTCTAACCTCGTGTTATACGGTGAATAATACAGTCACTTCTTCGTGGCGAGCTTTGCCTGAAACGACCTCCAATGACACCTCATATCAACTGATTTCCCCCTCCTGGAATGGTGTCAATATCGTTTCTACACCCATTTTCAGCATGGCTATGAGTGCTTGTGAATCCACTACGAGATATGAAGCCTACTGCTTAACCGTAACCAATAGAACAGAAGAGGATCAGATGCTTGCTCCTCATTTTTTCGCCATTACACACAGTGATGAATTACCTGTTCTCTGGAGTGAACACAGTCTCGCTTGGGACAATAACGATGTTTGGGAACTGGATCAAGCGCGATCGCGAGCGTCCAATTGGAACGTGAGTATGATGACCCTCACTATTTCTTCCATCTTCATTGTGTTGGGTAGTCTCGGCCCACCTCAAGCCTTGACTACTGGTCGTTTTGGAGTTTACGATCCCAATGTAGAATACTACAGCGACTTAGTTGGACTCCGCGTTCTTACTCCTGGAGAGACCGCAACCTTTAACTTGTATTTTGATGATAAGGCTTATGAGTCGTATCGCAAGATTTGGTTTTCAACAGATGGCGGCTTCCAACATTCTCCATATACATTTACCTTTGAGAGAATAACAGGAGTTAGAATGTGATGGCTGAATTACCAGAAGATTTAGATCTCGTAGGGCTACTGAAACGCGAAGGTGTTTTGGGAAGTCCTATTGATGTAGGCCGTGGACAACGTTTGATACAGCCGGGTGAAACGGAACGTCACATCTATTTTATTGAAAGTGGCGCGTTCAAAATCTTCTTTGAGCATGGTGATGAAGAGTACATCACACGTTTAGCATATTCTGATGAACTCATCACTTCCCTCGATAGCTTCATTACTGGGGAACCCACGACGTATTACATTGAGGCACTTCGGAGCTCGGTTATTAGAAAGGGGAGAGTGGAAGCCTACCGATCCTTTATCAAATCATCGCCTCAACTTCACGATGTATGGAATACCTTGCTCTCCAATTTGGTTTTTCAACAAATGGAACGCGAAGTGGATCTGCTGATTCCAGCTCCTCAGGAACGCTATGAACGAGTGTTGAAGCGGAGTCCTAAACTCTTTCAGGAAGTTCCATTGAAGTACATCGCATCGTATTTGAGGATGACTCCGGAAACCCTTTCGCGTGTCATGAAATCTTGATTTCAATCAAGACCAATGCCGAGGATGTGTTGAATCTTTGCTTCAAATATCACTGCTATGAAAGGGACATCTTCGCAACTAATCAATGACTTAGAAAAGAGAACACGCCAACTCATTTCGTGGGCTGAGTCTTTACAATCAATGGATGAATCAGCATTAAACCGCAAGGAAGAAGAGGGACGATGGAGTGTGTTAGAGTGCTTGGAACACTTGAATCGCTATGGTGATTTTTACCTCCCAGAAATACAATCTCGGATGGAGGCTGCGGCCAAGATTCCCAGTGCACAGTTTAAAAGCTCTTGGTTGGGGGAATACTTTGCAGATAGTATGATTGCGAAGGAGAAATTAAACGCGATGAAAACCTTTAAGAGCATGAACCCAATTGGGAGTTCACTCACTATCGCCACCTTGAATAAATTCATCGAGCAACAGCATCAAATGCTTCGATTGCTGCACAATGCACGAAGTGTAAACTTATCCAAAGTCAAGACGAGTATAAGTATTTCGAAGTTGATCAAGCTGCGACTTGGAGACACGTTTAGGGTAGTTATTTATCATAACGAAAGGCATCGATTGCAGGCTGATAAAGTCCTTGCCAACACCTCTTTACTAGAAGTGGCAAACTAAGATGAAATTCTGATTTTCGAAAAGTTTTGCTGTGAGATGAAGGAAGGTTTGAAGAAAATTTTGTGTGGGTAAATATAATGCCCCACCTCCCTTCACGAACAAGTTACAGCGCTCAGTGATAGCACGCCAACTTTAAACGGATACAAACGTTTGCAGATGTCTATGCCTGAAATGGACATAAAAAAAGCCCTCCGAAACTCGGAGGGCTTTCCTATATCTATGGGGAAGATCTATTAGAAGATGCCCAAGAATTTTTTACGAGGATATACCAAATCCATTTCTTCAACAAGGTGACCCGCACCTGCGTACTTGTCAACGATGAAGAGAACGTAACGGATATCTACTGAAATAGTGCGTTGCAAATCTTTCTCAAAGAAGATATCTCCGCTCATTGCTTCCCAGTTTCCATCAAACGCACAACCGATCAACTCGCCGTCGCCATTGATTACAGGAGAACCGGAGTTACCACCAGTGATGTCGTTGTTGCTGATAAAGCCTACTGGAAGTTCGCCATTCGCATTGGCATACTGACCATAATCTTTGTTGTTGTAAAGCTCTACCAAACGATCTGGAACGATAAACTCACGATCATCGTTGTCCATTTTTTGCATGACACCTTCTAGCGTTGTGTAGAAATTGTACTCTACAGCATCGCGAGGGTCGTACGACAATACGTTTCCGTAAGTCACGCGCATAGTAGAGTTCGCATCAGGAGCGTACATCTTGTCTGGATTCATTTCGCGAATACCAGCCGTCCACAAACGGTAACCTTTTTCGAGCATTTCGTCCGCTTCTGGGTTGCCTCCGCTTTGGTAGATTTTGAATAAATCTGCACCAGCGCTTCCAAGCATATCCGACTTCAAGATTGAATCCACTGGATTGTCTAACCAATCAGCTAGACGTTCTTTACTAGTGAAGAGTGATGTGTTGTAAGCTTCTTCAGTCCATGCTGCAAAATCACCGTTGTAGTCTTCTGCAACCGTTGCGAAGAATTCGGGTTGTTGATCTGCTGGAACGTTTTTAGCGTACAATGCGAAAAGTGATGCCATCAACTTCTTGTCGGTAGGCAAGTGCATTTCAGAGTAGTGCTCATCTGCTTTTGCAAGGATACCTTCTTTAGCCGAGGCTTGATCTTCAGCTTCAAGAGTCATGTAGCGCTGAAGACCGAAGTATCCGCGGAAAGCGTAAAGAGTTGTGTTAGCTCCAAGAAGGCCAGCTTCAAGTACGTATACATTACCCACTACATTTTCGCGTTGTGCGGCGTACCCTTTCTCGAGTAGGTCAAGGGTTTGACCATACTTAGCCTTGCGACTTTCATCTGCATTCACCCAAGAGCGGAAGGCCTCTTCTTGCGCCTTCTTCTTGTCGAATACGTGGTTGTTGATCAACTGCTCAGTCTGACCAATGAAGTACTTCCAGTAGTTTGCCGTTTGAGCAAAGCTGGAAGCCAACATGATGTCCACTGCTTCGTCTGCGTCCATTGCTTCGCGCATGATGGCAAGCTTGAGGTCGCGTACTTCAACAACAGCCGGGTGGTGAAGCTCAATGGCTTCTTTCACACCGAATGAACTTAGGTAACGGTCGGTAGAACCTGGATAACCGAAGATCATTGCGTAGTCACCTTCTTTGCGCTCCTTCATGGAGATTGGAAGGTGGTGCTTAGGCTTCATTGGAACGTTGTCTGCGCTGAATTCGGCAGGATTTCCTTCTGCGTCCGTGTATACGCGGAACATAGAGAAGTCACCAGTGTGACGTGGCCACATCCAGTTGTCAGTATCGCCACCAAATTTACCTACGCTGCTAGGGGGAGCACCTACTAGACGAACGTCATTGAACTTTTGGTAGATAAAAAGGTAGAACTCGTTACCGTGGTAGAACGACTTCACTTCAGCTTCGTAGCCTTTGCCTTCAGAACCTACATTCTCTACAATTTGCTCAGAAATCTCGGCGATTTTCGCAGCTCGTTCTTCTTCAGACATAGCCTCGTTGAGCTCATTTGTGATTTGCTCTGTAACGTCGTCCATGCGAATGAGGAAACGAACGAAAAGACCTGGGTTACCCAATTCTTCATTTCTGTTCATCGCCCAGAAACCATCTCTCAAGTAGTTGGCTTCAACGGTAGAATGGCTGCGGATTGCATCGTAGCCACAGTGGTGGTTCGTAAGGATAAGTCCTTCGCTTGAAATGATTTCACCCGTACAGAATCCACCGAAAGAAACGATAGCGTCTTTAAGACTGCTGTGGTTAATGCTGTACAATTGTTCTTCAGACAAGTTGAGACCGTGCTCTTGCATGTCTTCGTACGTACGATTCAGCATCATCGGCAACCACATACCTTCACCCGCAAATGCGCTGAGGGTAATCATGAAAGTGCCGAGTGCTAAGATGTATTTCTTCATCATTGTGGGAAAATTATCTTGATTTACTCATGTTGCGCAAATATAGCTATCCTAGCCCAGCTTCTGTGGGTGTTGTAGCTATTTCTGATAGGGTTTAGGTGGGATTATGCGCGCTCCACTCCAGCTTTGGAACGTTGATGGATGGTCTTCTCAATAGAGTTCCACAACATTAACCTTGCCTCCAATGCTTCCACAGAGGCGTCTTCAGCTTCCATCCACTTTTGCTCGTCATTGCCACAGAGTTCGGTGATCATTCTCAAAGCCATCGGACCGTGTTCGTCGCCGTCTAATTCAATGTGACGATCGAGATAGTAAACGAAAGCGTCCAGTTGGTTTGGGAATTTGTTGTGAAGTTCTTTGACAATTTCCGTGAACATGTCGGGAATTAGATCTTCTCTTCCATAGGTGAATGCCGCTGCCATTTCATGGACCTTTCCGCGCTTAATAATAGCGTAATTGGCTCTTAAATAATGCAAAATGGCTTCGTCGAGTTCCGCTAAATTGTACTTCAAAATGTCCTTCACTTTGAAGCTTCGCTGCAGTGTTTGGATGAAGTGGTTAACCGGTCGTGTATTTGCACCAGCCTGACGCATCGCGTCGAGATAGAGTTCATAGTGTGAAGCCGGATTTCCCTCTGGATCTTCGTCGCTTTCTTCCGCCAGAACAATCTCATTCACTAACCTTCTGGCCAGTTTGCTTTCAGTTGGAACCCAAGCTTCATCAACGGAAGTGAGTTGTTTTTGAAGCCCTTTCAATAAACTCATGAAATCCCAAACAGCAAATATGTGACTCTCCATGAACCGACGAAGGTCGTCCATGGTGTTCAATGAGTCGTACAGGGAATGCTCGAGAATACGCTTTCTCAAGGGCTCAATGCGATGTTCTATTGCAGTGAGGTGGGAGTTTTTCATTGGGGGGTGAGGAGTTTAAAGTTTGAGGGGTTTGAGGGGTTTGAGAGGTTTAAGGAGTTTGAGGGGTTGTGGTGTTGGTAGGTGTTGATCACTCTTCCTTCATCCCTCACTCTTTCCAAAAGTCAATGCACCCTACTTTGGTTTCTTGTACACGGGAACGGTTGAACAAGCCTCGCCGTACATCAAACTCTGAACGACGGGGGTGAGTTTTTCAGTGAGTCGGATGAAAGCTTGAATAGGAACCGGACAATCGGAACAACCCTTAACGATCACGCGTTTTCCGTGGTATTGATCGATGTCAAGATCATCTAAAATTGACTCAAATAGAACCGCTTCGAGCTGTTCGAGGGAACCAAACACGGTTCGAACGGAATGACCATTTAAAGCGTTGGCTACGAGTATCCATGCCCATTGAGGAATGATGGCATCGACACTGCAGTACACAGCAACATAGCTATCGTTGTACTGAGACCAATCGTGTTCTGCGATGTAGTTGCGAAAGTCCTTCTCGCGAAGTATTTGTTGCTCGTACAACCACGGTGCGATGTCCAGTTCAAATCGATTTCCTCTAGGATAGAACTCCTGAAGGTCGATGTTCACCAAACCGCTATTCGCAATCTTATTTACTATTTCGTCTGCCATATTTATTGATACAGTCGATATCCCTTTCTGTTGCCATCGGTTTCTACCGCGGAAAGAATGGTCGTATCGGATTTAACCACCGATTGATTCACTGCACGTTGATGGAGTTTCTCGTACATCGAAAAATCAATGGGAGTTCTGCTGCTCAAAACAGCATCGAGTTGACATTTGTTTGCTGCGTCTTTCCATCCTTCACGTACGATGAAGTGGAAAACTTTGGATTTACTGCCACTGCCGTAAGATAGGGCTCCGATTTTTGAACCCGTGATATCCGTTTCCTTCTGAGCCGCTCGGTCTAGGGTGCTAATCAGCGCCATGAAGATGGAGGCTGTATACATGTTTCCAATTCGGCCACTAGCGTATTCGCCGTCTGCAATGTTGTTTGAAACATAGCTTCGGTAGTGATCCGATTTACTCCAGGCTCGAACGAATTCTACTCGATTTTCCTCCGTATAACTCAATCCTATGGCTGTTTCAATTTCGGCGATTGCGCCTCTCTCGCTCCATAGATCGAGTGCAATATCTGGCCACATACGTCTTCCTTGGAATGCGTAGGGTAAATGAAATATCAACGCATTCCAATCTTTAGTGGGATGCTCTCCTGTTAGATTCATGTACATCCCAAGAGCTTCGCGAACGCGATTTTGGTAACATGAATTCGAATAGGGGCCATCAAAGACAGGGGCTTCTCTAAATTGGTCGATATAGGCTTCTGGGGTTCCCCAAAAATCGTCGGAAGCACTTGCTACAAGTTGTTCGGCATCTGATTGAGAGATTTCCTTTCCCAATAGTTTTGCAGCTTCTTTAAGCAGATATGCTTTCGCAAAAGTTCTTCTCGGCTTAAAGAAGTCGCTCACGCTCTCAATTGCAACTCCCCAATGTGTGCTCACTTCGGCTACACGTGGATTTTCGGTAAGCCAAAGTGTCACGGCACCCGCTCCTTGGGTGTATTCACCCGCTGAGTTCGGGTCGTATTTGGCAACATCGGAAGCAATGACAAGGGCCTTTCTATTTTCACCTAGACGGATCCAGTCTAAAGCGTTTTGAAAGGCATCCACCCCGCCAACACAGGCGAATGTCATGTCTACCGCATCGCAGTGCATCATGGAGCGTTTCCCAAACTTCGCTTCAAATCGACTCTCTAAAATTCCCAGCACATAAGTGGCTGTGGGTTTGGCTGCATCTACAGCACTTTCGGTTCCCAGATAAAGCCGACCAATTTCACCAGGTTGAATGTCGTTTTCTTCAATGACCTTCCAGGCTGCATCGGCTGCAAGTGTAGTTGCATCTTGATTGTAATCACACACGGCCATTTCCATCAAACCCAAACCTTTAACGAGTTTGGCTGGTTCAATGTTTCTCTTCACCGCCAATTCAGGGATGGGAAGGTAAAGGGAAGGAATGGCGAATTGAAGGGCGTCAATGCCTACGCTTTTCTGGATCATCGGAAGTAATTTAGAAGGGGTGAACCTACGAAATTGTACAATTCACACTAACTAAAATTCTATTAAAACATTCCGAGCTCAAGACGAGCTTCTTCGCTCATCATATCTTTCGTCCAAGGCGGATCGAAGGTGATTTCAACTTCAACATCTTTTGCTTCGTCAATGCACTTCACCTTTTCCTCTACTTCTACGGGAAGAGATTCGGCGACAGGGCAATTGGGAGAAGTGAGTGTCATTAAGATGTGAACGTCTCCGTCTTCCGAAACCTGTACATCGTAAACAAGTCCGAGTTCGTAAATGTCCACCGGAATTTCCGGGTCGTAAATAGATCGCAAGACATCAACGGTGTCGGCGCCTAATTTCTGCATTTGGTCTTCGTTCAATGCCATAGCTGTGGTCATGCTGTTTTGGACTGAAAAGCAAGAGCGTAAAACTTCATTTGTTTAATCATACTCACCAATCCGTTCGCTCTTGTGGGTGATAAATGTTCTTTCAAGCCAATTTGATCCACAAAGGTCAAGTCGGCATTGATAATGTCTTCTGGTTTTTGTCCGCTCAATGCACGGATCATAAGGGCAATAATCCCTTTGGTGATGATAGCGTCACTATCGGCAGTAAACTGTACAGTTCCATCTTTGAATTCGGCGTGAAGCCAAACTCTACTTTGACAGCCTTTAATGAGGTTATCATCAACCTTGTACTCTTCATCAATCAAGGGGAGTTCTTTTCCCAATGAAATGATGTAGTCATACTTGTCCATCCAATCCTCGAACATGTCGAATTCATCGACGATCTCTTCGGAAATAACTGCTATACTCTCACTCATAATTCTATCTCAACATTGGAATAACGCGGTTTAACGCCGCCACCAATTGATCAATTTCATCTTTTGTATTGTACACCGCCAACGAAGCGCGAATGGTTCCTGGAACGTCAAGGCGATTCATCAATGGTTGTGTACAATGATGTCCCGTACGAACGGCAATGCCCAGTTGGTCTAACAGGGTTCCCACGTCGTACGGGTGTAATCCTTCAATATTAAAACTGAACAAAGCAGATTTCTCGGGCCCCGTGCCATACAGTTGCAGTCCTTCTACAGAAGAGAGGGCTTCAGTGCCATAAGCAAGTAGCTCTGCTTCGTAAGTCGTGATATTTTCGAGACCAATTTCATTCATCCAGTCGATGGATGCGGCCCATGCAATCACTCCTTCAATGTGCGGTGTTCCTGCTTCAAATTTATGAGGAAGATCGGCATAGGTCGTTTCCTCAAAGGTCACAGTGGCAATCATTTCACCTCCACCTTGATACGGGGGAAGTTTGTTCAACCACTCTTCTTTGCCGTAAAGTGCACCAATTCCTGTAGGACCGTACATTTTGTGGGCGCTTATGGCATAGAAATCAACATCCAGATCGCGGACATCTACCTTGAGGTGGGGCATGCTTTGCGCTCCGTCTACCAATACAGCAGCACCCACTTCGTGCGCCATTTTGGTCATCTCTTTCACCGGGTTGATGATTCCCAAAGCGTTCGAAATGTGATTGAAAGCTACCAGTTTGGTCTTCGGTGAGAGGAGTGAAGCATAGGCTTCCAAATCCAGTACACCTCGGTCGTCCATGGGAATAACCTTCAAGGTAGCCTTTTTGCGTGCACACATCATTTGCCAAGGAACAATATTGCTGTGGTGCTCTAGGGTAGAGATGATAATCTCATCGCCTTCATTCACAAAATCAGCAAAACTAGACGCAATGGTATTAATGCTATCCGTTGTTCCCTTGGTGAAAATCACTTCGTAACTGTGCTCGGCGTTCAGGTGAGCGCGAAGTTTTTCACGTGTAAGTTCAAAGGCATCTGTGGCAAGTTGACTCAGGTGATGAACACCGCGATGAACGTTGCTATTAATCGTTTCGTAATAAGCGGTAATAGCATCGGTCATGGCCTTTGGCTTATGCGTGGTTGCGCCGTTGTCCATGTATACCAATGGCCTTCCGTTTACCTCTCTTTCAAGGACTGGAAATTGCTTGCGTATTTCGGTTACCGAGAATCCGGTAGAAGTCTTTTCTGTCATTGCTCTGCAAAGGTCGTAAATGTTAACCACAAAGTAGAACACGTCTAAATAAGAATGGTTTAAGGGGCTGGCTTTTAACTGCTGACATCCAACACCCGTCACCCGTCACCCATCACCCGTCACCCATCTTTATCTCTAGTCTCACAACTTGTATTTATCTTTGCCGCGCTTAATTCCCCACCCCATGAAAGATGTAGTTCTAGTTCTCGGTGCTTCTGGACAGATTGGAACCGAATTGGTAATGACATTGCGCGAAATGTATGGCAACGACAATGTAGTTGCATCCGACATTAAAGACGCGCATCCAGACGTGATGAACTCTGGTCCGTTTGAGAATATCAATGCCATGGACGGTGAGCGAATGGCAGAGGTAGTGAAGAAGTATAAAGTGACTCAGATCTATCATCTCGTGGCTATGCTTTCTGCCGTGGCAGAGCGAATGCCAGAGAAAGGCTGGGCCTTGAATATGGAGAGTCTTTTCCACGTTTTGAATTTGGCAAAAGATGGCGGTGTTAAGAAGGTCTATTGGCCGAGCTCAATTGCTTGTTTTGGCCCGAATACGCCAAAGATGAACACGCCACAGCACACCATCATGGAGCCGAGTACGGTTTACGGTATCAGTAAACAAGCGGGTGAACAATGGTGTAATTACTACTATTCAAAGTATGGTGTAGATGTGCGCTCTATTCGCTACCCAGGTTTGATTTCATGGAAGAGTGAACCGGGTGGGGGAACGACGGACTACGCGGTAGATATCTACTATAAAGCACTGCAAGATGGCAAGTACACGAGTTTCCTAGATAAGGGAACCATGCTTCCAATGATGTACATGCCTGACGCAATCCGCGCGACTATTAGTTTGATGGAAGCTCCTGCTGATAAAGTGAAATTGCGCACGAGCTATAACTTGGCTGGAATCTCTTTTGCTCCAGAAGATGTTGCAGCTTCTATCCAGAAACACATTCCTTCCTTTGAACTGTCGTACGATCCAGATTTTCGTCAGGCGATTGCCGATTCTTGGCCTAGCTTGATTGACGATACGGCCGCTAGAGAAGATTGGGGATGGGCGCACGAATTCGACCTCGATCGTATGACGGAGGATATGCTTGCGAACTTAAAGGTGAAGTTGGGACTATTGGCTTAACGCTCGATAGTCGCTTCAATTTGTGCGTTCGCTGATTGACCGCCAAAGCTGATTTGCTGATTAGAGCGAAGTATCATTCGAGTGTCGTTCCAACTTAGAATACCGTAACGCGTGGTAGATCCGCTTTCGGTGATAATCAGACTGTCGTTTCCTTTAAATTCCCAGGTTCCTGTTCCAGATCGCTGATAAGGAACGGTTATATTCGTGCCTGCACTGATGTCAATGTCTGCATCTACGCTGTAGTTTACCGACTGAGAAGGAGAGGTGCGGAAATCGAAGTAGCTTCCTGGAGAAATTGTGGCACCTGTGGTTACAAAAGGAAGGGTCGTTCCCATAAAGTCTACAGTACCACTCGCGTCCATGTCGGTTAGATACCAAACTCCAGATATGCGCTCCTCATTGCTAGGAGTGCTGCTGCCACCTTTGTCATCATCTTTTTTGCAACCGGTGAAAGTGATTCCCAATGCGAGTAGAGCAATCCAAAGAGAGAAAGAAGTTTTCATAGGACGAGTTCTAATTTTAGCAAATATAAGATTTTGGCTATCACGCCTTTCTGCGCAACTCAAGAAGGGTAATCTCTGGCCAAATGCCCACCCTTCCCGGAAATGCCAAGTAGCCAAATCCACGGTTGACGTATAGTTTTCTTCCTTTTTCTTGATAAAGTCCAGCCCACTTTGGATAGGCGAAAGAAGACGGGCTCCATTTTACAAAACCGGGTATTTCAATTCCAAATTGCCAACCGTGTGTATGTCCTGATAAGGTGAGGTGAACTTTCTTTTCATGGTGAATAACCACTTCGTCAAAGTGAGTGGGATCATGACTCATGAGAATTTTGAAGGAATCTTTTTCAAGATCTTTCATCGCTAGGTCCAAATCTCCTCGTTGCTTGAAACGGAGTCCCCAGTTTTCGACCCCTACGAGATCAATGGACTGACCGTCTTTTTCAATCTTCACGTTCTCATTTCGCAAGTTTCGAAAGCCGATTTCACTTTCCATACGAACTAAGGCTTCTACATCGGCCGCTTTATCAGCCTCAGAATCCCAGGTCATGTAATCGCCATAATCGTGATTGCCCAATACACAGAACTGTCCATGCGGGGCTTCGATTCCCTTAAAAACATCGAGCCAGGGAATACACTCGGAAGATTGGTTGTTAACCATGTCTCCCGTGAAGAGGATGAGGTCGGCTTTCTGCGCTTTTATTAGATCAACACCGTATTGGATCTTTTCTTTATCATCAAAGGAGCCGGTGTGAATGTCGCTGATTTGTAGAATGGTGAAACCGTCGAATGCCTCTGGTAAGTCGTCGTAAAACAGGGTTTCTTTGATCACTCTATAGTTGTACTTCCCCTTCCAAATGCCATGGAGTACACCAAGGAATGGAATAGAAGCAAGACCTAAAGCGACATTTTGAACGAACTTTCTTCGTCCCGGCACAAAGCTCTCGCCCAATTCTTTTACTTCGGGCTTGGCAACTCTTCGGTACAATCCAAAGAGAAGTCGAGTGAAGTCTTCCAAGAGCAATATGGCAATAATCAAAAACTTAGGGACGTACCAAATCATGATCAGTGTGGCAAATCCATTCACTACTTTTCTAGACTCATTTGCCCTGTCGAAGCCCAGAAAACTCGTTAGCATATAGAGGTATCCGACGATACAGATCAACCAATATATTCGGCGAACCCATACATTGGTGTATGCTCGCTTCACACTTTGGTAGACATAGTAATCAATCCCAAAAAAGAGGGCTAGAGTGAGTGTGAAAACTAAACCTGGAGTCATTTGATTTCTTTGTTCGAACCTGCAACGCGAAAGTAGGGCAATTGTTTCGCTAACTCTTCGTTTGTAGGGCAACTCAACTTAATCGCGTAATTTTCGGCCATGCGTCAGCCCGATTTCTATAGAAATAAGAATGCTTGGAAGCTCATTTTGTTCATTTTTGCCCTGTTGATTGGGGCGGGAACGCTTTGGTATACAGAGACTTTCTTGAAGGATCTCCGAAAAGAAGAGGAGAAATCGGTGAAGATTTGGGCCCATGCACTGAAGGTGTTTATGACAGGTACGGCCACGGGCGACTTGAGTATTTACGGGATTATCATGCAAGAGAACAACACCATTCCAATCATAATGACCGATGGGGATGGCAATGTGATTACCTACAGAAATCTCGATTCATCTAAAACCAGAAATCCAGATTACATTAAAAATCTCATTCCTGTGATGGCGGAAGAAAATGAACCTATCGAGGTGGAGTTCGCTGCAGGAAAGAAGAATATCATTTACTATCAAGAGTCGATTCTACTCAAGAAACTCCGGATCTACCCGTTCGTACTTCTGGGTGTGATTGGTGTGTTTGTGGGGATTGCTTACGCAGCATTCTCCAGTGCTCGAAGAACGGAGCAAGACCGCGTTTGGAGTGGTATGGCTAAGGAAACAGCTCATCAAATTGGAACACCTCTGAGTTCTCTAATGGGGTGGATAGAGTTGCTGAGGGTTCAAGGTGCAGATGAAGATGCGCTTTCGGAAATGAGTAAAGATGTGGATCGCCTTGAAACCATTACTTCCCGATTCTCTAAAATTGGCTCTGTGCCACAATTGGAGCTCTTGGATATTATCACCGAAATTGAAGATTCGCTGGATTATCTCAGGAGAAGAACAAGCAATAAAATCGACATTCGCTTCAAAGCGCCCGATACTGAAATTGTGATTCCTATCAATCGACAGCTCTTTAGTTGGGTGATTGAAAACTTGATACGAAATGCGATTGATGCGATTGAGGGGCCTGGCTATATTCAAGTAACAGTAGTGGAAGCAGGTCGAAATGTTCGCATTGAGGTGGAGGATAGTGGAAAAGGTCTGACGAGAAATCAATTCAAGGCTATTTTCCGTCCGGGGTATACTACCAAAACGAGGGGGTGGGGCCTTGGCTTGAGCTTGGCTCGCCGCATTATTGAAGACTATCACAACGGCCAGATTTTCGTACTTCGCTCTGAACCTGGAGTGGGTACAACCTTCCGACTCTCACTTCCAATTTCTAAGGAATGAGTGGAATTTATCTCCATATCCCATTCTGCCGAAAAGCTTGTCATTACTGCGATTTCCACTTTAGTACATCTACAAAGTCGTATGCAGATGTACTGGCGTCCATGAAGGCTGAATTGCGCTATTGGGCTCCAGCTTGGGAGGCCAAGGTTCAAACGATTTATTTTGGAGGAGGAACACCCAGTATGTTGAACGAGCAAGATTTGAGAGAGCTTCTCGACATTATTCGTTCTGAATTTGATGTGGAACAAGGGGCCGAGATTACTCTTGAGGCTAATCCAGAAGACATTTCAGGTGAGCGTCTATCGGCTTGGAAAGAAGCTGGAGTCAATCGACTGAGTATTGGAGTTCAGTCCTTTTTTGATGATGAGTTGGAGTGGATGAATCGAAACCACAAGGCTTCCAAATCGATTGAATCCGTTCGATTGGCCCAGAAGCACGGCATCGATAATATCACCATTGATTTGATTTACGGCGTTCCCGCTTCGAGTATGGAACGTTGGAAGGAGAATGTAAAGATGGCCCTTGAGCTTGAGGTGCCTCATATTTCCGCATATGCCCTAACCGTGGAGCCTAAAACAGCGTTGGCGCATTCGGTGAAAGTAGGAAAGGTGACTGAACCCAGCGAAGGAGAAGCGCACGCACAGTTTGTATATCTCCGCTCCGCTTTAAATGAAGCGGGATTTGAGGCATATGAGATTTCGAATTACGGCAAACCGGGTTGGCACAGCGTACACAATAGCAATTACTGGAACGGCGTTCCCTATCTCGGAATTGGTCCTGGAGCACATAGCTTTGATGGAGACATTCGACGATGGAATATTCGGAACAACGTGAAATACGCACGCGCGATTCAGAATAGCGTAAATTGGTTCGAAATCGAACAGTTGAGTGTTCGAGATCGATACAATGAATTTGTGATGACGGGTGTTCGAAGAAGTGCTGGAATCTCTCTGGAAGAAGTTCGAGTTCGTTTTGGAGAAGAGTATAGTGCTCATCTTCAGTCTGAAGCGGAGAGATATATCGAAAATGGTTGGTTGGCTTGGAACGGTGATCGACTGTGTCTTACCTCTGATGGCTTGTTTTTTGCCGATGGCATAGCGGCGGATTTATTCCTAGTATGAGACAATTAAGAATACTACTTTTCATCACAATAATAGCCTGTTCAGGCGACCCTCAAACTCAAAAATCGAATTCAATGCAATTGGATGCTCACCTTAATGGAATAACGTATCGATTTGATTCTGAAATATTTTATGATTTAAGCATACCCATAGACACTACTGGACCATTGGCATGGTATCTAGATGAAGCTCAGATTGAAGCGGTTCGTGATGAAAATTGGGTAGGAGTGGTGGCTGAAGGTGGATCGGTGAATTTTAGAAATATTCACTTTAATCCGCACGGACACGGAACACATACGGAAGGTCCAGGTCACGTAGAATCGGAAGTTCATTCCATCGACAGAGCCGTGAAAAGTTATCATGAACTGGCCGTTTTGGTGAGTGTTGAGCCTCGCGTTACTGAAAACGGCGATCGGGTTATTTTTTGGGATCAATTGGAATCAGTCGTGACGGGTTCTAATGCAAAAGCTGTGATTCTCAGAACAAGTTCAGAAGATCGAAGACATACGAATTGGTCGAATACCAATCCCCCTTATTTGGATGCCCATGCTGCCGCTAAAATGGCTGAGCTGGGAATCCTGCATTTATTGCTCGATTTGCCTTCTGTTGATCGCGAAAGCGATGGCGGAAAGTTGGCTGCTCACAAGGCCTATTGGCAAATCCCAAATTCAACTCGATACAACGCTACCATTACAGAACTGATTTATGTTCCCGCTGAGGTAGCAGATGATATATACCTCCTCAATCTGCAAATTGGTCCATTTGTAAACGATGCTGCGCCGAGTAGACCCGTCATTTACCCCGTTCGTAAAGTTTAATTTTTTTTCGAGATACCTGACGAACTCTTCGCCTATTAAAACCCCCTTCGTATGAGGAATTTTCTCGCACTTACTCTCGTCCTCTTCTCTGTGGCCCTTTCGGCTCAAGTCGTGCTACGCGGTCGCGTGGTCGATGCAGAAAACGGTCAATCTGTTCCCTTCGCGGGAATTAATGTCAACGACTCTCGATCTGGCTTCACGGCAGATGCCGATGGCGTTTTTGAGATCCGTTGGAATGCACCCATAACCCACATCTATGTGAGAGCTTTTGGGTACAATCGCAAGCGAGTAGAGATCGATCCAGCCACGCGTGACATTGTGGTACGTATATCTACTGCCTCAGATGAATTGAATGAAGTGGAAGTGATTGCAGGTGAGAACCCGCTGCACAAGATTATCCGAAAAGTGATTGATCACAGAGATGAGAACAATCCTACGGAGCTAGATGCCTTCAAGTATCAAACCTATTCTAAGGTTTTATTTACGATCGCCATAGATTCTGCTATGCCAGATTTTGATACCGCATTTGCTCCTCTCGACACGGCCAATCCAGATTCGGGGTGGGATACGGATAGCGTCCAGAAGGTGGATTCTTCGGGGTTCTTTGCTCGACAGTTTGCTTCGCAACAGCACATCTTTATGATGGAATCGGTGACGGAACGCAAGTTCAAATCGCCTAGAGATAACGAGCGCGTTTTGGCTTCTCGAGTGAGTGGGTTGAAAACTCCTCTCTTCGTTTTGATCTCAAGCGAAATGCAATCCTTTTCCTTCTACGATAACTATATCAATATTTTGGGATCAGATCGAGTGAGTCCCATTGCACCCGGTGCGATAGGTCGATATGCCTACATTCCAAAAGATACGCTTTACGAAGGGTCGGATACCATTTTCGTGATCAAGTACTTCCCCGTGAAAGGCCACCGATTCAAGGGGGTTGATGGAGAGCTTTATATCACATCGAATAATTGGGCGGTAACGGAAGTTATTGCTCGTCCCACGCACCAGGATATTCTTGGGGTAGTGACCGATACAAGCGGTACGGTGTTCGGTGTTGAGATTCATCAAACCTATGATTTGGTAGAAGGGCATTGGTTTCCGCGTGAGATGATGCTCAATTTCCGTCAGTTTGCCCAAGATGATTTTGGAGCGAGTACGATTGCAGAATCCAATGCAGATGTAGACCTAGTTGGTTTTGGAAGGACACTGATCAAGAACATCGAAATCAATCCAGATTTGAGTCGATCCGATATTGACCGCGTTTCAGTGGCTGTGGATTATGACGCAACCGAAAAGGACGATGCGTTTTGGTATCAGTACCGAGGGGATTCTCTTGACGCTCGCGAAAAGCGTACATACGAGTTCATGGATAGCGTAGGTCAGGAACTCGATATCGAGCGTAAAATCAAATGGTTAATGGCCTTAACTACCGGCAAATTGCGTTGGGGCTACTTTGATTTTAACATCGATCGCATCGTTCGATACAATGTGTACGAAGGGTTCCGGTTAGGAGCGGGTGTTCAGACCAGTCCGAAGTTGTCCAATTGGTTCTCAATTGGGGGACATTTTGGATACGGATTCAAAGACAAGGTCTGGAAGTACGGATATTTTGGAGAGATCTATCTCGATAAATCCACAGAAGCCACGTTATATGGTGGCTATGATTACGACATTTATGAAATCGCTGGTACGAGCTACAAACTTCAACGGAAGACCATTTTTGGAAGCTCGGATTATCGCTTCTTGAACATTCCAACCTTTGATGAAATCAGTGATGTTTATGGAGGGTTCCGCTATCGAATTTGGCCGAACTTGCAAATGGATGTCAGTTTGCATCGTCAGAACCGCCTCACTATGAGTGATTATGCCTATCGGTACTCAGATGAGCAAGGCGACATCAATCTCAATGGATTTAATGTGCTCTTTGCTAGATTAGAGTTGGAGTATGCTCCCAATGATCGATACATGTCGGGCCCCTTTGGATTGCGGCCGATTGAGATCACTTATCCGAGATTCCGACTGGCCTACGAAGAGAGTTTTGACAATGTGTTTGATCGAAGCTTCCCATATCATAAGATCAATGCGGAGGCCGCGCATCAAATAAAGCGCGTGTACACTGGCATCACTACGCTTACGCTTTCGGGTTCTTACGTGAGTGGTGATGTTCCATATACGTTCTTGAGTGGACCGCAAGCCAATGGCGTTGGCGCATTGAGTGATTTTACTTTTACAAATGCGATTTCCAGTGCTCGAAGTTTTGAAACCATGCCATTCAATCAGTTCGCAGCAGATGCCTATGTGGCTTTGGATATTCGTCACAGTTTTGAAGATCGACTCTTTACCATTGGTTCTTGGGCGCCGAAAATTGATGTGTTATGGCGTTCAACGATCGGTACACTTTCCAACCCTGAACTTCACACAGGTTTTGAGCTTCAGAGCCTTGAACACGGATATCACGAAGTGGGGTTAGAGGTCAATGAACTAATTAATGGTTTAGGTATAGGTTTTTATCAACGCTTTGGAGCTTACTATTCAGGGGCTTATGGGGATAACGCCGCAGTGAAGTTGACCTATCGCACATCCGTTTTCTAAGCTGCTGAATGAATTTATCTACCTTTGCCGCCACAAGCCCCAATAGGCAATGTGGACAAAAATTGCTCGACTAATACTTCGAAAAAAAGCTCTGCTCTTAAGTCTTGTAGTGCTCGCTACTGCATTTATGGCTTATCAGGCTTTAGATATTAGAATCTCGTACAAGTTTTCGAGGATTCTACCTGTCGATAATCCGATAAGTATAGCCTACGATGAATTCCGTGATCAGTTCGGTGAAGCGGGAAATGCTGTGGTGCTTGGCGTGGCCAATGACGGGTTTTGGACACCTGAAGGTCTGGATACTTGGAAGCGACTATCTGATTCTATCTTGAGTATTGAGGGCGTTGAGAATGTTCTCTCCTTAGCGAATGCATACAATCTTAAAGTAGATGAGCAGAAAGGGGAGTTTGCGGCCTCTACGGTGATGGACAAAGTTCCAACCACGCAGGAGGGAGTGGATTCCATCAAAAGTGTTTTCTACAACTTGCCTTTTTACAAGGGCATGCTCTATTCTGAGGATGGGAAAGTAGAGTTGATGATTGCGCGAATCGCATCGGATAAACTGTACAATGCCGAAATTATCCGAATTGTAGATCGAATTCGAAAAGTGTCGACGCACTTTGAGGAGGCCACGGGAATTCAGGTTCGCGTTTCAGGTCTTCCTTATATCCGAATGGCCAACACCGAAAAGGTGAAGAAAGAGGTTTACCTCTTCATCTTCCTCACTTTCTTGGTAACGGCCGTTATCCTTGGGCTCTTCTTGAAAAGTCTTCGTGCAGTGGGGGTTTCGCTCATTGTGGTAGTCATTGGTGTGATTTGGTCCTTTGGATTGATTTCCTCCTTCAACTATGAAATCTCACTTCTCAGCTCCTTGATCCCTCCATTGGTTATTGTAATTGGTGTGCCGAATGCCATTTTCTTGATCAATAAGTACCACTCGGAATACCGGGAGCACGGCAACAAGATCTTGGCCCTTCAAAGGGTGATCCGAAAGATTGGAAACGTAACCATGCTCACCAATACCACTACGGCGTTGGGATTTGCTGCGTTTATTTTAACCGACAGTATTACGCTGGTTCAGTTCGGCGTTGTAGCCTCGGTGAATATCATGGTAGTGTTCTTCTTGAGCATTATCATTATTCCAATTATGTACACTTTCTTGGCGCCTCCAAAAGAGCGTCACTACAAGCACTTGGATAGAAAGTGGGTGATTGGCATGGTGGAGTTCCTTCAAGGAGCCGTCGTCCATCACAGAAGGTTGATATATATCGGTACCGTAGTTTTTGTATCCCTTGGTATTTGGGGGATGGGAATGGTTCACACTACTGGGAACTTGACCGAAGATTTTGGCGAAGACGATCCACTATATATCGATCTCAAATATTTAGAGTCGGCTTTCCATGGTGTAGTTCCTATGGAAATTATCATTGATACTCATGAAGATCATGGAGTGGAGCGCGGCTCATTTTTAAAGAAGGTAGACCGACTTCAGGAGTCGTTGGACAGTATTCCAGAGACCTCTCGAAGCGTATCCATTATCGATTTCCTCAAGTTTAGCCGACAGGCTTTTATGGGAGGTAATCCCAATATGTACAAATTCCCGAGCAGCACAGAGCGCAATTGGATTGCCGAATATCTACCACAAGATCAAACGGAGAACCCTCTTTTGCGAAGCATGGTGGATTCCTTGGGTTCTAAAGCCCGTATCACTCTGCAAGTTCCAGATCTTCCAACTCCTTTAATGGAGGAACTCGAGGCGGAGGTTCAGAAGCGCATTGCCACAGTTTTTGATACCGATGAATACACGACAACCATTACAGGTGCCAGCGTAGTATTCTTAGCTGGTACGAGCTATTTGATTAAGAATTTGATTCAGAGTTTGCTGTTGGCCATTGCGGTGATTTCTATCATCATGGCCTTCCTCTTTGGTTCGGCGAGAATGGTGATTGTTTCCATTGTTCCCAACTTGATTCCACTAGTGATGACGGCTGGTATTATGGGATTCTTCGGTATTCCACTCAAGCCTTCTACCATCTTGGTGTTCAGTATTGCCTTTGGTATTTCGGTGGATGATACCCTTCACTTCTTGGCTAAATACCGACAAGAGTTGAAGTCGAATGGCTGGAGAATAGGCAAGGCGGTTCTCGCTGCAATCCACGAAACAGGGATCAGCATGTTCTACACCTCCATTGTGTTGTTCTTTGGCTTTACCATCTTCATTGCTTCCGATTTTGGAGGAACCGTTTCCTTGGGAATCTTGGTGTCCATTACGCTCTTTTTTGCCATGTTCGCCAACTTATTGATTCTACCTGCGTTTTTGATGAGTGTAGAAAAGTGGATCAATGCGAAGTCTTTCAATGAAAATATTATCGAAGTTTACGAAGGCTTCGATGAAGACGATGAAGACGAAGAGAAGAACGAACTCCCAGCAAAATAGGCGGGCAACTGTCTTTTACAACCCATACTGAATGCGAGACTTAACGCAACTTCAAGAGCTGTTTATCAAGGCTATTTCCGAAAAGAATTTTGGAGAAGAACCCAAGAACTTATACGAACCGTTTCACTATATCTTGAACTTAGGAGGCAAGCGACTCCGTCCCGTTCTCGCACTGCTGGCCTGTGAGTCCTTTGGCACAAAAGCCGAAGAGGCTATGGATGCTGCCATGGGTATTGAACTCTTGCACAATTTTTCACTGATTCACGATGATATTATGGACAATGCGCCTCTTCGAAGAGGTCGGCAAACCGTCCATGAAAAGTGGAACCTAAGCGTGGGTATTCTTTCGGGAGATGCCATGTTAGGGGCATCTTTCCGCTACATTTCTATGGTCGATGATCGCATCTTTAGAAAGGTGTTTGACGTTTTTTCACGAACCGTTTTGGAGATCTGCGAAGGTCAGCAGTGGGATATGGATTTTGAATTGAGAATGGATGTTACCGAAGCGGAATACATTCGAATGATTCAATATAAAACCTCAGTTTTGCTCGGTGCATCTCTGGAGATTGGCGCCTTGATTGGCGGGGCAGATGAGGTGGGAGCAGAGCAGTCCTATCAATTCGGATTGAACCTAGGGACATCCTTTCAGATTAAGGATGACCTTTTAGATGCCTTTGGCGATCCAGAGAAAGTAGGGAAACAAGTAGGAGGGGATATTCTTTCCAACAAGAAGACCATCTTGCTGATTCACGCACTGCGTCACGCCACAGGAGAAGATAGAGATGAACTCTTGGCCTGGTTAAAAGAAGACCATCTTCCAGCAGAGAAAGTAAAGGCCGTTATGGAGATCTATCAGCGTGTGGGTTCTGTACGCTATGCCGAAGAGCGAATGGAATCATACTACCGCAAGGCGCTTAATGCCTTAGACGAGTGTTCGCAGCACGGAGCAAATATTACGGAGTTAAAGAACTTTGCCGAGTATCTATATCATCGCGACCACTGATTCTCACTAACAACCTTGTCTATTAACCGATACGGCTGTACCTTCCGGTTTATGCGCAGTTTGTTCATTCTCTTCCTTGTACTTCTGCCCTGGGTTGCATCGAGCCAAACCCAGGATTCTACAGCGTCGGAACGTGGAGGCCCTATCGAAAAGTCGTGGTTGACTTTGCGAACTCACCCTCTTCGTTTCATCTATGGATTGAATGCCGGAGTTGATGTCCGATTATCAGATCGAGTTCTGATTGGTTTCACCTTCCAGAATTATAACCGCGATTTCATGTCGCCAGAATTTGCCCCGCTCGATGTGAAATTGACAGATGCAAAGGGCTATCTATGGGACGTTCAATTGTATATCGAAACACATACAGTTGCGTTTCACGGTCCGCGTTTCGCGCTCAAGGCCGTTACTTTTGCAGACTGGGAGTACACAGATGAAGACGCAGTCACTTATGTTATTTGGCGCGATCAACAGAATTGGTATCTGACCTACACCTTGGGACTTCGTCGCATTGAGAGCGGGATGAATGTGATGGTTTATGCTACTGCAGGCGCCGTAGTGTACCGTGCCTTTGAAACCAATTCACTCAAGGATCCACCGAATACTTCACAAAGTGGATTGTTTGAACACGTTTATCCGCATGTACTTATTGGCGTATCTCTAGGATATTCGTTTTGAACGGCGAATTGTCCAAATATGAGTCGGAACTCGTTGCTTCCAACGCTGAATTGCATCGAGCGTGGATAGAGCAAATAGAGAAGGACTTGGGCGAACAGTTGCCATTAACTTCACCACAGGCTTCTTGGAAGAAAGTGTGTGAGGTCATCTTGAGAGTGCTTCAATCCCAGTTTGACATTAGCCAAGGAAGAGTCCCTGAATTGCTTTATCGCATTGATATTTCCGAAGCAAAACTGCGCCGCGAGATGATGTCTGGTAAGTGGAATTCATGGCACGAGTTGTTGGCGCATTCCATCGCTGAACGAGAAGCTTTAAAAGTGATCTTTCGATTTCGCTTCAGCGGTAAGCTCTAGAGCATAAAGGAGAGTCGAAGGCTCCACGGACTCGCATACAGACTTCGGTCGGGATCATAAAGGACGTTATACAGCGCCATGAAGTAAACTCCGCCCCCTCTGCTATTCACCTGCTGATAAAGCGCCGCGCCAATGTGCCAGCCCGGTACCCATTGTCTTTGGTATTCGTAATCGCGATAGTTGAATAACTCATAATTCAACATTTCGAATTCTTGATGCAAGGCAATCGGAAGTTGGATAGGTAGGTTGTAGGTGGTGTACTCGTGCATACCGTACACGTATGTTTCGTAGCCGGGATAACCTTGTCCGTAGAAGTTTCGTGGAATTTTGCTGTAGATGAAATTCACACCCAATCCAGCAGTAAGGTCGTTGGTTACGCGGTATCCTACGCGTGGACTCACTTCAATGTAGGTGGTTGATCCAAAACTCAGGGCGAAGTTACCCCCGTAAACCAAGCGTTGGAAGAACGTTTGTGAGCTCACATCCGATGATTGGGATTGGGTAGTTTGAGTGTCCCCTTCCTCCTCTGTTTCTGCTCTTTTGGAGATCGGGCCATATTGGGCGGAGGCCCAGAATGAACAACTCAGTAAAATGGCGGTTAGAACAGTACTCTTCATCATAATAGATTATCAACGAATTTACGTCATTAGAAGATGAAACGCAGGAAGAGGTTTGCAAATTATTTGTTGTAATTTTGGCGGAAATTTTTTGTAGAGAAATCCCATGGACAGATTCTCCTTCTTAGGTAGTGTACATATTGGTTTTATTGACGACTTGTACGAAAAGTACCTGAAGGATCCCGATTCGATTGAGCCGAGCTGGCGCTCTTTCTTTCAAGGTTACGACTTTTCGAGAGAGGTGTACGGTGACGACCCGATGGGGGCAGTCGATAGTCAGGCTCTTGATGATGTACGAAGAGAGTTTTTAGTTCTCGATCTTATTCAAGGATACCGTTCACGCGGTCACTTGTTTACCGAGACCAACCCTGTACGCGCTCGACGCAAGTACTCGCCAACGCTGGATATCCAGAACTTCGGTTTGGAGGAAGCAGATATGGATCGCGAGTTCATGGCCGCTACAGAAGTTGGACTTCCGGGTCCAGCAAAGCTTAGCGTTATTGTTAAGCATCTTCAAAACATGTACTGCCGCTCTATCGGTGTGGAGTACATGTACATCAGAAATCCAGAGGTTACCAATTGGGTTAAATCATGGCTACATCAGAATGAGAATTCTACCGTCTTTAATCAAGATGAGAAGGTTCGCATTCTTCATAAATTGAACGAGGCAGTAGCTTTTGAATCGTTCTTGAACACAAAGTTCGTAGGACAAAAGCGCTTCTCTATTGAAGGGGCTGAGTCGTTGATTCCCGCAATGGAATTCACCATCGATTACGCTGCACAAGGTGGAGTGGAGGAGTTCGTAGTGGGGATGGCTCACCGCGGGCGTCTTAACGTTCTCTCTAATATTTTCGGAAAGCCGCGCAAGCAGATCTTTTCAGAATTTGAAGGGAAAGCCTTTGTGGAGGATGAATTTGACGGCGACGTTAAGTACCACTTGGGTTACTCAACCACGAAGCAATTAGCGGGTCACGAGGTGAAGTTAAACCTTGCACCAAACCCTTCTCACTTGGAAGCGGTGGACCCAGTTGTTGAAGGTATCGCCCGTGCGAAAATCAACAACGATTACAATGGCGATCAATCTAAAGTGATGCCTATCCTCATTCACGGCGATGCGGCTGTTGCAGCTCAGGGCGTGGTTTATGAGGTGATCCAAATGGAGGGTTTGAGCGGTTATGCAACCGGTGGAACACTTCACATTGTGATTAACAACCAAGTTGGTTTTACCACCAACTATCTCGATGCGCGAAGCAGTACCTACTGTACCGATATCGCCAAGGTAATTCTCGCTCCTGTTCTTCACGTGAACGGCGATGATCCTGAGGCATTGGTACACGCTATGCGTTTCGCCGTAGAATACCGTCAGAAATTCAACAAAGACGTCTTCATTGATTTGTTGTGTTACCGTAAGTACGGTCACAATGAAGGAGATGAACCGCGTTTCACACAACCCTTGTTGTACAAGGAGATCTCTCGCCATCCAAATCCGCGTGAGATTTACAGTAAGAAGTTGATGGAATTCCACGACCTGCAAGAGTCAGTCCTCACCGAAATGGAGAAGGAGTTCAAGGCTATGTTGGAAGAGGATTTCGACGAATCGAAGAAAATCGAGAAGAACTTCATCACTCCATTCATGGAGTCTGATTGGAGTGAATATCGCCAGAGTGTTCCAGAAGATTTCGAGCTTTCACCAGAAACAGGTTTGAAGGTAGAAACGCTCAAGAAAATTGCGGAGACCATCACTACGCTTCCGAACGACTTGAAGTTTATCAATAAGATCAAACGCCTATTCAAGGATAGAAATGCCCAAGTATTCGAGCGCAACAGTCTCGATTGGGGTATGGGAGAGTTGATGGCTTATGGAAGTTTGATAGTTGAAGGTTTCAACGTTCGAATTTCTGGGGAAGACGTAGAACGCGGAACTTTCTCTCACCGTCATGCAATTGTGAAGGTGGAAGATAGCGAGCAACGCGTTTGTCGACTTGATGAGATTCCAGGAAGAGAAGGTCGCTTTGCGATTTACAACTCTCTTCTTTCAGAATATGCCGTTCTCGGATTTGACTATGGTTACGCTATGGCTAGTCCGAAAACATTGACCATTTGGGAAGCCCAGTTTGGTGACTTTGCCAATGGCGCTCAAATTATCATCGACCAATTCTTGGCCGCTGCAGAAGATAAGTGGAAAGTTCAAAACGGACTTGTCATGCTTCTTCCGCACGGTTATGAAGGTCAGGGTGCAGAGCACTCTAGCGCGCGTTTGGAGCGATTCCTTCAATTGTGTGCGCAGTACAACATGCAGGTAGCAAACATTACTACTCCGGCGAACTTCTATCACGCGTTGCGCAGACAAATGCACCGCCCATTCCGCAAGCCACTTGTGGTAATGAGTCCAAAGAGCCTCCTTCGACATCCAAAAGTGGTGTCGAGTTTAGAGGAATTCAGCTCAGGAAGGTTCCAAGAAGTAATTGACGATACCCAAATTGATGCGAAGAAAGCCGAGAAGGTCGTATTTGTATCTGGTAAATTGTACTATGATTTGTTGGCAGAACGCGAAGAGCGCAACGACGAAACCACTGCATTGGTTCGCCTAGAGCAGCTTTATCCATTGCCAGAAAAGCAAATCAAAGATGTACTTGCGAAGTACGCTCACATTGACAAGAAGATTTGGGCGCAAGAAGAACCGGCAAACATGGGGGCATGGACACATATTTTGTGGAGATTCCCAGAGCGTTTGGAATTGTGTGCTCCAGCGGCGAGCGCAGCTCCAGCGGCAGGTTCCTCTAAGACGGCACATGCTCGTCACCGCCAATTAATTGAATCCGTTTTCAACGCATAAACAAGACCCCGTAAAGTTCTCAATACGATGATCGTAGAAATTAAAGTCCCTTCTCCCGGAGAATCTATTTCTGAAGTAGAAATCGCTTCTTGGCTAGTTGCTTCTGGTGACTACGTGGAAAAGGATCAGGAAATCGCTGAGATTGACTCAGACAAAGCCACACTTGCACTTCCTTCAGAAGAGAGCGGTGTGATTGAACTCGTTGTAGGTGATGGTGAAGTCGTTCAAGTGGGTCAAGTAATTGCCAAGATTGACACTTCTGCCGCTGCTCCAGAAGGTGCTTCTACACCGAAAGAGGAGAAGAAGGAAGCTGCACCAAATCCAGGTCCAGTTGCCGAAGCTCCAAAGGCCGATGAGAAATCATACGCTGCCGGAACTCCTTCTCCAGCAGCTAAGAAAATCCTCGACGAAAAAGGAGTAGATCCAAAGAGCGTATCAGGCACCGGAAAAGGTGGAAGAATTACCAAAGACGATGCTGTGAAAGCAGAGGCTTCTATGGGTTCACCAGGTCTTGGAAACCGCGGTTCAGAGCGCAAGAGAATGAGTTCGCTTCGTCGCAAGCTCGCTCAGCGCTTGGTAAGCGTGAAGAATGAAACGGCGATGTTGACCACTTTCAACGAAGTGGACATGAAGCCAATCTTCGATTTGCGTGCTGAGTACAAGGATGCCTTTAAAGAAAAGCATGGAGTGGGTCTTGGCTTCATGAGCTTCTTTACCCTTGCCATGGTTCATGCTCTAAATGAGTTCCCGCAAGTGAATAGTATGATCGACGGTGACGAGCTCGTTACTTTTGATTACAAGGATATTTCTATCGCCGTTTCAGGTCCAAAAGGTCTGATGGTTCCAGTGATTCGCAACGCGGAGAACTTGAGCTTTGCAGGTGTGGAAAAAGAAGTGAAGCGCTTGGCAATTCGTGTTCGTGACGGTGAGATTACTGTAGACGAAATGACGGGTGGTACATTTACCATCACCAACGGTGGTGTATTTGGTTCTATGATGTCTACACCAATTATCAACCCTCCTCAAAGTGCCATCTTGGGAATGCACAACATCGTTGAGCGTCCAGTGGCTGTGGATGGAAAGGTTGAGATTCGCCCAATTATGTACGTGGCATTGAGCTACGATCACCGCGTAATTGACGGTCGTGAATCGGTAGGTTGTTTGGTGGCTATGAAAGAAGCACTAGAGAATCCAGCTGAAATCCTGATGGGTGGAGATCCGAAGAAAGCTCTCGGATTGTAAATTCCAATTATCGATATCAAAACCCCGGCATTTGTCGGGGTTTTTTGTTTTACGGCCTTACGTCTCACGTCGGTGTTTGAAAGGAGTTCCCAATTTCAATTCTTTTACCGAACTTAACAACCGTTATCGCATCTCTCAACCATGGACATTCCACATTGGGTAACAGGTCTCCTCGAAAATCTATACTCAGTTTGTGATTTCATGCTGTGATGTGTTCACATGTATTGCCTTCTATGTTCAAACATTCCTCTATGTTCAGATTTTTGCTGCTCATCGCCCTCTTTCCCCTTTGCGGATTTTCTCAAATTAATAAAGATTACCAAGGCCTACTCTGGAAGATTTCTGGAAATGGACTGGATGAACCTTCCTATTTGTACGGAACGATGCACGTGAGCAATCGCGTTGCTTTCCACCTGAGTGAAACATTCTTTGATGCAATCGACAATGCAGATATCATTGCTCTAGAAACCAATCCGGATACTTGGGTGAAAGACATGACGTCATCCTCACTCTACCGTGATTATGTAGGGATTTCATTTCAGTTTTCTGGGCCAGGGGTTCCACTCTATGAGTCTTTCATCCCCAATGAACCTCAACAGCAGGAGTTGGAGTATTACTTGTCAAGAGATCAAGACCTCTTGAACAACCTTTTGTATCGACTCAATACGTATGAGCAAGACTTCTCGGAAAACACCTACCTCGATCTTTTCATTTTCCAAGCGGGGATGAAGAGCGGAAAGAAGATCGTTCCATTGGAAGATTACGAAGAGTCGTTTAAGCAAGTGATGATGTCGAGCCGCAGGGACAAGGATGCCGTGTACATCACGCCTCGACAGGCTGAAGATATGTTGGGAGACTATTCCGACTGGCAGATGTTGTTGGATGATGCCTATCGCCGTGGGGATTTAGACTTACTAGATACGACTTACACGCTTCTCTATCCGGGTAAATACTACAAGAAGTATATGCTTCACGTGCGTAATGCCATCATGGTAGAAGGAATGGATTCATTGATGAATGAAGGCGTTCTTTTTACAGGAGTGGGTGCAGCTCACCTTCCTGGCGATCAAGGAGTGATTAACCTACTTCGCCAAAAGGGGTATACTGTAGAGCCAGTAGATCGCGCAGTAACCGCAACCAGTATTAGTCGCAAGGATGGAATTGATGAAGTGATTCACACGACGGAATTGCGTTCATTCGAATCTGATGACCATTTTGTCCGTACTCGAGTACCGGGAGAAATGACCAAATTACTGAGTAAGCCGTTCCAGGAATATGTATTTGCAGATATGGTGAACGGTGGATACTACAGTCTCCGAAGAATCAACACTTTTGGAATGTTGAATGGGAAAGATGAGAACTTCTACTTTGGGAAGTTGGACAGCATGCTCTTCGAGAATATCCCTGGTAAAATTCTGAGTAAGGACACCATTGAAGTGTCGGGATATCCGGCCTTAGAAATTCGAAACGAGACCCGAACTGGAGATCATCAACATTACCAAATTGTATGCACCCCATTGGAGATATTAATTTTCAAGGTAGGAGGGCACAAAGAGTTTGCGAATTCAGAACTTCCCGAGGCCTTCTTTAAAAATATTGAATTGAGAGCCGTTGAATCGACGGAGAAATACCAACCTAACTCAGGTGGATTGGAGGTGAACTTGCCAGGAAGACTGAGGACAGAATTGTACCCAGGCGTTTTTGAAGAAGCGAACAATACCTTTTGGGCACAGTCGTATGACGAAGGGGATTATTATGCTGTAGGTGTTCGTCAGTACTATGATTTCTCCTATTTGGAAGAAGACGACTTTGAGCTCACTTACATGGTAGAGAAGTGGGCCGATGAGCGTGATTTAGAGATCGATGAATTGACGGTTGAAGGAGGCGAGTTGGCTTTCAGCCGTTTTGAACTGAGTACGAAGAAAGGCACGTATTACGGGGAGGTTCACATTCAAGGACCAAAGTATGTGATGCTGATTACCACCGCAGAGAAGAAGGCAAAGCGAAATGATTTCTTCTCATCTTTTCAATTTACCCCCTTCGTTTATAGCGACGAATTTGTGGAGTACAAGGATAGCGTGTATCACATTGTGATGGAGTCGCCTGTAGATTTGAACAACTACGATTCTTTCTTCGAAGGTTTAATGGGAGGGGCAGTGCGCGGTGCCGGCAATTCCGATTTTGAGGGAGAACATAAAACCAGTGTTTTAGAATACATCCCTACAGGCGAGGATTTGCTCATTGAGTTTACTACACTGCCGAAGTATGCGTCGATGCATAGTGTAGAAGAATTCTGGGAGTTTGCTTTGAGCGATTTACTATCCGAAAAGAAACTTACCATCGCTAGCGATAGCACTTTATACACCATTGAGAAAGATGGTTATTTCAGTCAAGCGAAGGCCTACACCTTCACTGCTCCCAATACTGAAAGAGTGATTAAAGCTAAGCTTATTGTAGAAAACGCAGCATTGTACGGGATTTATGCAAACGTTCAATCTGCCGATTACCACTCAGAATTTGTCGATAGAGCTTTCGCAAGTTTCCGCCCTTCTGACGATACCATTATTGGACTTCCGATTACCATGAGCAAGGCGGATTTGTTCTTTGAAGCCTTAGACAGCCATGATAGCACTCAGGTGTATCAAGCGAGTAAGTCTGTTCGGGATGTATGGTTTGGGGCCGACGATTCTGAGCGGATTAAAGAGTACTTGAGTAATTATGTAGAAGACGGATTTACGAGGAGAACTCGATTGGCATTGATTCATAAATTGAGCACTATGGATAATGTCAACGCCAATATTCCATATTTGGAAGACTTGTACTACGAGAAGCTAGACTCTTCATCGTACCAATTCGAGATTCTTGAAACTCTACTGGAGTTCGATACGAAAGAAGCGGTGGAGAGTTTCAATAAGTTAATCTTAGATGAACCACCATTTACCACCAATGAATATACATATTCTTCCTTGTTTCACGAGTTTAATGATTCTTTGGAATTGGCTCCATCTATCTATCCAGATATTCTAACGTTAGCTGATTTTGAAGATTATCGACTTCAGATATATGATTTGTTGGCTGACTTGCTGGACAGTGGCTTGGTAGAAGGATCCGACTATCAATTGAAGTACGAAACCCTTCTGCTATTTGCCAAGGTTGAGCTCAAGAAGCAACACGCAAAGGATGAAGTGCAGAGAGGATTGTATGGAAGCAGCTCCTCTACCAATAGAGCACTTTCGATTTATACCAAGCTACTCACCCCATATAAGGAGGAAGACGAAGTTCAAGATCATTTTAGAAAAATTGCGAGTATTCGAAGCAAGCGTGTTTTAGCGGAGCTGTTAGTGGTGACCGATCCACATGAAGAGGTGGAGGATTCTACTTGGAGTTTCGTAGCGTCTGATCCCAAAGCATTCTACAAAGTCTATCCATACTTACAAGAGAATGATAAACTCGATTTGTTAGAAGACCAATACCAGTCTCGCGATGCATTGGCCAAGAGTATTCTAGCGAATAGAAATTACAGAAATTACGACAGCATCTCTTTCATTCAGAGTGAGAAAATTGATATCAAGCCTTGTGCAGCTGAAGTCTTCTTCTTCCGCGCAAAGAACGATGATGATCAACTGTGGAGGCTGTTCTATGTGGTGGTAGAAGACAAAGAAGTAATGGATACAGAATATGTGATCATCGAAGAAGCGGAGACCTATAATGAAAGTCACGGTATCCTTGATGAAATCATCGAAGATGCGCTGGATGATATTCGCTTATATGATAGGGAAAGGGCGTCTACAAGCAATCCATATATGTCATATTACTAGCCAATATGAAAAAGCCCCTGTACACATTTCTGCGTACAGGGGCTAGGTTGATTGGATTGGAATCTAATGCACAATCATCACCCTACTCACTCTTTGTGAGCTTTGGCCTATCAGGCGGATCATGTAGATGCCTGACGGAAGGTGCATGGTGTTGATTTGAACCTCTTCTTCGTGGTTCACATTTCTTTCTCGGAGGATTTTGCCTCTACTGTCCATCAATAGTAAGGTGTGAAAATCTTGCGCTGTTCCCAGATAGACGGACACACTTGCATCCGCAGGATTAGGATAAATGACCATGCCGTCGTTTTCATCTTCTTCTATGGATATAGTGGAAGTAAAGTTGACACAAGAGGTATCATTTGCAGCAATGACATCATTAGGGTGTTCAATCACCCCGCAAATGCTTAGTGGTCCAGAAATCGTTGGTGAATAGGTGTTTTGAAGTGCAATTGATTTTGGTTGTCCGGGGTATAAGGTGTCGTTTATGGTCTCTGTCCACATATACTGACCATTCTCAAACAAGGAAAGGTCGAAGTCGTAAACAGGATCAAATGACAGATTGGTAAACTCCGCAGTTACCACTTGTGGATTGGCACCTGAGCTCCCACTCAAGCTAAAATTCGAGAGGTTGATATCGATGAAATTCGTTTCTGCTTGGTTGAATCCATCCCCTATGCCACCTCTAAAGAATGCAGGAGAAGTTAGTTTCAGCTTAGCCAGCGTGAATCCATCGCTTTGCTGACCTGCAAAGAAGGATGGTTCTAGTACGAGGACTTGTTGTAAAGCGTGGCCATCACTTGTTGTTCCTGTGTAAAAACTAGGATCATTTACAGCCCTAATCGTGCTGCTATATCCATCATCATTACCGCCAACCATGAAAGGAGTAGGTAGAATTTGCACGTAGATAGAATCTTCCGCATTACATCCATTGGGTGTCGTCACAAACAGGGTGTACATCCCACTGGAGAATATAGTTGCGCTAGCGGTAGAATCGCCATTAGTCCAATAGTACGAGTTGTTCGAGTTGAACTCATCAGGACGGATTACATATTGACCGGTTGATGTAATTGTATCCATTGAAATATCCGCGTTCGGTAAAACAGGAATGAAGGAGTCACGTCCGTAGAATCCAATTTTATATGAAGGCATACTGCCCGCTGTTGTGAATGTTCCTCCAAAGAAGTAGCCATTGTCTGCAGCTGAGATGGCGTAAACACGGTCGGAGTTCATTTGAACGTCTACACCAGATCCAAAGAAGCCTGCGGTTCCACTAGGACTCACACGTGCCACGTGGTAAATTTCAAAGCCATTTGCAGTTGGAATTCTTCCTCCAAGAATGATATTTCCACTGGAGTCTACATCTACAGCATGTGTGTAAGTGTTGTATCGCTCTTGAGCTGTCATCCCTAAATCATAACCCGTTATTACTTTCTGACTAGAGATAGCTACAACAGCCGCCACGTTGTTATTAAATACAGAACTACTTGAGTTCACCGTCTCAAGGCCATTGCCTACAACGTACATCACGCCTCTAGCAGTGTCTTGCGCTAAAGCTCGGACCACCCTGTAACCATTAAATGTTGGCCAGATAGAGGAGAATTGAGAGCCATCATACACCACTAAATCCGACTGACTCGCGTCGCCGTTGTGTGAGTAGATTTCCCCACCTATGAACAAAAGAGAATCGCCCTGATTTTCTAATGCCATAATCTCATCCGAATAGTGAGTAAAGTTGCCAATTGCTACCCAGGATGTTCCGTTGAACTTAGCCATGTTATTGGCAGGTGTCCCATCAATTGACGTGAATGAACCGGCGATGTACACTTCTCCTTGGAATACTTCAATAGCATTAATTCTACGGTTGTTTCCGCTAATACCAGTGCCAAATACCGTCCAAGTACGGGTGTTCAAATTGAATCTGCCAATTCCATCACTGTTGTCATCAATTATCCCATCAATTCTACCTCCAACCCATAGTTCATTGCCTTGAAGTTTGAGCGCTTTTACTTGTTTTGCGTAGGGTGTGTTGAATCGAATTCCGAGGTCTTCCCATTCATTTCCATTCCAGAAAGCAACGCTATTTAGGTTTTGTAACGGGCCGGCATTGGTGAAGTAACCGGCCACAATGGTTCCGCTGCCATATTTTTCCATGGCATATATGGTGTTCGATCCGCCGGATACCCCATTGCCATAAGAGTGTAAATGGCTTCCATCCCATGAGGCGAAGCCAAAAGCGCTAACGGTATCGTTTACTGAATTGAAGGTGCCGCCTAGATAGAGGTGTCCGTTGTAGGGAGCCACGCAATGGACCATGAGACCTTCGGTTACTCCATCTTCCAACTCATCAAACAACAATGTGCTCAGGTTTAATTTGACAATACCATTTCCAGGAGAAGGATTTACGCCTCCATAATTGCTGTATTTTCTAAAGTCGCCCGCAATGTAGAGTTCGGCGTTTGCTGTATCTAGATGCATACCTCTAACCGAGAACGCGGTCGTTGATACAGGTACACCAATGGATCGTATTTTTGTCCAGCTAAGACCATCAAATACGGCCAATCCTCTTTGTTGGTAAACTCCTGCCGAAGCAATGAAATCCCCAAACACTCCACCTACGTACAGCTTGTTGTTGGCATGATCGTATTGCATAGATTGTACGGAGCCGGGACTTATGCTATAGGAAGTGGTTTGGTGAACACCTCCAGCTAAACTGTCCCAACCAGAACTGGCGCTCCATTTTCCAATTCCATTCAAGCTGTGTAAATCACCGGAAACATCAAACTGTCCTCCAATGAAGACAGAGTTATTTGGACCTATTTCAATGTCGTGTACTGTGCCATTCTGATAGCCAACAGAACTGTATACACCGCCATTCAGATTGTTCCATGTATTCGAAACCTCATCAAACAGGGCTACATTGGTGAGTTGAACAGTGTCGGTTGCGGTATAGCCTTCTGTGAATTTCCCACCCACAAATAGCGTATCTCTCCTCCATTCTAGATCTTCAAAACTCAAGGATCCCGAGCCGCCTATGCCTGTTCCAACGGGAGAATATGTTTTGGTGAAAACGTTGTAACGAATAATGTTTTTCGAGTAAACAATTGAGCCGTTTGGATTTTCCGCTGCTTTGAAGATTCCAGCGAAGTACAAGTCTCCGTTTTTTCCTTTGGTAATGGCTGTAACATGTGATGTTCCAAATCCACATTGTGAACATCCAATTCCAGGCACAATGTGCCATCTTGTACCATCCCAAGCTCCTACAAATTTCACTCTGGAATCTCCACCAAAGTTTTGCGCACCATAGCCGCACACATACAAAAGGCCGTCATCACCTTCTATCATGTCATTTACTTGGCCTTGTTGCAAACCAGGATACCCAAAATTGGGGCTCCATTGGGCGTCATCACCAGGTACTGAACACAACTGAGCAAAGGTCTGTAAAGTAGCCAGTGCAATCGTTACTATTGCCAAAAGTAGCTTTCTCATAATCACAGTATTTTGAGATTACGGTGAGCTTAAAGCCTTCCTCTTCCTCCATTCATGTACACAGGGATGTCATTGGTAGTCGCACTCACGCAAATGGATACCGTTGCAGTTGAACTGAGAGCATAGATGTTACTTCCTCCTTTTACCAATGAATAATCCCTTGCGTTGAAATTGAAACCATGTTCCCCATTCAAGGTGTCTGGATTAAATGTGACACCGAGTATTTCGGCATAGCCATATTGTATAAGAACGTACTCGCCTACATTTCCGGTTAAATCCTGGAGGCCATAGTAAGAAGCACTGGCTCCTATTCTAGTTGTGGTATTCGATTCGGCAAGTACCCCACAACGGATTGGGCCTGTAAATGGTGAAGAGGTGTTGGTGTGCAAATGAGCGCGGTAGTTCATTTTAACTTGAACGGTTTCGTTTGGTGCACCTGAGTTTTGCAGCATGCTACTACTGGTGAAGTCTATAGGAGCAATGTCTGATGTGCCCCATGCAAATTCATCTGCATTTGGAAACAACGGGCCTCTTGAGCATTTTTCATAGTCGAATTCTGTCATAGCCTGAAGACCTGCCCAATGGAGATAGTCGTAAAGTTGATCAGGGCTCAAGTAGTTACATGCGATGTTTAGTCCATCGGTGTTTTCGTTTGCTACGCTGTTGTTGTTAAGGTCACAGTAGAAAGTGAGTGGTCCTGAAACAGTGTCAAAACCTGCGTCAATTCTAATTCCATTTCTAAAAGATGGCGTTGCTGTTTCAGAAAGGGCGAATACGTTGTTACTGCTCGTGCTTAAGTCAAGAGGAACTGCGTTGTCTTGTTGCGTTCGGCTCAAGCTGTTCAAGAAGCTCACAAACTGATCTTGGCTCACTTCGTATTTCATTACCCAGAATTCTTCGGTTGAGGCTACCACATAAGGAACAGAGGAGTTGTTTAGGTGGTCTATTCCTCCTTGAGTGCGGTAAATGGTGTCTGATTGGGTTACATGATACGGCTCATCGTTGTTGGAGCCGTATTGGTGCCAACTGTAATCGCCATAATCGCCAACATAGTAAGGGCTTGACGGGATTTTTACCATCTCCACAGCATGTACTTGAACTTCCAATCCGTAAGGAGTAGAGAGCAGATTGCTGATGGTTATTCCGACAGAACCGTTAATGGTTCCTACTGTATCTACTGATGGCATGAATTTTACTCCTAATTGACGCGGATCAGCCTCATAACCCAATATGCCTGAAACGATATTGGAAGACGAAACAAATCCATGCTTCCATTCAGGCATTGCCATAGTTCGGTATTTGATAAACACCCAGGCTCCATCCATAAATTCAGTACCTCCAGCAATTCTCCAACCGTTGTCCCAGCTTAGGTCAAAAGTGATGACAGCCTCGTTGGTGCTTGTGTTTGGGGTGACTTGTACGTTCGTAACTTGAATGTTGCTTCCAAAAAGTAGAAGTGGAAGCATGGCGAAAAAGGTGGTAATTTTTTTCATCGGTATAGGTTTGCGATTTGATTTGAATCGTAAACCTAGAGACACAGCTGAGCATGACCATGCTGTTTCGAGTAATCACAACGGATTTGTTAGTACTTGGTTAGGCGCCCATTTTTCGGAGCAATTCCGATTTGTGTTGACGAGATACGGGGATGTTCTCTTTATTACTCATCACTAATGTTCCGCCAGCCCCCCTCCTGTAACTGTTAATGTGGTTAAGGTTGACTACATGTGAAGCGTGAACGCGCATGAAAATGGAATCTGGCAATTGCTCTTCTACCTGTTTTAAGGTTTTGGATAGAATATGCTGCCCATCTTCGGTTACTACTGTAGTGTAGTTGGAATCGCTGGTGCAACGAATTACTTTGCTGTAGGGAACCCAATCAATTCCGCCCATGCTGCCAATGGCGAGCTTTTGTAACTGGGGTGCGCCTAAAGTTGACTGAAGAAGTTCAACTAAATGTTGCTCTTTTTCCGACTTTCTAGAACGGATTGCTTTTTGAACGGCCGTAATTAAGTCCTCAACTACAATGGGCTTTACGAGGTAATCAATGGCATGCGCTCTAAATGCTTCAAGCGCGAATTGATCATATGCCGTTGTGAATATGACGCTGGGAAGTGGAGAATCTACTTTCTTCAGCAATTCAAAACCATTCATGCCTGGCATTTCAATGTCCAAGAAAAGTATATCGTAGCCCATATTCTTCAACATGGTTACCGCTTCATCAGGTTTGTTGGTGCGGTCTATTTGAAGGATGTCTGGACAATTTTCGGCAACTAACATCTCAGTGATTTCTGAGCTGTGAACTTCGTCGTCAACTATGAGAGCTTTCATATGGCATGGTGATTTTAACTCGGGTTCCGCTCGGTTCTCCGTCTTCAAATAGATCGGTGATTTCAAACTTGGCCTCCCGTTTTTTCATTTCTGACAGCGATTTGAGTCGCTCAGCTGTAATGCTCAATCCAAAAGATTTGTGTGCTTTACTGTTCTTGCTCAAAGCACTTTCCCTACCCACACCATTATCTGAAATGGTAATGATAAGGTGATTGCCTTCTTTTTGAACCGATAGTTTCAAATGCCCGTTGGTTTCAAGGGGCATGAGGCCGTGCCAAATGGCATTTTCAATAAACGGCTGAATAATCATAGGTTGAATTACAATCTGCTGAGTGTTCAGATCTGTACCTATTTCAATTTCAAAGGTGAACTTCTTGTTGAATCGGATTTGTTCAAATTCTATATAGTTCTTCACACCCTGAATTTCTTCATGTAGACTCACATTCTCTTGATTGCTTAAGTTGAGAATGAACCGAAGGAGTTTAGAGAACTTTGCAAGGTAATCTGAGGCTGTATTCTTGTCTTCCTTTAAGATGTAATATCGAACCGAATTAAGAGCATTGAAAATAAAGTGTGGGTTCATTTGAACGCGAAGCATTCGCATTTCCAAACTTCTCAACTGATCCTTGTATTCAAATTCGATACGTTGCTCTCGCTCAATTTGCGCAATTCGATATCTATAAATAGAATAGGCAGCGGCACCCACAGTAATCATCATGAGAAGGTAGAACCACCACCTTTGGTACCATTCAGGAAGAATCCGAACGGACATCAAATTATAAACGGGACTAAAGCCCAAGTCAGATTGGTATGTTTTGGCATTGAGAATGTAGGTGCCTGGATCCAAATTGGAAATAGAGAAATTTTCTTCGCCATTCAATTTTCTCCAGTTATCCGATATGCCTTTTAGTTGAACATATACGTCGCCCTTATTGGGATTGTGGAAATTGGATGCAACGATTTGCCATTCAAGCCAGTTTTGGGAGGGCTGGAGTGTTATTTCATTGATGGGATGAATGGATTTGCCCATAGCTCTAAAAGATTGAATGATGGGCGAAGAGAGTAGAGGAGATCTTGAAATGGTAAATGGAGAAGTCCAACGGTAGTGCTTTCTCCCATTCACAAAGTGTAGCACGTTGCCGTCTTGAACTAGGTGATTTACATTCTGTAATTGGTAGGACGGACCAAAAAGTACAGGTGAAGAATCTCGACCAATTTTCAGCAATCCATTGTCGGTGCCGATTAAATAGGTGTCGTTCCAAAAGCAGTACTGGTTGAATCGTGTAGAGTGGTAATCCGTTGGTATGTACTTTTCACTAATCTGTAAGTTGTGGAGTTGAATGACGTAAATGCCGTCTTCTTTACCAAACAGTCTTATGTGCGATTCATCCACCCACTCTACACCATTGGGAATCATGCCAGCAGGGAGTTCGGCTATTTCTTTAAAGTTGACAGATTGAAGAGGTGCGAACTCACTATTGGTAAGTAGGATGGAATTTTCAGTTACAACGCACCATCTATCTCCATGCCTGTCCATGCATTTAATCCAGAATTCTAAAAGTGAAGGATTTTGATAGGAACGCCATTCATTGGTGCGGAAATCGAATTGATGTATTCCCGTTCCTTTGGTCCCCAGTGTCAACTTTTGGGTGACCGCTTCAAAATGAGTGGTTACAATTTCACCAGCAGTTCCAAATTTACTGGAAGGAAACTCCAGCAAAGAGAGTTGGTTTCCCGTGTAGAGGCGAATCATGTTTGGTCGGATCAAGAGAACTCGAGACGAGTCTATTCGGTATACTCCAGAAATGATATCGGAATATCGCTCTACGGGAATAACTTGAATCCCATCCTTCCATATCAAGGTGTCATTAATGCTAAGGAGCGACTGAAGTGGGAAGTGTGGTGATTTCCACAGCGCATCTACCTTGCCTTCAGCGTGAAGGATATCCCAATTATTGGTGTGAGTCGTGTCTAGCACATAGAATTTGTTGTTTTCACTCCACGCAATTCCACCTGGTATATATGTCCAATCCTTAGCTTCTCCAAACAAGGGGTTAGCAAGAGGGTCTGTCAAGAGATGAAACGACTTGCTCGCTTTATTGAACCGGAAGACTCCTGCATAAATATGTGAAAGGAGAAAGGTGGAATCAGACTCAGGATAGATCCGAGCGATGTTGTGCTTAAGTCCGGTGGAAGGAAGATCTAGGGAGTGAGTGTATTTGTGATAGAAACCACTTTTTAAGTCCATGTGCAGGAGGCCTCCTCCCCAGGTTGCGAGATAGATGGAATCGTCCGAAACGATAGCATCCCTGATTCTAGATTCATCACCAGAATAGTTCGCGTGGCCTACTAAGTGATCGCGGTCTGTGGGGAGATATCGAAAAAAGGTCTGGGTGTGTAAATCGAGAATTAGAACTCCCCCTAACGTGGTAATGATTTTCTGTCGGGGTTGATTGGGATAATCAAACATCCCAGAAACAATGTGATTTCCTCTTTGGCTTACACCATTAATGTTGTCCGTCTCAAAGAAGGTGATTTCAGTTTTTCTAAGGTCAAAGAAACCCAATCCGAAGTGATGAATCTGTGCCCAGACTCCCGTGTCCGATACACTGAGGATTATTCCAGTTCTTGGGTAAGGGATTTCTGGATATCCTCGTTCCGTGGCAAAAGGCCAACTCAATTTTCCCTTTTGTAAATGATAAAAGCCCAATCCTGACTTTAATGTGCCTATCCATATTCCACTATCAGAGGGAGCTACATCTAATACCGTAATGCCACGAAGAACGCTATCTCCTTCAAAAACGGAGAAGTCATTTCCGTTGTGAAACCAGATGTTGTCTTCAGAAACAAGCCAAAGTCGGTTGTGGCCATACGCGAGCTTGCTGATGAATCCGATGTTGTCATTTTGAATTTCGAATTCCACCACCTGGCCATGAGAGGAGAGGGAGCTGAAAAACAGCCACAATAAAAGAATGCGTAAGCTAGCGAGGTTCATTTAGTACTAATGTAGTTTCTTTCGGTTGGTTTGGATTACAGTTTCTCTTGAATAGGCCTATTTATTTAGTAATTGGTGAACAGTTTGAATTCACCTTGGTCTTTTTGTTCAGTTTGTAGGAAAGTCGACCTTTGCGCCCATGCAGTTTATCGATACCCATACCCACCTTTTTCACTCGCAATTTGACGGTGATAGAAAAGAGGTGATGCAACGCGCCATACAAAGTGGTGTGAAGCGTGTATTATTGCCCAACATCGATGTCAGCACGTACGATCAGATGATGGCGATGGTGCGTGACTATCCCGGTGTGGCCTTCCCAATGATGGGGATACATCCCACACATGTTGGAGAAGATAGAGAAGAGCAACTTCAAGCGGTTGAGGTTGCTTTTGATCAGAATCCTGAAGCCTTCGTTGCCGTGGGTGAAATTGGAATTGACCTTTATTGGGAAAAGGATAAACTAGCTTGGCAGCAAGAGGCCTTTGCCCGTCAGATTGATGTCGCCCTCAAGCACGATAAGCCCATTGTTATTCATGCTAGAGATTCCTTCAACGAGATATTTGAAATTGTTGAGGAGAAACAAAACGGTGAACTGAAAGGGGTGCTTCATTGTTTTACTGGGAATTTAGAACAGGCCCAACGTTGTTTGCAATTGGGATTACACTTGGGTATTGGAGGAGTGGCAACCTTCAAGAATGGAGGGTTGGATGCGGTTTTACCGCATATGCCTACCGACAAGCTCGTGTTGGAAACTGACAGTCCGTATTTGGCACCCGTTCCCTATCGCGGCAAGCGCAACGAAAGTAGCTATGTTCCCATAGTAGCTCAACGAGTGGCCGAACTCACGGGGTTAAAACTGACCGAGGTGGCAGCCATTACAACGGAGAATGCAGAGAAACTCTTTAACCTTCCCCAGCAGAAATGAGTGCAGATAAGCCTAGAATCTTATTGTTCTATACAGGAGGTACCATAGGAATGGTGCGAGGTGCGGGTGGAGAGCTCAAGCCGTTCAACTTTGAGCATTTGTTAGAGCAAGTGCCGGAACTGTCTCAGCTCAACTGTGAAATTGAAACCACATCGTTTGAGCATCCGGTTGACTCCAGCGTGATGAAGCCCAGTCATTGGGTTGAAATGGCCGATATCATTGAAAAGTCATACGATGATTTTGATGGATTTGTGATTCTTCACGGAAGCGATACCATGGCGTATACTTCCTCAGCTTTGAGCTTCATATTGGAGAATTTGGCAAAACCAGTCATATTAACAGGATCGCAATTGCCAATAGGAATGTTGCGTAGCGATGCTCGCGAGAACATCATTACGGCCATGGAAATTGCAACGGCACGGACCGAAGAAGGCAAGCCGATGGTGCCAGAAGTTGCTGTTTATTTTGAATATGTATTGCACCGAGGCAATCGTGTGTATAAGTATTCCTCTCAAAGTTTTGATGCTTTTGATAGTCCGAATCACCCCATTTTGGCTGAGTCGGGTGTCGATCTTCACATTTTTAAAGATAAAATTTGCAAGGGAGCAGACGCCCCGATGAAAGTGCATCGAAATCTCGAAACAAACATATCTGTGCTTCACTTTTATCCTGGTATTGAGCGAGATATCATTGAGCACACCCTGTTAAGAGGGAATAGGAAAGGGGTCATTTTGCACACCTTTGGAGCAGGGAACGCTCCTATGGATCCGTGGTTGGATGAGGCTATTCGTCAAGCCATTGCCAACGGTACCGTTGTGGTAAACGTAACACAGTGTAAGGCAGGAGGCGTAGATCAATGGAAATACGCTGCAGGTGCGCATCTAGCACGATTAGGGGTAATCAGTGCTGGCGATATGACACTAGAAGCTGCTATCACTAAAACAATGGTATTGTTAGGTGAAGGATGGACCGCAGCGGAATTCCGCGTAAAATTTGAGAGTTCTCTTTGTGGAGAACGTTCAAATTAAGGTTTGAGGCAGTAGTATTTTTTGTATTTTGCCGCCGATTTTCCGCAGCCCATAAGCTTGCGGATTTGTCGTTGAAATACGGAGAGGTGTCCGAGTGGCTGAAGGAGCGCGCCTGGAAAGTGCGTATACGTTAACGCGTATCGAGGGTTCGAATCCCTCTCTCTCCGCTGAGTTCTTTTTAAAAACCCTAATTGTACGGTACTTTAAACGATTAATTAAGCAACGTTGAAAATGAGAAGAGTACTTTCTTTGTTGGTTCTAGCCGGAATGTTGAGTTTCGGTACGGCCAATGCTCAAGATGAAATGTCATCATCACAAGAGCAAACAGAACAAGCTGACGCATCTATGGCATCTGGGGATAGCTCCTCATCTGCAGAAGCTGCTGAAGCACCTATGGAAGAAGCGGCAGCCCCAGCTGAAACTTCTGCCCCAGCTCCTGCACAAGAAGAAGAATACACGCAAGTATTGCGTCGTTACTTCATCGAAGGTGGCGCTGGCTTTATGGGAATCGTATTGGTAGCCTTGATTCTTGGTCTTGCGATCGTAATCGAGCGTATCCTTTACTTGACATTCTCTATTTCTAACAACGACCGTCTACTTCGCAAAGTAGAAGAGGCTTTGAACTCAGGTGGTGTTGAAGCAGCTAAAGAAGTTTGCCGTGGCGAACGAGGACCAGTTGCAACCATCTTCTACGAAGGTTTGGATCACTACGACGAAGGCATCGAAATGGTTGATAAATCAATCATCTCTGTAGGTTCCGTTGAACAAGGTAAACTCGACAAGGGTGTATCTTGGATTTCATTGTTTATCGCCTTGGCTCCAATGCTTGGTTTCATGGGTACGGTAATCGGTATGATCCAGGCGTTCGACGCGATTGAAGCAGCGGGTGATATCAACCCATCCCTAGTAGCGGGTGGTATTAAGGTGGCACTTTTGACAACCGTATTCGGTTTGATCGTAGCCATCATCCTTCAGATCTTCTACAACTTGATTGTAGCGATGATCGACAATATCGTTAACAAAATGGAAGACGCTTCCATTTCATTCCTTGATCTTATCATCGAATTCGAAAAGAAAAATAAGTAATCATGAAATCAAACATCAAAATGATTTCGATGATTGCAGCGTTGGTAATTGGCCTCGTAGGAGCTATCTCCGTTCTCAGCATTTTTTTAGCAGAGGAAGAGGGAGCAGCTGTTGAAATGGCGATTTACGTTACCATCGGCATTCTCGTACTCGGTGTGATTGCTGCACTTGCCTCTTCATTGAGAGGTATGGTAGTAAACCCGGTAGGAATGAAGAATGCTCTCATCGGAGTCGGAGCACTCGGATTAATCGTGGTTATTTCTCTCGGCTTGGCTGATGGAAGTGATTACGCGAATTACAAGAACACAACAGAAGAAACTGCATATTACGTGTCGGCAGGTATGAATGCCTTCTACATTACAGGACTTTTGGCTGTTCTATCTGTATTGTATTCAGCTGTAGCGAGAATTATTAAGTAAGTATCATGGCAAGAAAAAAACGCGAAATAGCAGAGATCAACGCCGGCTCGATGGCCGATATCGCGTTCTTGCTTCTGATCTTCTTCCTCGTTACGACTACGATGGATATTGATAAGGGTTTGAATCGTCTCTTGCCTCCAATTGAGGAAGATAAGCCGGAAATTCAAGATCAAATCAAAGAGAAGAATATCTTCGTCGTGGTAATCAACGCCAACAACCAATTGTTGGTGGAGAACGAATACATGGAAATTTCAGAGTTGCGTGAAAGTGCAATGGAATTCATCGACAACAACGGTGATGGAAGTTGTATGGAATGTGGCGGAGATCAGAGTCCAACCTCGTCAGACAATCCTAAGAAGGCGATTATCTCTATTTCGAGTGACCGTGGTACTTCTTATGATATGTACGTTTCTGTAACCAATGAGCTCATGGCAGCTTACCACGAATTGCGCGATGACTTATGCATGCGCAAATGGGGTAAAGACTATGATACCATTAAGGAAGAGGCAAAAGACGCTGAGGACGACTCAGAGGCAAAAGACCGCTACAAGTACGTTCAAGAAGTTTATCCATTGCTCCTTTCAGAAGCAGAACCTAAAAGCGTAGGATAATGTCACACATTAAGAAAGAAAAAGCCAGAGAAACCCCTGCGGTTTCTACCGCGTCCCTTCCGGATATCGTGTTCATGCTTTTGTTCTTCTTCATGGTGGCTACTACCATGCGTGAGGTTGAATTGAAAGTGACGGTAGGTAAGCCTAGCGCAACAGAAATTCAGAAGCTAGAACGTAAAGATTTGGTTTGTTACGTTTACGTTGGTGCTCCTAAAACGGATTACCAAGCAAAGTTCGGTACTGAGCCTCGTGTTCAGCTAGACGATCAAATTGCAGCAGTGAGTGAAGTTGGGTTCTTTGTAACTCAAGTTCGTTCTGACATTGCAGAAGCGGAACAATCAAAAATGACCGTTTCCATCAAAGCTGATGGCAACGTGAAGATGGGCCTCATCTCGGATATCAAACAAGAACTCCGTCAGGTGAATGCCTTATTGATTAACTATTCGACTCAGCCGGTGGTAGACGCCGAAAAGATGTTCGAATCGAATATGTAAGAACTCTTCTCATACATATAGGAAGAAAAGGCCACTACAACGTAGTGGCCTTTTTGTTTTGTAGAAAGATGGTCGAAGAACTAGTCTTTCATGGGGTCATTCTGCTGAAGCGGACGCCACGTAAAGGAACTCTTCTTAGCTGTTAGTATTAGCGCGAGTCCCACCACAGCACATACAGTAATAGTCAGTTCATTCTGAGGAATATCAAAGTAGCCCAAGGAAGAGAAATAGGTGATCCCGTTAAATACCATGTGGGCGACAATGGTCATCCATAGCTTGTGGGTGCGGTGATAGATCAATCCCATGCCTAGGGCCAAAAGGAAGATGCTCACGGCGTTGTCAATTTGTAGGTGTGCAAAAGAAAAGAAGACAGCCGTTAAAGTGATCGCAGCCCACGAAGGCATAGATCGATAGAGGAGTCGTTGAACCGTTCCACGGAAAAAGAATTCCTCAGCAAAAGGTGGAAGAAGTACTAAGGCGAAGAATACCGCTGCCTGAGTGAGTGCTTTTGAAGCCAACATTTCTTCAATGAAGCTCTCAGAGCTAGCTTGGAGTTCTCGTTGTTCTAACCACCAATCTGGAGCGCTTTCCCATGAGTGGAAGAGTAGTGAAATATATTCTCCTAATGGAAGCAAAAGCGCGATTCCTAGGAGAGCAACCATCCAATCGCGTGGACTTTTAGTCGGTATGAGATTCCAAGTGTGAACCGCATCTTCTCCTCGCCATTTCAGCAAGAGAAGTGGGGGCATAAGGAATACCATTGTCATGTTTAGAACCTGACGAACAACGGTCCATTCCAACGTGGAAGGGAAGCTGGAAAGTCCGGCCAAGACGATGAACTGCGACACCATTCCGATTAAGATGGCCAGTAAGATTTGGCTACCTATCGATAATTGAGTGAAAATACCTCTCTGCATTTAAGTCCTTTGATGTTTCGTACTTTTGCTCCCATGAGCGAGAGCGTAAAAATAGGGAATGTAGAAGTGGGAGATTTCCCATTGTTGTTGGCTCCTATGGAGGATGTTAGTGATCCTCCTTTTCGTGCCTTGTGTAAGCAGCATGGAGCTGATGTGATGTACACGGAATTCATCTCAAGTGAGGGCCTTATTCGCGATGCGGCGAAGAGTGTCCAAAAACTGGATATTTTCGAGTACGAACGACCTATTGGTATCCAGATTTTTGGGTACGATATCGACAGTATGCGCGAAGCGGCGGCCATCTGTGAAGAGGCTAATCCCGACATCATCGACATCAATTATGGTTGTCCGGTGAAGAAGGTTTCGTGCAAAGGTGCAGGTGCGGGTATCTTGCGCGATATCCCAAAAATGGTTTCCATGACGGAGGAAATCGTCAAGGCTGTAAATAAGCCCGTTACCGTGAAAACTCGTTTGGGCTGGGATGAGAACTCCAAGTATATTGTTGAAGTAGCCGAACGCCTTCAGGATGTGGGTATTCAAGGACTATCTATCCACGGCCGAACCCGCAAGCAAATGTACAAAGGCGAAGCCGATTGGACGCTCATCGGAGACGTGAAGAACAATCCTCGCATGCACATTCCGATCTTTGGGAATGGTGATATAGACACTCCTGAGAAAGCTGTGGAATACCGTGATCGCTATGGGGTTGATGGCATTATGATCGGTAGGGCTTCCATTGGATATCCTTGGGTTTTCAATGAGATTAAGCACTACATGAAAACGGGCGAACACCTCACTAAACCCACCATCAAAGAACGTGTAGAAGCGGCGCGCAAGCATTTCGAGATGGCACTTGAGTGGAAAGGTGAGCGGTTGGCGATCAATGAAACACGTCGCCATTATACCAGCTATTTTAAAGGTCTACCCAACTTCAAGGAATACAGAACTCGCCTAGTGACAGAAGACTATGCGGAGCAGGTATTTGAGATCTTGAACGAAATAGAGGAGACCTACGTAGGGGAAGCAATTCTTTAACTGAGCTTTAGTTTCTCAATCTTTAATCGGCGAACCGCCAACCACGAGATGCTAATTCCTACCGCTAAAATGGTTAGGATGACTTGCAGAATATCCCCTGCCCGAAACTCCACGGGATAGTATTCAACGATGTAGCCGGCGCCAATGGAAACGAGTCCAAATTGTTGTTGGAGAAAAACGATAATCACCCCGAGCAGAAAGCCTATTCCCGCTCCTCCTATGGAAATGAGTAATCCCTCAGCCATAAAAATCCTTCGGAGTAATTTTTCGGATGCCCCCATGCTCCAAAGTGTAATGAGGTCTTTCTTCTTTTCGAGAATCAAGATGTTCACCGAGGAAAGGATGCCAAAACTCGCGACGAGTAGAATGAAAGTGAGTACTAAGTAGGTGATTAAGCCTTCCGATTTCAGTACTTTGAAAATGGCCACTTGTAGGTCATCTCGATCTAAAACTTTCCAATCTTCACCGAGTTTCTCGCTCAATTCATCCTTAAAATCAGCAAGATGGGTTTGTGAATCGAGGGCGATTTCCATCCCAGAAATCAAGGTGTCCACATCAAAGAGTTGCTGTGCAAAGTCGATGGATGTAAACACATACTTAGCATCAAATTCGGGCTGAACTTGAAAGATGCCTTCTGGATAAAGCAGTTTAAATCGAACATTACCCATGGGGTTAAACTGGTCTACTTTGCCCGCTCGGGGAACATACACATGAATGGGAGCAGGTGAAGCCAGGTTACTAACGCCGAGATAAACGGAGACGCCATAGCCGAGTACGGCACCATGTTTCTCTTTGTTGAAACTCAAAAAATGACCTCTGGTAAGCGAAGAATCAATGTCTGTGATCGATTCATACTTTGTATCTACCCCTTTTACCGTGGCAATGTATTCTCTTTCATGATGACGAAAGAGGGCCTTGTCTTCTACCACTTTTGAATAGTGCTTCACTCCGTCCATCGATAGGAGCACATCCTGTTGGTCGGGAGTCCAAGCTGCAAATTTCCCAGTGGCGGGAACTACCTTGATGTCGGGATCAAACGAAACATAGACGCTTCTTACCAAGGTGTCTAATCCGGCGAAGGCCGACAGAACGACTACCATAGCAGCTGTTCCTACCATTACGCCAAGAGAAGAAATGCCCGTAATCCAGTTTACCGCATTTGTCGATTTTTTCGCAAACAGGTAGCGACGAGCTATGTGGAAAGGGAGCCTCACTTAATAGGATTCTCTCCTTCACCTCGAAGAAGACGATCGATGTTTTCTTGATAATCTAAGGAGTCGTCTACGTAGAATTCCAACTCGGGTACAATGCGCAATTGATGGCGCACGCGTTGAGCTAAGTCATTGCGAATGGCAGCCGAATTGTGACGAACCCAAACGAGCAATTCGTTCTTGTCTTTTACTGGGAACATAGAAATGTACACACGAGCAATTCCCAAATCGGGTGTTACGCGAACTTTGGTAACTGAAAGCATAGCGCCAGGGAAGTGGTCTTTGCCCAAACGTTGGAAGATTTCTCCAAAATCGCGCTCGAGAAGGCGCGCTATTTTTTTCTGTCTTGTACTTTCCATAGTGCACAAAGGTACGGATTGGACGTTAGCAATGGTCTATCCATTAATCGAATATAGGTTATTACCTTTGCTGCAATGAAAAAGTATCTACGCGTTCTTCGTTTCGCCAAGCCATACGCTCTGAATGCAGTTGCCAACGGTTTCTTTAACCTGTTGATGGTTATCTTTTCTTTTGCCTCCATCGGTACAGCGCTTCCTCTTTTGGAAATGCTTTTCGAGAATACGAGTCGCATAGAAGAACTCCCAGAAGATTTCAGCTTTACAACCCACGCCAAAGATTGGGTATACTTTCAGTTCGGGCAATTGATTGATCAATATGGCGAAATAAAGATGCTGGGCTATGTTGCAGTGGCCGGTGCTGTCATGTTCTTTTTCAAGAACCTGTTCCGCTATTTGGCACTTTGGTCTCTAGCGCCACTTCGCAACGGCGTTATTCACGACATGCGCCGCGCGGTGCACAAGAAGTGTCTGGAATTGCCTATTTCTTACTTCAGCGAGAAGAGAAAAGGAGATGTTCTAACGCGAATGAGTTCCGATGTTACTGAATTGCAGTGGAGTTTCCTCACATCTTTGGAGATGGTGGTTCGCGATCCGTTGATGATTATCGGAACTATCGTTCTGTTGTTCACCTTGAGTACGAAGCTCACCATATTTGTAATTATTGTTTTTCCACTTACCGGTTTGCTCATCGCTTTCATCGGAAAGTTTTTGAAACGCGCATCGGGTAGAGCACAAGCTCAATTAGGATTCTTACTTTCCATTTTTGAGGAGACCTTAACGGGATTGCGAATCATCAAAGCATTCCGTGCGGAGCGTACTCAGGAAGGTCGGTTTGACAAGGCAAGTGGAGATTACACGCGCTCTATGAATTCCACACTTCGCACTCGTGATTTGAGTTCACCTGTGAATGAGTTCATCGGTGCCTCTGTGATTTTCATGATCATGTGGTACGGTGGCATCATCATTTTGGATAATCCTGCTGATTCAAATTCCATCGGACTCACTGGTGCGCAGCTCATGTTGTACATCGCCTTGTTCTACCAAATCATCCCTGCTTTTAGGAGTCTTACGGGAGCCATCAACAACATTCAGAAAGGTACTGCTTCAGCCGAGCGAATTCTCGAGATATTGGATGCGGAGAACCCCATTACAGAAGCGAAGAATGCCGTTGCGATCGATTCGTTTAAGGACAAGATCAGTCTGAATAATGTGACCTTCAGATACGATCCTGATGGTCCGGCAGTATTGAAGAACGTTAGTTTTGATATCGAGAAAGGCAAAACTATCGCTCTAGTAGGTTCTTCCGGTTCAGGTAAAACCACCGTGTCCAATTTGATTCCTCGATATTGGGATGTGACGGAAGGATCTATCCGCATAGATGGAATAGATATTCGTGATGCGAAGCTAGCGAGTGTGCGAGGTTTGATGGGAATTGTGAATCAGGAGTCAATTCTCTTTAATGATACCATTCGAAATAACATTGCATTGGGGAAAATGGATGCGACCGACGAAGAGGTTCGAAAGGCCGCCGAAGTAGCCAATGCACTGGAGTTTATCGAGAAAATGGAGAACGGCTTTGAGTCGAATATTGGTGAAGGCGGTGGAAAACTCAGTGGTGGTCAACGTCAGCGTATGAGCATTGCCAGAGCTGTATTGGAAGATCCGCCGATTTTGATCTTAGACGAAGCCACATCGGCACTCGATACCGAAAGTGAACGCGTGGTTCAAGATGCTCTCAACAAACTGATGACCAATCGAACATCGCTGATCATCGCTCACCGTTTGAGCACTATTCAGCACGCCGATGAAATATTGGTCATGCAAGATGGGGTTGTTGTTGAGCGAGGAACACATGATCAACTTTTGGCGGCGAATGGCGCCTATGCAAACTTGGTAAATATGCAGTCGTTTGCTTAGTCACCCATCACCCATCACCCGTCACTCATCACCCATCTCCAAACACCAAAAACCACCATCCATGGGACTAGATAAAATTGAACACTTAGGCATCGCGGTAAAAGACCTAGGTGCATCTGAAAAGTTGTTTGAAGCGCTATTAGGTGTGGCGCCCTACAAACGGGAGGAAGTAGAGCGAGAAGGAGTGATTACATCCTTTTTCCAAACGGGACCCAACAAAGTTGAATTATTGGAAGCCACCAATCCGGATTCTCCGATTGCGAAGTATGTAGAGAAGAAAGGCGAGGGTTTGCATCACGTTGCCTTTGCGGTGAATGATATTCGCGCTGAAATGGCCCGACTTAAGTCGGAGGGGTTTCAGTTGTTGAGTGAGGAACCAAAAGAAGGGGCCGACAATAAGTTAGTGGCCTTCTTGCATCCTAAATCCACCAATGGTGTACTTATAGAGCTTTGTCAAGATCGAGGATAGACATTTCATCGGCGTCGTGAAACATAGAAGGGATTCCGAGTTTTTCAGCAGCTTCGATATTGGCAGGGGTGTCATCTACAAATAGACAATCTTCGGCTTTCAGCTTTGCGTCCTTCAAAACGTGCTCGTAAAATGCAGCATTCGGTTTGCGCTCGCCAATTTCATAGCTGAAGTACATCTTTTCGAAAAGCGAGCAGAACTGCTTCCATCCAAAAAGACCTAATTGTTTTTGGATAGCCTCTATATGGATAGGGTTGGTGTTGCTCACCAAATAGAGTTTGTAGTCTTTCTTTAATCGTTTGAGGTAGGCCAGGGTTTCTTCTGGAATGGGTTCAAGTAGAGCATTCCAAGCATTTACAACATCACTTTTCATGGTCCATGTTGCGGCAGGCCACTTCGAAATAAATTCATCCGCAGATATTTTCCCCGTTTCAAAGTCCTCGAAATCTACCGAAGGGAGGGAGTCTTTTACTCCTAGTGAAATCATCGCATCCTTCGTGTAGTCTGGATTGATGGGGATGATAACTCCGCCGAAATCGAGTAATAGAGCCTTTGGTTGATCCATAGTATAGAGCGTTCGAGTATTGATAGAATGCACTTCGAAGGTGATACAAAAGTAGTAGGTTCTGCAACTTTTTTAAAAGAAATTCCTTTCCTTGAATCCAACTAACACATTTCACTCGTATCTATTCCAGTTATGAGTGCTTTGCGAAACAACGAATATTCGTCACAGGCAATGGCCAACACACCCCGAAAATCTGAAGAAGAGATCGTGGCATTGCTTCAAGCGGGGGACAGGAGTGTAATGGAGTATTTATACGACCATTATTCTGCTGCCCTGTATGGAGTATGTCTCAAGGTCGTGCAGGATGAAACTGCTGCGCAAGACGTGTTGCAAGAAGGCTTCGTCAAGATCTGGAAGCGAGGAGCAAAATACGACCCTACCAAGGGTAAGCTCTTCACTTGGATGTTGAATGTAGTGCGCAATACGGCTATTGATTACTTAAGGTCTAAGGCTGTAAAGTATGAGATCAACGGAAACGAGCGCGTATCACATATTATTGAAACCAACAGCTCTCAGGAGATGTCGGTTGATGGTATTGGATTGCGGAAACATCTTTTGCAATTGAGAAAAGAAGAAAGAGAAATTATTGAACTCTCCTATTTTGGTGGATACACGCAAGATGAGATTTCAAAAGAGCTCAAAATCCCGTTAGGGACGGTTAAAACAAGAGCTCGACGAGCGTTAACGGATTTAAGAAAACTGATAGGCACAAACGGTGGATACTAAGCAATACATTGGGTCTGGCATACTGGAGGACTACATCCTCGGTATGGTATCCGATCAAGAGAAGAGAGAGGTTGAGTGCCTTTCTAAGATCTATCCGGAGATCGCCTCTTATCTTGCTGAGATAGAGGACGAGCTTGCCGAAGCGGTTTTAGAAAATGGTGTTACGCCTCCTATGGATCTGAAATCCAAGATCCTTGACAATTTACCTGAACGAGACGACGACGAAGAGGACGTTCGTGAAACTCCAATTATTTCGTTGGTTGATACTCGTCCAGAAGAGAAGAAAGAAGAACCTGTTAAGCGGAAATTCCCATATGGGATAGCGGCTTCCTTTGCGGTTATCATCGCTTTGGGCACGGGTTACTTAAGTTCGAGAAATCGCGTTGGCGCTCTAACCGAGGAGTTGATTCAAACTCAAACTCGTGCAACCTTGGCCAATCAGCGATACGAAGCATTGGAAGAGTCAAATGCTCAATTGGCAGCGGAGTTTGATATGGTGTCGAATCCCAAGACGATGAAGATTGAATTGGGTGCGGTCAATGATGATTTGGCTCAGTCCGTTCAAGGTGCTCCAGTCATTGTGTTTTGGAATCCAGAAAGTCAGGAAGTGATGTTGAATGACATTGCTCTACCTCGTGCGCCTGAAGGGTCTCAATATCAGTTATGGACCCTTGAAGGAGGTCAGCCGATCAATAGAGGTATGCTTTCCCTTGAAGAGAAATCGGGACTTCAAAAGATGATAAGTGCGAATGCTGCAGATGCTTTTGCAATTACTTTAGAACCGCGTGGAGGCTCGGAGTCGCCTACTTTAGAGCAGCTTATGGTTTTAGGTAAAGTTGAAAGTTGATTTCTATTAGGAATTAATGATGAAAGGCCTATTTTTGCCGGCATGATTGGGCCCATAGCTCAGCTGGTTAGAGCAGTTGACTCATAATCAATTGGTCGCGGGTTCAAGTCCTGCTGGGCCCACAGAAGTACATCCCTCGTATCGAATAAGATGCGGGGGATTTCTTTTTTTATTTCATCTGTATCCTAGAATTGGCGGGCGGTTTCGTTGTTTTTTCATAAGTTCGGTTACCATATAACATAAAACTTAACCCCTATGGCTAACGGAGCATTTATTTCTAAAGATGAAGCCGCTGAAATGGTGAATCGATTCAAGAACAATACAACAACCGTTGTAAACACCCCTTATGGTTTTTGGTACGACCGATCAATGGTCGATCAGTTGTTTGAAGACAATCCTACAGCAACCGGGATTCGTGTTTACACTGGACTTGATTCGAATAACCACATGAAGACCATCATTGTGGCTGTTGACTCTCATGGAAATAACCTCTTTGGTGGAGGTACGAATCCGTGTTTAGATCAAGGTGTTTGTTGTCCTCCAGATTGCGGTAACCACCAGCTTTAAAACGAATCTTGGAGATTAAAGAAACTATATCGTTTCTATCTTCTAGTATCCAATTTTGCTTATTTGCAATGTTGGTGATTCTTCCTATCCAATGGATACGCCATCGCACAGTTAGTTGGCCTGTATTAGGCACTTTCCTCTGGATTTCTATCTGTGACATGGCGTCCTTTTGGATGGGGTATTATGGTATTTTTTCCTTTGTTATCCGATTTCTTTACGGTCCAGGAGCTATTCTCGCCTACTATATCGCCTTTGGTGTTTCTATTCAGCACAAAAAGCGGTTTGCCATCACAACCATTCTCGCTTTTCTTGGATGTTTCATCATCATCGGACATACGTTCTTTGTGTATGGAATACATCGAACGGGTTTATGGACGAGTATTATTCCTTATGCTGTCACCACTCCAGTGATCATTTCTATGGGGCTCTTGTTCGATTTGGACATACTGCTAAGTGATCGTCCGAGCAATCGAGATGTGAGAGGCATGGTGTGGTTGAATAGAGCTTGGATGCTCTACTTTGCTTTGGGATATTTAGGTTGGGGCATGCAAGGGTTTGGCCTGATGGTGAGCGACGAAGACTATGAATCTCAGTTTCGCTTATTCAGGCTTATCTCATTGGCGATGGGCTATGCGGTTTTGACTGTTATCGGAATCTACGCTGCCTTTAAATTCAATTTGAAAAAAGAGTGGAAGACGATGAACTGATAAAAGTCCTTTTCCTTTTTGGGGGCGGTTTAATTACCATCCTTATTGTGATGATTGGCAGTATCTATGCGCTCAGTCATTCCAGAAGAAAGGTCGTGGAAACCGAACAGGAAAAGGCTCGGATTCTGGTAGAAGAGCAGAACAAGCTATTGCGAGCTACCATTGAGGGAAGTGAGCGCGAAAGGAAGATGATATCTGAGGAGTTACACGATCAGATCAATGCGCAACTTACGGTAGTTAGAATGGCTGTTGCCCAAAACGGTGGGGACAATTCTAGCGCGCTGGAAACCCTAGATGCCACCATTCAAGACCTGCGTTCCATCAGTAGGGAATTAATGCCTCCTGTTTTAGAGCGATTTGGTTTGTTAGATGCTTTGGACGATTTGTTTGATCGTGTTGAATCGCAAACCGGACTTGCGATAGAATTTGAAGCTCCTGAAGAATGGGTAGAGTTCAAGGTAAACCGCGATTTGGCGTTGTACAGAATTCTTCAAGAGTTTATCCAGAACACCTTAAAATACGGTCAGGCCAAACAGATTTGTGTGAAAGTTGACATTGTGGATAACACAGTAAATTTCTCCATAACGGATGATGGTGTAGGCTTTGACATGAATGCAGTTGACGCTGGTCTTGGTACACGAAATATCAAGTCGAGAGTGGAGTACCTCAACGGATCCTACAAATTGTGGTCGGAGCCAGGCAAGGGCGTATCTTTACAAATGACCGTTCCATTAGAAGATTGACTTTAGACATGAGCAAGGAAAAAATTCGCGTGGTTTTAGCCGAAGATCAACAGTTGATTCGTGCTGCGTTGGTCAATTTGATCAACAGTTTGATTGGAGTTGTCGTGGTGGCGGAAGCTTCCGATGGCGTTGAATTACTAAATATTCTGGATACCACCCCTTGTGATATTGTAATCACAGATATTCGAATGCCAAAAATGGACGGTATTGAAGCGGTTGGGAAAATTGCTGAATATCATCCTGAACTCGGTGTGATTGGCCTTTCTCAGTATGACGACAATGATATCATTGTAGAATTCATTCGAGCTGGTGGTCGCGCGTTCTTACTTAAGAATGCAGATCCTACAGAAGTTGAGCTAGCCATTGAGAAGGTTCATGAAACCGGTCAGTACCTGAATCAAAAAGTCAGTCAGTCGCTGTTTCAAAATAGCTTCAGAGCTCGTCGCCGTCGTAAGTCTTCATTATTGAGTGGTGTTACCGAAAGAGAGGTGGAGATTCTCAATCTTCTAAGCAAGGAACACACCGCGGTTGAAATGGCGGAGAAGCTGAACATTTCATCTAGAACGGTAGAGAAGCACATTTCTCATTTGCATCAGAAGTTTGAAACCAAGAAGACCATTGGGCTAGTCTTATGTGCTATTCGTGAGGGTATCATCCAGATTGAAATGTAGTACAAGTACATTTTCTACCCCTTTCCGTACGTATTTCTACGTATTTTAATTTTCTAAGTTGCTCAAATTCAGCACCTGCTTTAGTGGGGGTGGAAATTCATGTTTTATCCATTGGTACATTTGAATCAGTCAAATAATGCTATTGGGATAATATCAGATGAGCACTCCGATTAGACAGTCCAACCAAACTAGGTACAGAATAAAGCATCCTGTACTCGTTCGGAGTGTTCGCTGGTCAGTCAGTATTAAGCGAAACGCAATTCCTGATAGTTATTAATTTCTCTTGCGCAGGGGGAATCTAGTACCCCGTCTCTCAAGGCCGATTTCACCTAGAATCGGCCTTTTTTTATTTCAAGCCTTTCTTAATCGACTCGATAATTGCGCTTTTTGTGTCCTCAGTTAACTGATCAACCTTCTCGAGATGGACGTGGATGTGTACTTGTTTGTCTTTCCCGAGGTAGGGAGACTCGGACTCTAGCGAGACTTCTAGTTCCGATTCAGAACGGAGGATTAAGGAATATTCTGTGAAGAAGTCGTAGTTCAAACACCTTGAAATTTCCAACAAAAGTTGCGTGTCAATGGTGTCTCTCTTAAAGATGTTGTGAACGTTCTGCCTCGTCTTGTGGATCATGCGTGCAAACTCGGAAGGCTTCAATCCAATTTCTTCCGTTCTCGCTTTAATGAGTTCTCCTATTTTAAGAGTATCCGACATGAACAAGGTTGTTATTAACACGTAAAAAGTGCTTTAACAAACATGTCCAGTTTTGTTTTACGACAGATTGGAATAATGTCCGATTGATTTGTCGTGATGTGTAATAATATTTTACTAAATTGAAGATAGGATGCGGCTTTGAATGATGACCTCTTCAGCTTGCTCCCACTGGTGTCACCTGAAGCGTGGTAACTTCAGGTGTTTTGGTTAAGCGTTCCCAGCACTCCTTTGTTGGGAACGTTTTTTAATGCCTGTTGTCACAGCGCAAGGTAATGCCTCCCTGATTCCTGTCTATAAACTGGAGGTCAGAACAGCCAAAGCTCTGATATTCCATATCGGAAAGGATGGGGGGATACCCGTTGAATAGAGTACCTATCCATTGATTGGCTACACCATTTTCATCACTGCTCGATTCTGTGATAAAGGCCGGAGAAGAGCCTTCGGTGTCAAAGTAGAATTTCTCACAGATGAGCTCTTTTGTTTTGTTATCAATAACGACTAGTTTCCGCAAGATGTGGTTGTAATAGGAGATATACTCATCTCTTCGCTTTCTGCGGAACTCCTGATAGAAGTCTTGGACGATGAGATGGTAGTTCTGATATGTGAATTCCAATGGAGTTCCTGCTGAATCTACCCGATAACATCGATTGGGTCCCATGATGGTCATGTCTAGATCGAATAAAAGGGTATCACTCTTCCGCCAATGGACAGGATGAAGTCCTGTCGTACTATATGGATTACGAGTGTCAACTGCGGTTATTCCTGTTTCCAGATCGTTCCGAGACGGTGAGGAGTCAATTTCAAAACCTACCATAAACTGTGACGAGCTATGAGCGGAGCTGCTCTCGTAGTAACTCACCCAGGCAACAACTTTCAGGTCGGCAACCTGCGAACGTTTTATCCGGTTCGAGCCATAGACATAGGTAAACACGGAATCTGTCTCAGACACTTGTATAGAATCTAAGAATGCTCGTCTATTCCTGGGCGCAAGCGTGTGATAGTTATTGTTAGCATTAATTTTCCCTAAGTATTTTCTATCGATGATGGCGGAGTCTAAGTCCACTTCTCTATGCCAATGCCAGTTGTAACTATCTGAAAGCGGTGTAAAGGAGATATAGCGCTGCCCATCCTCAATGCCCACATTGTAATCTGCATAAACTCGTAGATTCTCTGAAGTATACCTGTGAATAGTTTCGACGTCGCTCGGGATTTGTGAAGTTGTGTCTGCAAGGTTAGTAGAGATAGGTCTACTAGAGTTTTGATCATTTGATACTTGACATGAGAATAGTAGTAGAGCGAAGAAATAGAAGTAGAGGTGGTATTTCATATGAAGTAAGGTTAGAGGAGAGTTGAGAATTGAGGAAGCATGGGGTTTATGTTCGAAAGAGTGGAGCTTAGAGTGAATACTTTGAATACAAAGTGCGATTTGGGATTGATGATGGGGTGGGCGCATGCCCGGGGGCAGTACCCGCTGCCCCGCTATCAAGGTAAGCGTTATTTTTTCATTAGTCGTACGATAAACGAGTGTAAACGATTAGTATATAACACCTTGCATCTTATTTTGAGTTTTTAAGATAAGACGAAAATTATCACGAAATTGAGAACGGGGAGGGGTGGACGTTAGTCCCCGGGGAATCTCAAACGCTTAAAGTCACTTGGAGGATACTCTCACTTTTAAAGCCGCAAATTTTTGAGCTTCTTCCCAAGATCGTACATAGAATTTCTCCTCTGCCCACAATTTTTCTGAAGTTATATATCTAACCGTACAACGATAGAGATAATAGTCGCGCTTCCTTTTTTGCCTTGGAGAGACTGTAATTTTTGAGATGTCCTCAATCGGGATGGTTAATTCGTTTTCCCCGTAAAGTTGCGAGTACACTCTCGCGTGTAGGGCATCGCTTTCTACCGACATATCAGGGATGTAGCACTTTTTAGATAGAGTGTATAGTCTATATATCCAAATGGATAGAGTGCCTATGAGAATGCCCGCGTTAAAGGCGATCGCTTTATCTAGATGGATGTCGAGAAAAAGGACAGCAATCAGATTTCCTCCCGTTTGCGCTGCCAAGAGCCGTATGGAATCTCTTAGAATGCGTCTTTTTAATAGGTGATGGTTGATGGGAGGTGACATGTTTAGGGGGGGGGGTGAGGGGTTTAAGGGGTTTGAGGGGTTTGAGGAGTTTGGAGCTAGGTTTAGCCACTAGACATCCAATTTAATAATAAGCCCCTCCAAAAAGAAAAAAGACAGTGAGATCACTGCCTTTTAAACTATTTCGAGACTTTATTTTTTCATCTCTTGTAAGACTCTGTCTGCTGCGTAGAGGGTGTGCTCAAGTTCACTTTCCCCAATGGTCATGCTGATGAACCAAGTTTCGAAAGCGCTTGGTGGAAGGTAGACTCCTTCGTTCAACATGCCGTGGAAGAACTGCTTGAACTTGTCGTTATTGCCTTCCATAGCTGAATTAAAATCAACGACATCAGTGTCGCAAAAGTGAATGCTAATCATGCTGCCTAAACGGTTGATTCGATATTCAAACCCGTGTTTATCCAGCAATTCTCTCATCCCCGTTTCAATACGCTCGGTCATGTGATCGATCTGAGCGTATGTTTCTGGATGATCCTTCAAATAGTTGAGGGTAGTCAATCCACTTACTACTGCGAGCGGGTTGCCGCTTAGAGTTCCCGCTTGATAAACGGGACCATTTGGTGCAATATGGTCGAAGATTTCACGCTTTCCGCCAAAAGCTCCAACAGGCATGCCGCCGCCAATCACTTTGCCGTAGCAAACTAAGTCGGCTTTAACTCCTAAGCGTTCTTGTGCGCCCCCTGGAGCTAAGCGAAATCCGGTCATTACTTCATCCATGATGAAAACAATACCATGTTCGTCACAAAGGGCGCGAAGGCCTTCCATGTATCCTTCTAGTGGAGGAATACATCCCATGTTGCCCGCTACGGGTTCAGTGATGATTGCAGCAATTTCACCTGGATTTTCTTCAATCAATTTCTCTACAGCGGCCAAGTTGTTGAATGGTGCAGTGAGTGTGTCTTGGGCTGTGCCAGAAGTTACACCTGGACTGTTAGGTAGGCCAAGGGTAGAAACGCCAGATCCTGCTTTGATGAGAAAGCTGTCTGCATGACCGTGGTAACAGCCTTCAAATTTGATAACCTTATTGCGGCCAGTGTAGCCACGTGCCAAGCGTATCGCGCTCATGCAGGCTTCTGTTCCACTATTTACCATGCGCACCATGTCGATGCCCGTCATTTCGCATATGGTTTCCGCAAGTTCAATTTCCAACTCTGTCGGAGCGCCAAAGCTCATGGCTGTTTCTGCTTGCTTTTGTATCGCAGAAACAACTTCTGGAAAACCGTGTCCTAAGATCATAGGACCCCATGAATTGATGAAGTCAATGTACCTATTTTCGTCTTCGTCAAATAAGTACGCACCCTCTGCTTTTTTGAAGAAGATTGGGGTTCCTCCTACAGATTTAAATGCGCGGACAGGAGAGTTTACACCGCCTGGAATGTGCTTGTTAGCGCGTTCAAACAGGGATTCACTTCTCTTTCTTTCAGTAGGATTGATCATAACTTGTATTTTTCAATGAGTCGGGCAACGTCTTTCGCAAAGTAGGTAGCAATAATATCTGCACCTGCGCGCTTGAGTCCCAACATAGATTCAATGACAGCTTGTTCTTCGTTTAGCCATCCTCTTTCTGCCGCGGCTTTTATCATGGCGTATTCACCACTTACGTGATAGGCACTCACGGGCAACAGCAGTTCTTCTTTAAGGGTCTTGATGACATCTAGATAAGAAATGGCGGGTTTCACCATCAGCATATCAGCGCCCTCTTCCATATCTAAGATAGCCTCTTTCAATCCCTCGCGAATATTTGCAGGGTTCATCTGATAGGTCTTCTTGTCGCCAAAACCTGGTGCGCTGTCGAGAGCGTCACGGAATGGGCCGTAGAAACAGGATGCGTATTTGGCGCTATAGGCCATGATTCCAGCATTGGTGTATCCGGCTTCTTCAAAAGCGAGTCGGATTGCCCCAATTCTGCCATCCATCATATCACTTGGAGCTACCCAATCGGCACCAGCCTTGATATGACTTACGGCCATTTGGGCGAGAACTTCTACCGTAGGATCATTGATGATTTGGCCGTTTTCTACAATGCCGTCGTGGCCGTAGCTGGAGTATGGATCTAAAGCAACATCCGTAAGAACCAGCAATTCTGGATTGACGTCCTTCACTGTTCGAATGGCGCGTTGCATTAATCCATTTGGGTTCAAGGCTTCCGTCCCAGCATTGTCTTTGAGGGCGTCTTCCACCTTCACAAAAAGGAGTACGCTTTTCAAGCCGAGATCTGAAATCTCACGGATTTCATCGACCAACAGATCTAGGCTGTAGCGATAGTACCCAGGCATGGAGGCGATGGGTTCTTTAATCCCGGTTCCTTCTACAATGAAAAGAGGAACCATGAAGTCTGATACGTGAATTCGTGTCTCTTGAACCAACTCACGTACGGCTCCAGATGCACGAAGAATTCTAGGACGTACGATCATAACTTATAGATTTAACCAGTTGCGTGGTTGGAGTGCAGCTACCATTTCTGCCTCGGGTGTGCCGGGCTTAGGGTGGTAGTCGTATTCCCAACGAGCACGAGCTGGAAGACTCATCAATATACTTTCTGTTCTTCCGTTCGTTTTGAGTCCGAAGGTGGTGCCTCTATCGTGTACCAAATTGAACTCAACATAACGGCCTCGGCGGATTTCTTGCCAAAAGGTATTTTCTTCGGAATAGGGCAATTCCATTCGCTTTTCTACAATTGGTAAATAGGCGTTGAGAAAGGCCTTGCCACAGGCGGAAGCTAAGGAGTAGTAGTCTTCTGCCGAGTGTTTTTCATCCACACGCATATAATCGTAGAAGATACCGCCAATACCGCGATTTTCATTCCTATGCGTGTTGACAAAGTAATCGTCACATTGTTGCTTGAAGCGCGGGTAGAAGTTGGCGTCAATGCTATCGCATGCGTCTTTGTGCATTTGATGAAAGTGAACACAATCATCTTCAAAGAGATAGTAAGGAGTGAGATCAGCACCGCCACCAAACCATGCATCTTTCACGGACCCATCCTCGTTGTACATCTCAAAATAACGATAGTTGAGATGAACGGTGGGCACCATAGGGTTGACGGGGTGAATCACCAATGAAACTCCAGTGGCATAAAATTCAGCACCTTCTACACCCAATCTTTTTTGCATGATCTCGGGCAACTCACCATATACTTCAGAGGTGTTGACACCTCCTTTTTCGAACACTTTGCCATCGCGGATAACACGGGTCCTACCGCCTCCTCCTCCAGGTCGTTCCCAAAGGTCTTCTTCGAATTTTGCACCCCCATCGAGATTCTCGAGGGCGTTGCAAATCTCATCTTGAATATCTCTGACAAGTTGTGCGAAACGCTCTTTCATCTTGCTTACTTCTCGTAATTCTTTACTGCGTTTACAAAGGCTATAGCGTGGTCTACCGGAATGGTAGGAAGAATACCATGTCCCAAGTTTGCGATGTATCGCTGGGTTCCAAAACCATCAATCATTTCCTTCACCATCTTTTCGATGACAGGGATAGGACTTAGAAGTCGGCTTGGGTCAAAGTTGCCTTGAAGGGTGATGTTTTCACCCGCAAATTGACGTGCCTGCTGTGGCGTTACGGTCCAGTCTACACCTAGTGCTGATGCGCCTGTTTTAGCCAAGTCGCCCAGTGCATACCAACAGCCTTTGCCGAAGAGTACGACTGGAACTTCATCTTTCAATGCCTTTGTGATTTTATCGAGGTAAGGAAGGGAGAATTCCGAGTAATCAGCCTGACCGAGCATACCACCCCAAGAGTCGAAAAGCTGAATCACATCCACACCAGCGCGAATTTTTCCTTTGAGGTAAGCGATGGTCGCATCTGTAATGGCATCGAGAAGTTTATGTGCTAAATCAGGACGATGGAAGCAGAAACTCTTGGCCGTTGAAAATTCTTTCGAACCTTGTCCTTCTACCATGTAACAAAGGATGGTCCATGGAGATCCTGCAAAACCAATGAGCGGAACGCGGTTGTTCAGCGCTTGTTTGGTTAGCTTGATGGCTTCATAAACATAACCCAAGCTCTCTTCAACGTCTGGCTTTACGAGACGAAGAAAGTCTTTTTCTTCGCGAATAGGATTGGGAAGGTAGGGCCCTTTGCCTGGGATCATCTGAACTTCGATGCCCATGGCCTGAGGAATTACCAAGATGTCAGAGAAGAGAATCGCCGCATCTACACCTACCTGATCTACGGGTTGAAGGGTGATTTCGGTGGCCATTTCTGGGTTCCCAATTCGTTCAAAGAATGGATATTTCTCTTTCAACTTCATAAAGTCTGGCAAGTATCTACCAGCTTGACGCATCATCCATACAGGTGGACGAGAAAGTTCCTCTCCGCGCAATGCACGAAGCAAAAGATCATTTTGAAGAGCCATGAGCTTTTAATTCTAAATAGTGTTGTGTCAATAAGAGTACATCGGGTGTTTCTGGTACAACCAATGGAGTGATGCCTTGTTTTATCAATGCTTCGGCTGTGGTTGGGCCAATCGCTAGTGCGTCGGTGCCCGATGTTGGCCATTCGTTGTGACGAAGGACGGAGGTTACATTGCGCGGACTAAAAAAGCAGACCGCGTCAAAGTTGTTGAAATTCACATGTGGGTGAGTGGCCTGTGTCCAGTACGTTTCTATGGTTTCGAAATCCCAGTCATTGGACGAGAGGTAATTCTCAACTGCTGGAGTCCGGTCTTTTCCACATAAGTACTGTGCACTGCCCGATTCTGGAAGCTTGCTCACCAAGTCTTTTCCATGGTTCGCTTTGATCGTTGTTGTGATACCGAATTCGGCAATCTTTTCTTGAGATCGAAAGCCAACCGTTGCCCATTTAGAGTTCTTACCCCATCCTTGTTCAAGCAGGATACGAATGCTTTCGAGTGCATTTGGACTGGTCACGATAATCCACTCTTTGGGTTCTGGAAGTTCACTGATGGGAAGTAGTACGGGCTCAAGAGCTTTCACTTCTGTTACTTCTACCATCTGTTCCAGCAAAGCCTTGCGGTGTTCACTTAGGGGCTTTGTAAAGAGAATACGTTGTTGATTGGCGCTCATTTCAATGTGCTTAGAATGGCATCTCCGCCATTTTGCTTTGCACGCAGAGCGAATTTTTCGCCGAGCGTTGGCCAATCTTCAAGATTAGCAGAGTCTTCCACCTTCACTTCAGATTTGCCATCTAAGGAGTGAAGGGTTCCAACAAAGAATATTTTTTGTCCTGATACTCGCGCAAGTGCTCCAATCGGAGCTGAACATCCTCCTTCTAAGGTGCGAAGGAACTGTCGTTCTACGGTGCTTGTAATTCGGGAGAGTTCTACGTCGAGAAGTTTACAAGCATCGAGTGCAATTACATCGCCTTCTCTGTGAGTAATTCCCACTACGCCCTGTGCGGGTGCTGGAATCATCCAATCCAATGCCACAGCATTTTCTGGAACTAACTCCATTCTTCGCAATCCCGCAGATGCCATAATTATCCCACTCCAATTGCTTTCTTTGAGTTTGATCAAACGCGTTTGTACGTTTCCTCTCAAATTCTCCGTGGTGTGGTTTGGAAAGTGATGTAGCCATTGCGCTACTCTGCGAATGCTCCCAGTGCCGATGGTAGAAACACTTTCTCTGTCATTCAAAAAAGAAGTGTCGCCTTTTGGAATGAAGAGATCCATGGGGTCTTCTCTTTCTAAATGTGCCGAAAGCACAATGCCCGCAGGTGGCTGAGTAGGGTAGTCCTTAAGCGAGTGAACGGCGATGTCAATTTCATTATTGAAAAGGGCATCGTCTAAAACTTTCGTAAAAACGCCTGTAGTGCCTAGCTCGTGAAGCGGGCGGGTGGTATCAATATCGCCTTGTGACTTCACAGGGATAATTTCGACCTCTATATTTTGAACACGAAGAAGACGAGCTACGGTGTGTGCTTGCCACATGGCAAGCTTGCTGTCTCTTGTGCCAATCCGAATTGGGGAGTTGCTCATTTTGAACTTGTTACCGACAACCTCGAAGATAAGTCGGTTCGAATGAATTCTACGCTTTGTCCTCTACGAATGTGGTAGCAGAAGTAACGTTGCATTTTTTGTTTGAGGAATGCCTCTTCAGAAGTGGGCATCATAGCGGTTTCATAGGCTTCCGACACCAGGTCGAGAAGTTCAGTTCCCTTAGAAAGGATGAAATCGATGGCGGTTTCAATTTGTGGAGCGTGTCCACGCATGGTGTGCCAATCCATTAATTCGTCAATTTCTTCAGCAACTATGGCTTCCACAGCAGGAAGTTCATCCAATCGTTTCTGAAGTGCATTGCGCGTCATCTGTGATAGCTCATCCACATCTAGAAGACGAAGCTGAGGTAAATCTCCAACTTCAGTGGCTACGTTCGAAGGAACAGCCATGTCAATCACTGTGGTGAGCTTAGGACGGTCGAGTTCGTTTACGGTAAGAATCGGTCGATCTGCACCTGTCGCCACAATCAAGATGTCGGTTTGGTCGATGGCAGATTGTAGGCTCTCGTGTGGACAGTAGACGGCGCCAGACTCGTTAGCGTATTTTTCCGCTTTTTCGTCCGAACGGTTCACCAAGGTGATGTTTTTTGGAGCAGTAAGGCCCAAGAGGTGATCAAGTGTAATTCGACCAAATTTACCCAAGCCATAAAGCGTGATTTTTACATCCGACAAATCTTCGAATTCATCCTTCAAATAACGCGCAGCAGCGTAGGAAACAGAAGTTGCTCCAGTGGAGTAGCCTGTTTCAGATTTCACGCGCTTGCTAGCATGGATAACGTGATTGATGATTTTTTCGAGGTAACCATTTACGGCATTTGCCTTGTGAGCCCAACGGAAGCCTTTGCGAACCTGCATTATGATTTCAAAATCACCCGGGATTTGACTTTCCATCCCCACACTTACTTTGAAGAGATGTGAAAGTGCATCCATCCCTCGAAGCGAGTACCCTAAATCCGCAAACTCTTCGGCATTGCCATTGGTGTGATCTAGATAAAGGGCGAGAACAGACTCCGGTTGATGAGTCAGGCCGATGATTTCTGTGCGGTTGCAGGTAGAAATGATGAAGCCTTTGAAATCGGTTTGTTCAGTGAGTTCGGACAACAAGGAGGCTTGCTCTACCTCACTCAAGCTGTAGGCTTGACGTTGGTGAACGTTGGCTGTCCGGTAACTTACACCGAACACGGTCATTTCCTCAAAATGGTCTGTGGTCCTTTTCAAACTAAGTTCTTTCTGAACGGTGACAAAAATACCTATGAGAGTAATTGGAAAATACCTCTAGAAGTAAAATAAATACCCTCATAGAATGATGTGATTAATTTAGAATCGTTCTAAATCTTCCGTGAGGTAATTTTGCTCAATGCCTTGAATAGTCGAGGTTTTGAGTTGAAAATACCGCTGATTATGAAAGTAGGTGCCACTGAATTCAAAAGTACGGAGGATCCAGAAAATATCGCTGAACGAAGTAGAGAACTCATTCGCGTATCGGAGGGGATAACCTTGGTGAAGATTGAGAATGACGGGAGTGAACCCTTTGTGATTCAGAGGGATATGCCCAAAAGTGTCATTCAATTCTATTTTGCATTGGAGGGTCAAAGTACGTTCAAGTTTGGTCCTACATATCAACTACAACTCCAAGAGGGGAAGAACTTTTTCTTCTACAATCCGGAGAAGGAATTGCCAGTGAATATCACTGTTAACCCGGGCGCAAAGCACGTGTTCCTCTTCCTTACGATAGATCGTGTGCATGAGTTGTTTGTGGAAGACGCCGCAGAGCTACCTTTTTTGTCGAGCGAGAATATCAATCGCAAGTTTTACGACGAAAGGCAGATTGCATCTCAAACCATAGTGGTTCTAAATCAGTTGTTTAACACACATCTGTCTCCGCAAGCTCAAAAACTTTTCTACAAGGGGAAAGTGTATGAACTTTTGAGTTTTTACTTCAGTGCCCGAGAAGTAGATACGGTGAGCTGTCCTTTTTTGAATGATGAGGACAATGTTCGCAAGATCAAATTGGCAAAAGAGTTCTTGATGAAGAACATGGCCAATCCACCGAGCATTAAAGACCTTGCTAGAGAAGTGGGCTTGAATGAGTACCGACTCAAGGTGGGCTTCAAGGAAGTGTATGGAAATACGGTATATGGTTACTTGCTCGATCACAAGATGGATCATTCGAGATCTCTCTTAGATTCGGGAAAATACAAAGTGAATGAAGTGGCGTATGCCTTGGGGTACACCAACCCGAGCCATTTCATCACCGCTTTTAAAAAGAAATTTGGCATAACACCTAAAAAATACTTGTCTAACGAATGAAGACAGCAGCCTTACTCGTAAACCTAGGATCTCCGGATTCTACGGAAGTGAAAGACGTAAAGAAGTATTTGGATGAATTCCTGATGGATAAACGCGTGATCGATTATCCATTCTTGTTCCGAGCGCTATTGGTTCGAGGCATCATCTTGAACACACGTCCAAAGAAATCGGCGGAAGCGTATAAGTCCATTTGGTGGGATGAAGGTTCGCCTTTAATTGTATTGACGAAGCGCCTTCAAAAGAAGGTGCAGAATGGGACTTCATTACCCGTGGAAATTGCCATGCGTTACGGGAATCCATCCATTGCTTCTTCCTTAAAGAAGTTGATGGAGAGAAATAGTGACTTGAAGAAGGTGTATGTTTTGCCGCTGTACCCGCACTACGCCATGTCGAGTTTTGAAACGGTGGTTGAAAAGGTTAAGGAGGAAGCAGCTGTGATTTGTCCAGGTGTTGAGCTGGATTTTCAAGATCCTTTTTACAACGATGAAGACTATATCAATATCCTAGCGGAGTCTATTCGTCCATCATTGCAGGAGCCTTTCAACAAGGTGCTATTCAGTTACCACGGGGTTCCTGAGCGTCACATTTTAAAGGGGGATGTGACGGGCTGTCATTGCTTGAAGACAGAGAATTGTTGCAGTACACCTTCGCCTGCTCATGCGCAGTGTTATCGTCACCAGTGTTTTGAAACTACACGTTTGGTGGCTGAGAAACTCGGACTCACAACGGATCAGTACAGTGTGAGTTTTCAGAGTAGACTGGGCAGAGACCCATGGCTCACACCGTTTACGGATGCAACGCTGGAAGAGTATGGCAAATCTGGAATGGAGAAACTCATTGTGGTTTGCCCAGCGTTTGTGTCTGATTGCCTTGAGACGCTAGAAGAAATTCAGGTAGAAGGGGCCGAAGAGTTCATTGCTGCAGGAGGGAAATCAATCGATGTTGTCGACTGTTTGAACGATCGCGATGATTGGTCGGCCTTGCTGAGCAAGTGGATTGAGGAACGCGCCTAAGTCTTCGCTGTAATCCAAAAAAAGCCCTCCATCGGAAGATGGAGGGCTTTTTTTGGATTGGGCAATCGAATTACATTTCCTCTTGGTAAACGTATTCGCCTTTCGAAGGGGTAAGGATATCTTTAATGGCTTCCTCGCCTTCCACAAATTCGGTTGCTTCCATGATCATTTTGAACTCTTGTCCACCTTGATTCATGATTACTTCAACGTAGAGTGGAGTGCCTTCAACGTTTCCGGTAGCTTGAGCTCCGTTCATCATGTTCGGCATTCCCGATGGTGAGTTTAGCGTGAAATCACTGTTTACGTAAAGTGTAGAAACGGTTTCACCCGCAGTTACACGGTAACCTTTACAAGTCATTCCCAACACCTCTTTGGTGTCTCCCAATTCTTCTACAACGGTTTCAATTTCACCTTGCTCAGAATCTGCTTGATTGTTCAAGTTAGAGATGGAAGTCTTGATGAATTCACCGCCAGCGGCAACGTACACCATGCTGTCGGCAGACTTAGCAACGATGTGCATGGCTTGCATACCGTCCATTCTCATGGCGTAATCTACACCGTTAGAAGCTTGTTCCACTCTTGATGGAAGGAACTGTTGCATGGCTTCAATCATTGGGTTGTCTTGGCCGTCAACTGACTCCACTTTCATTGAGTAAGTGATTTTCCCAACTACTGGTTTTGGTTCAGAAGATTTAAAAGCTCCACAGCTAACAAGTGCTAGTGCAGCAAAGACAGGTAGAATGTGTTTAAATTTCATGTTGATTCATTTATGATTCGTTAAAGGTCGATATTTTGTATCAATTCACCGAATCGATTCACTCTTCCGCTCGAGGCTCCCAATCAGAGGGGATTTTTCGCGCAAGCCAAGTCTCAATTTCTCCGTTCTTTCTCAGCTCAACAAGTTCGTCCATGTTTTCCATGGTAGGGAAGCTGCCACGTTCATAGAGGTCAATCATCCATATCAACCCATTTAGTTCAGAAGCATAGGAGTCAGGAGGGGTGTTGGGGTGGGCTCTGAGGTAGGCGAGTTTTCCAGCGACGTGCTGGGTCATCAACTCGTGATTCTTCTCAGAGTGTTTCAACAAGTAATCCAACTGGTTAATGATGATGTAGGGAACCCCTGATATCCACTTGTCTAAAAAGTCAACCGCCTTCATTCTACCTATTACATCATCTTGCGGTAGAGTGTTTCTCAGGTAAGAAATAGCGCTATCCACCATGGGTTCCATGGCAACAAATTCAGCGCTGTCGGTGATGCGCATCACCACAGGCCAATCCTGTGCAACGCTCTTCCTTCCAAAAGTGAAGAAGAGGAGAAGGCTAAGGAGCAGTTTAAGCTTTGAGCAATTCTTTAAGATCATTTACGAAAGGTACCATATCATCCACATTTACGTGGTCCATAATGACAACTTTGTACCATTTAGCGGACCCCTCGTGAGAATCGGGAACAAGTCCATATTTGTCCACCAATTCCTCTGGAAATTGTCCAGCTCGCATGGTTACAATATTGCTACCCGGGTAACGGTAATAATCTATATTCAGTGCGTCGAGTTCTTTGCTTAACCAGTCGGCTCTGAATGAAAGCAGGTGGATTTTTTCAAACCAGCCGTTGGGGCCATAGGTTTGAAGAATCATCCAAACACTGATGGCGTTGGCCCCAGAACGAGATCCGCTTAGGGTAGCATCCAAACCCGCTACGTATTGCGCTTCTCCGGTGGTTGCATAAGGGATAAGGCCTTTTCTAGCCAAATAAATTCCCGTTCCATAGGGTGCTTGCACCATTTTATGAGCGTCCAAAGTAATGCTGCTTACCTCCGGGTTGGCAAAAGACCATTTTTGATCTTTTGAAACAAAGGGGAATACAAATCCACCATAGGCTCCGTCGAGGTGAAGCTTGTAAGGCATGTTCGCCTTTTTCAAGGCATCCGTATAAATATCGGGATGGTCGGCAGAGCCAAACATGGTTGTCATCATGTTCGCAACCACTGCAACGGCTTCAATTCCGTCTTCTTTCATTCGATGAATGGTAGCCTCCAAAGCCTCTCGGTCAATGGTTCGATCTGAATCTACCACAGAAGCTACATAGTGCGGCATTTGAAGTAAGTTGGCCGCTTTGAACATGGAATAATGCGAATCTTCACTAAAGAGCAGAGCAACTTTTTCAACGGGAAGATTGAGCTCGCTCATGAAGTAATTGCGGAAAATCCAAATGGCTTGAATGTTCGCTTCCGTTCCTCCTGCCGCAATGTATCCATCTTGTGCATCTTTTTCTCCTAGAAGGATGTCTTCAGCACAGAGTTCAACCAGTTCTTTTTCGATGGCTTGTGTTCCTGCAAAGAAAGGCTCGGAATCGCCTAGGGTATGACAACCAATGTGATTTGGATTCTGTAGAAGGGTAGATAAGTAAGGTGCGTCCTTCAACATCATAGGGTTGTTGTAAAACACCTTTTCGTCTAGGTGTGATGCCGGAACGCCAAGTGCTTTGCGACTTCTGTAGTCTATGTTCTTTTCCAAAGCCCCAAACACGCGATCTGAGATTTCTTCGTGAGTGAGTTTCTTCCAGTGGCGATTCAAACGGGTCGTCATGTTTTCTGAGTCTATAAGGGTTGCAAATATCGGGAATACTCCGCGTTTTAACGAACACTCTGACCTCTCATTCCCATCAACAACCGTACGACTAATGAACTAAACTCCATCCCAATAGGCCAACAGCAAAACCTAGAATACTGCCGAAAGAAGGGTAGAAGTTGTTTCTCAGGTTAGCAGCAGGCGCAATATCTCGGAAAATTAAGTAGGTGATCCCGCCGGCAGAGGTGGTCATCAGGGCGCCTAAAAGCGATTCGTGCTCTGCTAAGGCAAGCGCACCTACCATGGCGCAAATCGGTCCAAGGATGCTAATGGCTATGAAGACTTTTAGGGTGTGTTTATTTCGTCGTTTTTTGGAGCCTTCGCTCGGGAATTCGTCAAATGCGTTATATCCTTCTGGAATGTTCTGAATCATCATAATGCCTGCTAGCAGATACGCCTGTTCAACCGATTGCAAAAAGACAGCGCCAAGTGCTATCGCTTCGGGGATGAAGTCACTTACCATGGCTACCACTTGGGGGCCGCCGCCTTTGGAACGTGCCATTCGGCGATCGAGCAGAAGGAAGAGGAATCCACCGAGTACGAAGGTTGAAACTCCGACGTAATCGTTCTGTTTTTCCATCCCGTCGGGCACTAAGACCAAAGCCACAGCTGAAAGAAGTGCTCCTCCACCTAGGGCGGTCATGAAGTGATTAAAGACGGTTCTGTTTTTCTTCAGTACTGCAGAAATAGAAGAATTGAGAAACCCACCCATTGGGATTCCCAATCCTCCTACCCAAGCCAGTAGTGCAGCAATTAGCCATGATGAATTCATGGCAATAAGTTAATGATTCAAGAACCAGATTAAGCGGCTTTCTTTCTCTTGTTGGTGTGAATTCCGAACGGCAAATAAAGCGGACAGAATTTAACCAGTGCTGTGAGTGCAAACACCGCGGCAAGTATCAAGAACACAATAGACAATGTGCCAGTTACGGCGTTAGTGAATACGGCGTATGCCATTGCGACTGCCGCAATCAAGCGGATCAATCGATCGATATTGGACATGTTAGATTTCATAGCAGAGCAGTTTTACGAGTTTTTCTCTACTTCAAAGTTCTAACATGCAATTGGGAGCTTCAATGATCTAAGTCACACAAAAACATGATGTTGATCAGGGTTTTCGAATTCTCAAATTTGCTATAGTGAGAAAGATGCTACCTACAATGGTTGGCAGCATCCAAAAAACAATGCTGATCTGAGAGACATCTAAGCTCATGGCATCAAACATCCTTTGAGCGCCAATGGTGAAGAAGGCGGTGTAAGCCGCGATGAGTGAACCTCCCATATGGTTGATGTGAACAACGAGTGGATTGTGTGCTATTTTCCCCCTTCCAGTGGCCCATTCACGCAGACTCATGGAGAAGAGAATTCCGCCAAAGACAAGGGAGGCAATGCCCATCATGTTGGAATTTCGCAGGGCTAGCGCGCCAATCGCTATAAGTGAAAGTGCGGCAATGAATCCGATAATAGACAGAATTATGCGATTGTCTTTTTTGATTCCTACAAAGGCCCTGCTGCCTGTGTAAACCATGAATAGAGTAAATACCGACAGGCCGAGGAGAAAGTACGAGTGCATGAAGAAAGCCATGGGCAATCCTGTGAATCCTACAGCGTACATGGTCTTGGTGAATAGGGTTCCCAAAGTGGAATGAAGTCCTCTTCTCTTTCTGGCAAATGCAGCCATCGTTCCGGCAATTAATGCCAGGGTTCCAGATATGATATGAATGGTTAAAAGACTGGTTTTTAGAGTTTCCATGGTTCCTCGAATTGATGTTGAATCAAACTTATGAATCACCAAATCCCTGATAAACTGATTCAGATTAGTATTTTCGGTATTCACTCTTCAAAATTGACCATTGATGAAAATCTACCTACTTGCCGTGGCGAGTTTGCTCTTTTCCGCGACTCTTTCTGCTCAATCCGTGGATCCGAAAGATCTTGAAAACATGAAGTTTCGAAATGTAGGTCCGGCTGGAATGTCGGGGCGCATTACGACGATTGATATGGATTTGCTGACCAATACCCTTTACGTGGGGTCCGCTTCAGGTGGCTTGTGGGAGAGTGAAAACTTCGGACAATCTTGGAAACCGATTTTTGAGCATGAGTCCACGTCATCCATCGGAGCGGTGGCGGTTGATCCTACCAATCCAGACGTGATTTGGGTAGGAACAGGCGAGGGAAATCCTCGCAATTCTCAAAGTTCGGGCGACGGTGTTTTTAAGAGTATTGACGGAGGTGAGACCTGGATGCATTTGGGTTTAGAAGCAACCAAGAATATCCATCGTGTGATTATTGACCCCACCCATCCGAATACCGTTTATGTTGCCGCTATTGGTGTTGCTTGGGGAGATAGTGAAGAGCGAGGTTTGTACAAAACTACCGATGGAGGTGCTACTTGGGAGAAGATTCTCTATGTGAACAACCGAACAGGTGTGGCTGATATGGTGATGGATCCTCAGAATCCCAACAAACTCATTGTGGCTATGTGGGAGTATCGCCGCTGGCCATGGGAATTGAAAAGTGGAGGAGAAGGCAGTGGTATTTATGTGACGTACGACGGTGGGGAAAATTGGACGCAACGGACAGATGAAGACGGCCTGCCTAAAGGGAATTTGGGACGATGTGGATTGGCGATTTCGGCAAGCGACCCCAACATTGTGTACTCACTGGTAGAATCGACCGAAAAGAATGCGCTGTATCGCTCGGAAGATGGAGGGAGAAATTGGCATAAAGTGAGTGATGGCGATGAGATAGGCAATCGTCCCTTTTACTACGCTGATATTTATGTGGATCCTCAACGACCAGATCGTATCTACTCACTTTGGTCGGTGCTTACGCGTTCAGACGATGGAGGGAAGTCGTGGAAAACCATAGGCCCATACAGTTTCATTCATCCAGATCACCACGCTTTTTGGATCAATCCAAAGAACCCAGACCACGTGATTGACGGAAATGATGGCGGCCTGAATATTTCCTACGACGGTGGAATTACTTGGAGGTTTGTAGATAATCTGCCACTTGCGCAGTTCTATCATATTAATGTGGATAACGAAATGCCTTACCATATCTATGGAGGTATGCAGGACAATGGCTCATGGATGGGGCCAGCTTATACATACAGAGCGGGAGGCATTCGAAACGATCTATGGGAGGAGCTTTTCTTTGGAGATGGTTTTGATGTGGTTCCCCATCCCACCGATCCCACTATTGCCTACGCCATGGCGCAAGAGGGATATGTGACTAGAATCGATTTAGAGACAGGCTACAACGTGTTTATTCGTCCGGTTCATCCCGAACAAGAAGAATTGCGCTTCAATTGGAATGCCGCTATCGCACAGAATCCGTTCAATCCAAGCTCCATCTATTTCGGTTCGCAATACGTCCATAAGTCAGACGACATGGGAGATTCTTGGACCATTATTTCTCCCGACCTAACCACAAATGACACTGCCTTTCAAAAGGCAAAGACCAGTGGTGGCTTAACCATGGATGTTACCGGAGCTGAAAATTACACCACCATTTTGGCCATCGAGCCCAGTTCTGTGAATGAAAAGGTCATTTGGGTAAGTACAGACGATGGCCGACTTTCTATTACAACTGATGGAGGTGCAAATTGTAAGTCACTGGAGAAGAAGCTAAAGGAAATGCCAAAAGGGGCTTGGATCCCTCAAGTTGTTTCAAGCCCTACCAATGCGGGTGAGGCTTATGTTGTAGTGAACGATTATCGTCGCAATAACTGGACACCGTACCTCTATCACACGACTGATTATGGTTCATCCTTTACGCGTGTGATTGATGAGGAAGATGTAGATGGCTACGTCTTGTCTGTGATGCCAGATCCGGTTCAACCGCGTTTGGTGTTTGCGGGAACGGAGAATGGGTTATACGTATCGTTTGATGCGGGTGAGAATTGGCAGAAGTGGGGAGAAGACCTTCCAACCGTGCCTGTAGCAGACATGGCTATACAAGAGAGAGATGGAGATTTGGTGCTGGGAACATTTGGTCGTTCAGCTTGGGTTTTGGATGACATTCGACCTTTGCGAGTTCTAGCTACCGAAGGGAATACGGTTGGCGATGATCCTCTCACCGCTTTTCAAGCTCCCGATGCCTTTCGCGTGGTTAATCGTCAGGCGCTGGGAATCCGCTTTGCCGGATCAACCGTGTATTCAGGAGAAAACCGAACCGATAATGCACGCTTTTCATACTGGGTGAATGTGGATAGTACAGACGAGGCCTTTTCTAAGAATGAGCGCATCAAGTGGGATATCGTGGACGCAAACGGAGATACCATTCGTCACATTGAGCGCGAGTATACGGATGGGTTAAATCGCGTTTCATGGGATATGATGGAGAAGGGGGTGCGCGCGCCGAGTATGAGTGAACCCAATCCTAAACAAGAGCATTCTGATCCGGGGTCTATTCCAGTTCTGCCTGGCATGTATACCGTTCATTTACGAATAGCAGATTACATATCTAACGTTCAGATAAAGGTAGATCAAGATCCTCGCTTGAATTTAAGCCGAGCAGATTTGGAGGAGAACTATGCCTTTATGAAAGAGTCTATGCCGTATGTGGAAGCCGTATCGAATCTGTCCTCTAATTTGAGAGATGCGAAGAAATCCATCGCCCTGGTTCAAAAAATCATGGAAATGCAAGAAGATGAACTTGGCGATAGTGTGGTAGCGGAAATGAAAGAGAAGATAAAGGCAGTAAGTGATTCGTTAGAAGTTGTTCGCGCTGCCATATTCGGTCCCGAAAATGCGGAAGGCTACATCGATGAATCCAACACTTGGACGTTCAAAATGGGGATGCTAGGGTATTACAAATGGATGAATAGAGGTCGCGTTGCTGGCAATATGCGAAACGTGGCCGCACTGTTTGAATCTTCATCGGAAAGTGTTCTAGCCAAAGGCCAATCCTTTTTTGAAGAAGATTGGAAGGCGTTTGAAACCTACATAAGAGAAAGGGAGTTGCCGCTCTTTAAACCCTTGGAAGGAATGAATATTCAAGAGTGATTAAAATAAGAAAGGGCGTCCACTATGGACGCCCTTTCTATTTATAAGAGATATCGAACTTATTCAACAACGACTCTTTCTGTAGTTGTCTTTCCGTTAGATACGAGATGTAGCATGTACATGCCGCTTGGCAGTTCAGTGATATCAATAGTACCTGTTCCGTTTTCAAGTTTGCCCACTTTTACGGTTTGGCCATTCATATTGATCAGTGTCCAATCTGCTTCGTTGGCAGAAGTCATGTCTACCGTTACCAAGTCATTCGCTGGGTTCGGGTAAACGCGAAGAATTCCGTTCTCATTCTCTGCCACACCAACAGTAACTGCCGTTCTGATTTCGTCCAAGTACAAGTTGTTACCTCCGTCAGAGATATAGTTGAAACGAATCATGATGGGATCAGCGCCGATGAAGTTGTTCAAGTTGACTGTACCCTCTGCCCATTGGGAGCTGTTCGGAACAAAGTTAGAAGTAGCCACTCCGCTTCCGATGGTGTTCAAACTGAATGAGGAGAAGATTCGAGCCACAGACCAAGTTGCGCCACAGTCGGTGGAGACCGTTACGGTGAGTCGGTCTTGGTTGGAATTATCTCTTTTCGCCCAAGCGTAACGGAATGAAAGTGTTGCTGAAGCGGTTTGATCCATCATCATTGGAGTGCTTTGAAGGATATCCGTTCCACCAGCAAGAGAAAGGAAAGTTGGCATTTGGGCTGATTTGCTTCCTCCATAAGAAGCGAGAGTAGTCGTTTGCCAATGTCTACCGTCACCGTCGTCAATCACCATCCAGGTAAAGTTCGGGATGTTGTTCTCAAACGTCGCTGTGAAGTTATTGTCGTACGGAGTAGCATTTGGATCAACCACTCGGAAGTACGCGGTTTTCGTCTTGGTGTCTGTGCCAGAGCTATTCGTCACAGTAAGAGTAACCGAATACGTTCCTGGGGTAGTGAACGTCATGCTTGGGTTCTCTTGAGTTGAAGTTACCGTTGTGCCACCTGAAGAGAAAGACCAGTTGTAAGTGGCGTTGATGTAGCTAACCGACAAGTTGGTAAAGTCAACTGCATCATTCACACAAACCATGTGTTGATCCAATGTGAAGTTAGCCGTAGGTGCGGCAGTAACCGTTGCTCCGTTCACGCCGGTAGCTATCAAGTTAGCGGGTGCAGCGATATTGTCGCGGTTAAAAGCAGTATTGTTCATACATGCTTTTGCTCGTGCTTTTTGGCCTGCGGTAAACGTGTTGGCACAAACATCATCTGCGTAATCCATGAAATTCTCGATCATGGTAGTTTGACCACAACTCACTTTGTTCAAGTCACATCCATACGATGCACTAGCTACAGGTGGCGTGTCGCCAACGAGGTCACCACCATTAGAACAACCATAGTTAAACGGGTGGAGGAGGTTAATCCAGTGACCAATTTCGTGGGTGAGTGTTCTACCGTTAGAACGTGCCGTTCCGATTCTACCCATTTGGTCATGACGAATCACAATGCCATCATCGTTAACAGGTTGACCTTGGTATGGGAATGCGGCATACCCTAGGATGGTTCCTTGAGAAGGGGGGAGTCCAAGGTCGATGGCGTTAACCACCCAAATGTTGAGGTACTTCGTATTGTTCCAGCTGTACTCCGTTTTGATCGCGTCGTTGGCGCCTAAAGAGCGGTCGCTTTGGTGGTAGGTAATACCATTTGTTGCCTTTCCATTTGGGTCAACTTTAGCGAGTTCAAAGCGGAACTCCATGTTCGCTTGTACGCTTTGGAATTGAGCGCGGAGATTACCCGCGTCTGAGTTTGTCAAACTGTAATCTTCGTTGACCACATCAATAGCGTCTTCAATCTGAGCTACGCTGATGCTGTCTTCAAAGTTGTAGTACATCACGTGTACAACAACGGGAATAGTGTGAATAGCACTTTCCGAATTGTATTCGTACATGTTTGGGTTCTCCACGAAGTCATTAACTTCGCGTTCTCGTTGAAGGAGAAGTTCAGGGTGAGCCTGAGCTTGTTGTTCAAAGTAGATGTCCGATCCACAGAAGTGGGACTCGTGTTGATGTTGTGATTGAGCGTTATTGCTCAGAAGTGTAGCGATTGCTAAAATAGCCAAGTACCTCATTTAATCATCCTTTAGATTATAGTATATAGACGAGGTTAGTCGTTCGAAATAATACGAGGTTAGTCGTTCAAATAGTTGGCAGGGGGTCAAAGATAATGAAACCAATAGCTTTTAATTCAAATTGTTACCCTTGTTTTGCTAAAACTCCAAAAAACATTGTAACTTCGCAGCCCCTTTTGGGAGGGGTATGTTTTATTCAATAATTAAAGTTGACAAAGTTGTGGATACTTTGAGTTACAAAACCGTTTCAGCAAACGCAGCTACTGTAGACAAGCAGTGGGTTGTTGTTGATGCTGAAGGCCAGGCACTGGGTCGCCTCGCCTCCAAGGTTGCTAAACTGATCCGCGGCAAACACAAGCCAAACTTTACTCCTCACGTTGATTGTGGTGATAACGTTATCATCATCAACGCTGAGAAAGTAGTAATGTCTGGTAACAAGGGTGCCGACCGTGACCATATTTGGTACACTGGTTACCCTGGTGGACAGCGCCGTATCAGCTATAACGACCTTAAAGAAAAGAATGTCCGCCGTTTGGTGGAGAATGCCGTTCGTGGTATGCTTCCTAAGAACCGCTTGGGACGTGCAATGTTCAAAAACCTTTATGTATACGAAGGTTCAGAGCACGTGCACGAAGCTCAGCAGCCTACGGTGATCAACCTCAATGAATTTAAGTGATCATGGCAGTAACGCACACAATCGGAAGAAGAAAGACGTCTGTTGCCCGCGTATACCTTAAAGAAGGTACTGGCGCCATTACTATTAATGGTAAAGACTACAAAGAGTACTTCACCGTATCAACCTTGGTTTACAAGATTGAGCAAGCATTTGCTCTTACGGAAACTACAGGTCAGTACGACGTGAAAGTGAACGTTGACGGCGGTGGTATCACCGGTCAAGCTGAAGCAATTCGTCTTGGTTTGTCTCGTGCACTTTGTGAAATCAATCCGGAGCACAGAACGGCTTTGAAGCCGGAAGGACTTTTGACTCGCGACCCACGTATGGTGGAACGCAAGAAGTTTGGTCAAAAGAAAGCCCGCAAGAAGTTCCAGTTCTCCAAGCGCTAATTTTTCGTTTAGGATCCAAACTTTTAAGATCGCTAGCCGCTACTTAAAAGTTGCATTCAGCGAATGTAAACGAACCATAATATGGCACAAGATAAAGTTAAAGCACTGCTCGATGCCGGCGTGCATTTTGGTCACCTGACCAGAAAATGGCATCCAAACATGGCTCCTTATATTTTTATGGAGCGCAATGGTATCCACATCATTGACCTGCAAAAGACCCAGGCAAAATTGGACGAAGCAAATGCTGCTCTTGCCAAGATTGCTGCTTCAGGTCGTAAAATTCTCTTCGTAGCTACGAAGAAGCAAGGTAAAGACATTGTGGCTGAATTCGCGAAAGAAGCGAACATGCCATACATTACCGAGCGTTGGGCTGGTGGTATGCTTACGAACTTCGTAACCATCCGCAAAGCCATCAAGAAGATGTCTAACATCGACAAGATGAAGGCTGACGGTACGTTCAACACCCTTTCTAAGCGTGAGCGCTTACAAGTGGATCGTCAACGTGCTAAACTTGAGAAGACTTTGGGTTCTATCGCAGATATGAGCCGTCTTCCAGCAGCAATCTTTGTTGTTGACGTTCTTCGTGAGCACATCGCAGTTGAGGAAGCTCGCAAATTGAATATCCCTGTTTTCGCAATGGTGGATACAAATAGCGACCCACTTCTTGTGGACTTCCCTATCCCTGCAAACGATGACGCTTCTAAGTCTATCTCTATCATCATGTCTGAAGTGACTACTGCTATCAAAGGCGGTTTGGCACAACGCAAGAATGATAAAGAAAAGGCAGGTAACGAGAAAGTTGCGAAGAAAGCTGCTAAAGTAGCTAGCAACGACTAAGCTTTACCGAAGCTTTACAATCAGATGAATGAAAAGAGAAGAGATGAACCGAGATTCGTCTCTTCTCTACTTTTGTTTCAAGACCGATTTAAATTTCTGAGAAATGTCTAAAATCACTGCCGCAGACGTAAATAAATTGCGCAAGCAGACTGGCGCAGGTATGATGGATTGTAAGAACGCACTCGTTGAAGCAAACGGTGACTTCGAAGCAGCTATCGACATCCTTCGCAAAAAAGGTCAAAAAATCGCTGCTAAGCGTGCTGACCGCGAAGCTACTGAAGGTGCAGTTATCGCTAAGGCTTCTGCCGATAACAAGCGTGGTGTTATCATCAGCTTGAATTGCGAAACTGACTTCGTTGCTAAAAACGATTCTTTCGTTGAATTGGCTAACAGAATGGCCGATATCGCACTTGAGAACTTCCCTGCTACCTTGGAAGATCTTTTGTCTTCAACTTTCGACGGTTCTATGACTGTTGCTGATAAGTTGACAGAACAAACTGGTGTGATTGGTGAGAAACTTGAATTGGGTGCTTTCGAGAAGATCGAAGGTGAATTCATCGGTTCTTACATCCACGCAGGTAACAAACTTGCTTCTGTTGTTTCATTGTCTGGCGAAGCTGCTGAAGCTGCTAAAGACGTAGCCATGCAAGCTGCTGCAATGAACCCAGTTGCTCTTGACCGCTCAAGCGTTACTCAAGAGGCGATTGACCGTGAAATGGATATCATCCGCGATCAAATTCGTCAAGAAGGTAAGCCTGAGGATATGGTTGAGAAGATTGCTCAAGGTAAATTGAACAAGTTCTTTAAAGAGAACACGTTGGTTGACCAAGACTTCATCAAAGACAGCAAGCTTTCAGTATCTAAGTACTTGGACGGCGTTGAAAAAGGTCTTACTGTGACTGGATTCAAGCGCGTAGGTTTGGGTATGTAATTCTGAATGCCTCGATATAGAAACCCCTCCGACGAAAGTTGGAGGGGTTTTTTGCTTTTGTCTAATGTCAACACTCATTGGACTGAAGTCTGCAAAAATCATTGCAAAGAAGGGTTTTTTATCTGCTTTCGTTCGGGCATCCTTGCTATATTTGCCCAACTCTACAAATAGACTCCATGAAGTACCAACGAATTCTACTCAAGTTAAGCGGTGAAGCCCTCATGGGTGATCAACAGTATGGCATTTCTGGCGATCGTATACGCGAATATGCGATGGAAGTGAAGGAAGTGGTAGAAGCTGGTGCTCAAGTTGGGATTGTAATTGGTGGAGGAAATATCTTCCGTGGTGTTCAAGGAGCAAGTGAGGGTATGGATCGCGTTCAAGGCGACCACATGGGGATGCTAGCAACCATGATCAACGGTTTGGCACTTCAGTCGGCCTTGGAGGAAGTAGGCGTTTATACGCGACTGCAATCTGCAATCAAGATGGATCAAATTGCCGAACCGTTCATTCGCAGAAGAGCGGTGCGTCATCTGGAGAAAGGACGAGTAGTCATCTTTGGTGGTGGAACGGGTAACCCCTATTTTACAACTGATACTGCAGCGACTCTCCGCGCTATCGAGATTGAAGCCGATGTGATCCTAAAAGGTACCCGTGTTGATGGTATTTATACGGCCGATCCTGAAAAGGATAGCACAGCTACCAAGTTCGATACGCTTTCGTTTGAAGAGGTGTATAAACGAGGTCTGAATGTGATGGACCTTACGGCTTTCACACTCTCTAAAGAGAACAATCTACCTATCGTTGTATTCGATATGAATACACGTGGTAACTTGGTGAGAGTGGTGAAAGGAGAGAACATCGGTACACTTGTAGAGAAGTAAGCTTTTCATTTTTACTAACTTGAGAGGGTAATTCACTCTCTCATGCGGTATATCCTCCTCATCCTTTTTCTTTTCTTATCGCTTGGCTCTTTTGCCAATACCTACGTGGTGACCAATACCCATGATTCCGGACCAGGGAGTCTGCGGTATATGATTGCCCAAAGCAGTGATGGTGATACCGTTGCTTTATCTCCTCAATTGCTATGGAATGGTAGTGATACAATTCACTTATATTCTCCCATTGAGGCTGGATACAGCCTGACTATTATCGGTGCAATGAACGCAACAGATACCATCCATATCGATGGTGGTGGAAACAGTTCCTTCTTGTACAATACATGGTCGTATTCCTATCCTAGATCGTATTATTTAAAGAACCTGAGTGTTCTGAACTGCAACAACGGTGGGAGATTTGGTGGAGCTATCTATTTGATTTCCGAAGGTGAGGTCGTAGTGGAGTCGTGCACATTTGTGAGCTGCAAGGTGGATTCTTTCGTAGAACAGAATCAACGGTTTTTTATTAATGGAGGGGCATTGTTCATTCGAGAGAGTGTTACTTCGAGAATAGAAGATTGTCGTTTTGTGGGATGCCGAGCGGCAAATGGTGGTGCGCTCCATGTAGGTGCTTCGGACAGTATCGTTATTAAAGGATGTGATTTCATCGAGAATGAAGCCCTTTTTGCTGGAGGTGCTGTAAACGTTTCTCAATCTCAAAGTGGAGATGCTGATGTTTCTATTGAGAATTGTTCTTTCCTTAGAAACATATCCAATACGATTGACCATAAGCACTTTGCGTATGGGGGGGCTTTACTCATTGTCTCAGACTCTGCTTATATCAGTAATACGAGATTTATAGATAATGTTGTTGCAGAATTTCACCCTCAAGATCCTTCCGACTTTTCTGAAGGTGGGGCAATAGTTAGTCACACTCGCCGACTCACATGTGAGTCACTGTACTTCGCGAATAATAACGCAGAATTAGGTGGGGCTATGTGGATCTTCGGCGGTATTGATATCACAAACTCGACGTTTGAGAATAATACTGCTGGATGGATGGGAGGCGGAGCATATTTCCGAATTACCGGATATGATTCTCAAGTAAGAAACTGCACTTTCACTCGCAATTCTGCAGTTGTGGGTGGAGCTTTAGGAGGATATGATAATTATGGTGCTAATGAAAGTCTTAACATAACTAACTGTACGTTTTACGAGAATCATTCAGATTCTACGGCCGCTGCTCTATATCTCCATCAAACCTTAATGTCAAATTTGTCAGGGTGTTTGTTTGTGGAGAATACGTCCCAGTTCGGGCCGGGAGTGGTTTCCAATGGATATATGAGCTCCGTAGGGTTTAATGCTTTTGAGGGAGTTCCTTCCTTCGGTGTTGCATCAGATAGGACAGGTGTGACCAAGCAGGATGCCGCTTTGAATCCCCTCGTATTAAGCTCAGGCAATACTCCTACAATGAGACCGAGCAAATCGAGCGTATTAATTGACGTTGGGAATCCCAATGATACATCGCATTGTCAGGATGGTCCCATTCTTGGCGTCCGTGATATAGGTGCTACGGAAGGGGCTATCATAGTAATTGATTCTGTACTGCTTTGTGATTCGGTTCAATGGTGGGGCGATACCTATTTCGAGCAAGGGGTGTATAGGGAGGAAGCGATTAGTAGCTCTGGACTTGATTCTATCGGAATTCTATATGCATATAACTTGGAGTCCTCCTTGTTGAATATCAATGGAACATTAACCGTTCCTAGCATGCCATCTGCCACTTATCAATGGATTAGATGTAATTCTAGCGGAATACCCATTGTCGTGGGGCAAACAAGTTCAACTTTTAGACCTACATCAAATGGCGTTTATGCCGTTATCATCACTATGGGTAATTGCACGGATACTTCAGATTGCTACCCGTACCGAGAGGTATCTCTTGAAGAACAGATTCCTCATTTTAAGATTTTCCCCAATCCAGCCACATACGAAGTTGTCATAGAGTCTGAATATCAACGGATTTCACATGTTCGACTGTATAGTGTTTTGGGAAGAACCGTCATGGTGAAGGCTGATCGTGGAAATAGGGTAATACTCGATGTTTCAAGACTAGAGCCAGGCGTTTGGATTTGTGAGATTACGAGCATTGACGGTGATCGACGAAGTGAAAAGATTATCATATCGAGATAACTCTCTCTCATATTGAAAGCAACAAATGTGAAAAAGAAGTATTTTCACGCCATGGAAGACGAGATACAATTCATTCTGGATACAGCCAAAGAGAGTATGCAACGCAGCATTACTCACTTGGAGAAAGAACTATTGAAAATCCGTGCGGGTAGAGCCAATCCTGCGATGTTGGAAAGTGTAAAAGTTGAGTACTACGGTGCAATGACTCCACTTTCGCAGGTGAGTAATATCTCTACTCCAGATGCGCGTACACTTTCTGTTCAACCTTGGGAGAAGTCTATTATTCAAGACATCGAGCGCGCCATTATGGTGGCTAACCTTGGTTTGAACCCTCAGAATAACGGCGAAGCGGTTATTATCAATATTCCACCTCTTACCGAAGAACGTCGACGTGATTTGGTGAAAATGGCCAAAGCCGAAGCGGAAGACTGTAGAGTGGGTATCCGCAGCGCTCGCAAGGACGCCAACGACGAGATTAAGAAGCTCGAAAAAGACGGCTTGCCGGAAGATACAGCGAAGGATCTCGAAAATGAAATTCAAGAGCTTACCAACGCTTACAATAAGAAAGTAGATGATCACCTCATCAAGAAGGAAGAGGATATCATGAAGATCTAATAGGATACAGCATTAAAAAAGCCCCTTACCAAAATTGGTGAAGGGGCTTTTTTAATTTATGCAACTTGAAACATACTGATCAATTCTTCTTTGTCAATGGGTTTGACGTGATAACTCTTGATCAGATTGATGGATTCCGCTTTCATGCGATCTTCCTCTTGTACAGACGAACTAATCATATAAACCGTAACGCCGTCTGTAAATTCCGCTGGAATTTTAGCGAATTCATCTATAAATCCCCATCCGTCCATTACGGGCATGTTGATGTCTATTAAGATGACCTTGGGAAGAGAAGACTTTGAAGCTATTCTTTCGTTGATAAAATCAATTGCGTCAGCTCCATTGGTGAAGGTCAAGAGTTCATCGCAGAGTTGATTTGCTTTAATCATACGTTTCATCCCGAATACGTAGATATCGTCGTCATCAATTAAATATGCTAAATCAACTACACTCATGTGCGTGGAATATGAATGGTAAAAGTGGTTCCTTCATCAGGAGTGCTTTCCACTGAGATTGCTCCTCCAGAAGATTCCAATTGGTTCTTAATAAGGAACAATCCCACACCTCTCGAATCCGGATGAGTGTGTATGGTTCCATACATTCTAAAAATACGATTTTTATGCAATTCTAGATCAATACCTAATCCATTGTCTTTCACATGAATATTGATGTATTTTTCATCGATATCATGGTAAATATGAATGACTAATCGCCTAGATGGACTTCTGTAGCGAATAGCATTGCTCACCAAATTGAGCATGACACTATCGGCGTAGATTTGGGAAAACCTACCCAACAATTGAGGGGGTAGATCGATTTGGACATCAACGTCTAATCGATCAATATCTCCTGCTAAAATTTGGACAATTTTGTGAGCGATAGAGGTGAAATCTACTTCGTCAACGTCGGTCACTTGTTGATTCTGAACTGTGATGATGTCGTGTAGATCGGTGAGTGTATTGGATAAGTTCTCAACCACATTTTGAAGTTTTTCAATGAGGTCTTCGCGATCTTGTTCATCCTTGGAATCTTTTAGGAAAGAGAGCAACATTTCCAGGTTGCCGGTATGATTCCTTAGGTTGTGACTCACAATGTGCGCAAAGTTGACCAACCGTTGGTTCTGTTCAGTTGAAGTGGCAAGAGCGTCTTCGGTGAGCAACTGTGATCGAACTCTATCGTCAATGTCTTGAAATACGCCTCTCACTGAAACCACCTCTCCGGCTTCATTCATAACCGGGATTCCAACGGCATGCACATAAACTTCTTTATTGCTTCTCGTGATGATTCTAAAGGTGTCACTGTAGGGAAGCTTTTCACTAACGGCCTTGCCAAAAGCGGTCGAAATGCGCTCTTTGTCGTCATCGTGAAAGAAATTAATGGCATCCTCTACTGGAACTACTTCGTCATAGGGAACTTCGTGAATATCATAAACCGCCTTCGACCATTGTGTGGTCATGTTTTGGAGGTCGACTTCCCATCCACCCACTTTTGCAAGACTTCCGGTTTCCTCTAGGAAGAGCTGGTTTTTCTCTAGTTCTTGTTGGATTTGAACTTCTCTTTCAATGTCGACATTGCTTCCCGCCATGAATACAGGCTTCCCCGACTTATCTCGAATGGCTTCTCCAGAGGCAAGTACCCAGAGGTAATCTCCCGACTTCTTCTTCATTTGAAATGAGAGTCGGTATTCAACTCCATGTTCCAGATGTGCGGCGATGGCCTTTTCGATACGTTCTACGTGATCCGGGTGAGCCAGTTCATTGATGAAAGTTTGGTAGCTGGGTTCTAGGTCGCCAACTTCATAACCTAACATGGTGAAGAATGTGTCTGTCCACCACTCGTTGCCGGTTGTGATATCCCATTGCCAAATCCCCACACTTACACTGTTCAAAGCGTGTTTAATTCGGCTTAATTCGTCGTTGGTAGAAAAAGACACAGTCGGCAAGGATTAATAGTTACTTCCAAAATAAATAATTTGGGCATAAGGCCACCTTACTCTTGGTAACGATTTCCACTTAACTATTAACAATTTGATCAGCCGCATTCAGAATGGAATCCACAATCTGTTGGAAAGGTGCATTGAGGTATTCTTCAAATGGAATGATGTATCCCGATGGAGAGCCCTGTAGCCAATGTCCAAAGCTTGCTTCTATTTTTGGAAGGGCTTTAGGTTGATTGGCGATGTATCCATTTAAATAGAGGTAGGGGGATCGGTTTAGATCATCAGCGAGCGCTATTCCTCCTTTGAGAGAGAGGAATTCATCCACTTGTCCCGTTATTTCAGAATGGAAATTGTTCGGCCAAATACGAACTCTTACTGTTTCGGTGAAGAGGTTGTTCAATTGAAGTAAGGCACGTTCTCCTCTGCTTCGCAACTGAATCCAGTCGAGTATTGCCTGGCGGTGAAGGATGGGGAATACGTCAAATCCAAAGTGGATATCACGGGTGTGATTACTGAAGTTAAATTCGTGTAGTTCCACCCCACAAATGGCATGTGTGCTTGTAAGCCACCAGTGGTCAACGTCGGCAATGCTGGTATTCTTCAAGCCAATGCGGTCTACTAACTGCCGACTTCTATTTTCCCACTTCAGTTCATAGTCGATAGGGTCGAAGGTCAAGCGGAATTCTCCCACCTGCCCTTCAACCCATCTACCTTCAATACGTTTTCGCTCAATGTTCCATCCCACATTGTTCTGGGATTGATCACCTCGTTGTTCCAAGAGCGCGAAACCAATTTTGGAGATATATAATGATACTCTGTGGAACACAACATCGGTTGCGTTCAGAGCTGAGACCCTTTCATTCATAGTACGTGTGTAAAGCCCTCTAGAGAGGAACTAGAAGTTCGAACCTTTCGAATGAAAAAGCAAATAAATCCTCGAATTACTCGGATTCGTGTAGTGCAAGAATTGGAAGTTGACTGTGGAAGGCCACTTTGTTCGTTAAACTAGAGTGGAACAATCCGCGGATTACACCGTACTTCCTTGTGAGAAGAGCCAGCATATCTGCGTCTTTTTCCTTGGTGAAATCCAAGATGGCCTGCTCTACATTATTAGACTTGAGGATGTGGAAGCTGTATGGAATATCCTTCAAGTGATGGTCGAATTTGTGACGTTGCTCAGTGGCAAGGTCGGCCTGTCCTTCTAACTGAACATGTAGAATCATGATTTCAGCACCAAAGAATCCTGCAAGAGTAGCAAGGCGACGAAGTGCTCTATCGTTTTTGTTAGATCGGAAGTCGGTGCAATAAACAATACGCTTGATATTGCGGAATTCAGCCTTATATGGAATGGCCAATACTGGCACATCAATGCTCTGAAGAACGCTTGCGGCATTGGAACCAATGAGAACTTCTTCAATTCCACTCGCGCCTTTTGTACCCATCACTACACCAGATTCTGGATCTTTTTTAGTGATTTCCTTGATGACGCGAATAGGGTTCCCCATTAAGCTTCTGGTGCTGCATGGAATTCCTGCTGCTTTCACTTTATCCGCAATTTCTTTTAAGCTGTTTTCGCTGTTTTCACGCATGATGTCAATGAGAGAAGTGCTCATTACATTTTGTGCGTAAGGCAAGTCGTAAGCATTTACAATGAGCATTTCCAGATTGGCTCTTTTGCAAATTTCAATAGCAAACTCAAGCGCTTTATCAGCTGCTTCAGAAAAGTCGGTAGGGAATATGATGCGTTTCATGATGTGGTCATTGATTACACTAAAGATACGAAATGCCGTGGGTGTTTCCGCGGGTTTTAGTGACAGCTTGGAGGATTTTCTGAAACCATTTCGGTTTGAAGAGCATCGTCACCAGGACTGATATATGGAATACTCAAACCCATTCCTCTCAAAATGAAGAAGGTCGCCATTACGCCCACTACTACTGGAATAGCAAAACGAACATGGCCGCGCAATTTATCAACAATGAAAGAACCGCTCCATCCAATTACGAGCAAAAGTGGTCCTGTTCCCAAACCAAAGCCGATCATCATCATGACTCCATCTGTGGTGCTACCTGTTCCCAGAGAACTAATCAATGCGGCGTAAACGAGTCCACAAGGAAGAAGTCCATTGATCATACCGGTAAGCAAGAAGCGATGAGCTTTGGCTCCTTTCAATTTGGTGGTAAAGTTTTTCTGGAGGGAGCCGTAGAACCTGCGATAAGGTTTCCAGTTGAGGAGCGTAGGCCACTTGCTGAGTAGTCCGGCAATGAGCATGACGCCTACGGCTATACTCAAAGGTTGCTGCCATCCCGCAAAGGAGATTCCCGCCCCCAAGGTTCCCACAATGGCCCCTAAAATCGCATAAGTCATAACTCTTCCACCTTGGTGCAAAAGATGACTCGTATATTTACCCGAACGGCCAATGGGCAGCGCCAGTGCTATCGGACCACACATGACGGCACAGTGTAAGCTGCCCATTAGGCCTATAATAATTCCGGGTAGTAAAAAGTCCATCAGATAAATTGTGAGAATTTCCAGCGATACACTTCGCTATCGCGGTTCGCAATAATCTCAATACTCCACATTCCTGAATCGGGTTTATCCAAGTGGATACTTCCATTTTCAGGAGTGGATACAATTTCAAAGTCCATTTCGGCATTGTCATTTCTGTAGAAGTTCACTTTTACATCATTCCAATTTTCGCCAGGTATGTTGAGTTGAATGGACTCACCATTGTCTTCTAGAGTTACTTCACCGAGCTTGTCGGCAGCCATGAGTTCATGACGTTCATCTTCAAAATCTACCTCACGCTGGTAATAGTCTTCGGATGTTAAGTCCACACGCTCCATGAAGGTTCCTCGCACCAAGAATGCGATGAAACCGATGAAGGCAATCAGCGTTAGCGTGATTCCGTGTCCCCAATTGAATTTCATAATCTTTTATTTACGTGGTCCTAGGAAGGTAAAGTCTTGATCGTCCAATACTTCACCGTTGATCTTAAACTGGAAGTGAACCTTATCGCGATCAGTGACCAACTCGCTCGCTGGAATTTTGACGAGGAGGATGCCCTCCACAAAACTTCCAACGGCAATGGAGTCTGGTTCTGCTCCGATGTAGACAACGGTTCCTTCGGGTTCAACGAGCTCGATGTCTAAGTCGAGCGTTTCATTTGCTTTGTTGATAATCGTGTACTTCAACACGTTTTGAACTTCACCAGTAGCTTTGTCGTGGGTGAAGAGTTGTCCCTTCGCACGGAAGAGTTTTACTTCGGCAATTGGGCGTTCTGACACCAAGAAGCCCATGACAATAAGTAGGATACCGAGTACGGCGGTATACGCTTTGGCTCTGGTGGTGAATTTCCACTTTTCACCAGAAGTGATTTCTTCTTCCGAAGCAAAGCGGATGAGTCCGCGTGGCTTTTCGATTTTGTCCATGATCACATCACAGGCATCGATACAAGCCGTACAATTGATACACTCGAGTTGCGTCCCATTGCGAATATCAATACCCGTAGGACACACGTCCACACACTGGTTACAATCGATGCAGTCGCCTTTGCCCGCTTCTTCGCGGTCTTCGTTTTTCTTGAACTTTCCTCGTGGTTCCCCGCGCACTTTGTCGTAGGCAATCACAATACTCTTGCGATCAATCATGGCCCCTTGAAGTCGGCCGTAAGGACAAACCATTAAGCATACTTGTTCTCGGAACCATGCAAAGACAAGGTAGAATACAGTGGTGAATATCACCAAACTGATGAAGTTCCCCCAGTGTTGGGTTGGACCTTGTTCTACCATGATCCACCAACGGTCAGTTCCGATGAGAATCATTAGGAAAGTATTCCCAATGAGGAAAGAAATTCCCCAGAAGAGGGTATTCTTTAGAAGTCTTTTCCAGATTTTCTCCCAAGAAGTCCAAGGGAGTTTGCGCAATCGTATTTGCTGACCTCTATCTCCATCTATCCAGTATTCAATTCGCCGGAAGACGTGTTCCATAAAGATGGTCTGAGGGCAGATCCAACCACAAAAAATTCGTCCGTATACCACGGTGAAGAGCACTACAAAGAGTACCCCGCTAATCATGGCTAGAACGAGGAGGTAGGAGTCTTGCGGCCAGAAAGTAGATCCGAAAATCACAAATTTTCTACCTAAGACATCTAGAAGAAGGAAGGGTTTTCCGCCAATTTCAATCCAAGGAATGGCGAAGAAAAACACCAAAAGCCCCATGGCAACCCATGTACGCCTCTTCATCCAATAACCGGTGATGCGTTTTGGGTTTAAGAATTTCCGCTTTCCATCGGCATCTACTGTGCCGATGGAATCGCGGAATTTATCATCCATGGGGGAATAGGTTTTCATTCTTCGGAACTTACCTCTTCAGATTCTTCAGTGATTTCATCTGTTACGGGTTCTTCAGCCGCAGCTTCTTCTACCCATAGATCGCCCTCTGCTTCTTTTGCATTCGGTGGATTGGTGCCCTGTAGGGAGATGATGTAACTCGCTACTTGCTGCATTTTCTCTGCGGAGAGTTGTGTTTTCCAAGGAATCATTGCCGTTCCTTTTCGCCCCCCATTTTTAATGGTGTTGAACACATTTTTAATGCCGCCGCCATTAATCCAATACTCGTCGGTAAGGTTTGGACCGGTCATACCCGCAGCGCCTTCAGCGTGACAAGCGATACAACGAGAAGCGTAAACTTCAGCACCTGCCGCCAAGCTGGTTGCGTCGCTGAGGTAGGTTACATTGCTTTCGTCAATGGTAGGGCCTCCCGATGCTTTTTGGCGTGCTGCGATGGCCTCTTCTGCCATTTGAACTTCTATCGCGTATTCTTCATCGCTCAACGGAGCAGATTCAGAAATGTGGAAGCGGAAGATGTAAACCACAGCAAATACGATAGAAGCATAGAATCCCCATAGCCACCATGGCGGTAAACGGTTGTCCAACTCGCGAATACCATCGTAATCGTGATCGGTCATGATCTCATCTTCCTGACTTACAGGTACGGCTGCAGTAAGCGCTTGTAATAGGGCACTCGGACTTTCTTCGGCTTCTTCAGCTTCCTTCCATCTGCCTTGTGCTTTTAGGCTTACTTCCTTCATCACATTCAGTGCGTTGTTTACCACAGAAAGGGTGATGAGGAGGAAGACACCTACGAATAGAGCCATCCAAAAAACTGGATCGGTGAACAGGCCTTGGAATAGATCTTCCTCTTGACCTGTGGTTGTTGATAGGAATAGGTTCACGTTCATGATGCTGAGTTTACAGATGGTTCATCATCGTTTTCTAGGGGGATGGAGCTTATTTCATCCATGGTTTTCTTCGGTTGGCGAATGACGTAAATCAACAAGCCGATAAAGAAGGTGAAGAAGATCAAGAAGCTGATGATCGGAAAGATCTCTACGTTCTCGATGGCTTCCATTGGGCCTTTTAGAAACTTAATCATGATTACTCGTTTGTAGCCGTTTCATCTCTTGAGATATCGGTACCTAACTTTTGCAAGTATGCAATCAAGGCAACGATTTCTTCTTCTGCACCTACGCCGTCAATGTTCGCATCACTGTTCAACATTTCGGCAATCTCATTCGCTTGGGCATCCATTTCGGCTTCCCAGTTTTCGATGTATTCGTCGGTGTATGGAACACCTAAACCTTGCATTGCTTCAAGCTTAGCTTTGGTTTGTGAACGATCAAGGGTTGCGTCGTTTCCACTCAAGCTAAATAGCCAAGGGTAACGCGGCATGATAGAACCTGGAGAAGTTGCTGCTGGATCCCACATGTGGTTGTAGTGCCATGCTGCACCAGAGGCGCCAGGCATACGTTCGCCAATGCGGTGTAGATCCGGTCCTGTTCGTTTAGATCCCCAAAGGAACGGGTGATCGTACACAAATTCGCTGGCCTTAGAGTATTCCTGACTTACCGTTGAGTAACGTACCACTTCAGAACGGAATGGTCTTACCATTTGAGAGTGACAAGCATTACAACCTTCGCGTATGTAGAGGTCGCGACCTTCCAATTCCAAAGCAGTGTATGGTTTTACGTAATCGTGGTTCTCAACACCGCCTTTAGACAAGATGGTAGGAACCAATTCCACCAAACCGCCGATGAGAATGACAACGGTACTGAAGATGAGCAATTGAACTGGACGACGCTCGATCCAACGGTGCCAGTATTCGCCTTTGTGCTTCTTGTATTCTTTAGGTAGCGGAGCGGCTTCAGCTTCTTCATTCGCTTCCAGCTTACCTGTAGCAACCGTTTTCCAAACGTTCACTACCATTAGAAGTGCACCAATTAGGTAAAGTGTACCACCAATAGCACGCATGATGTAGAACGGCATGATCTCAGTCACTGTATCGAGGAAGTTGTAAACCAAACCTCCATCGGCATCAAACTGTTTCCACATCAAACTTTGAGTGAAACCGGCAATGTACATTGGGATAGCCCAGAACAAGATACCTAGGGTGCCAATCCAGAAGTGAGTATTCGCTAATGACTCACTGTATAGTTTGGTTTTGTAAAGCTTCGGAATGAGGTAGTAAATCATACCGAAGATGATGAAGCCGTTCCATCCGAGTGTTCCAACGTGTACGTGTGCTGGAATCCAATCGGTAAAGTGCGCAATGGCGTTTACGTTTTTCAAAGAGAGTAGTGGACCTTCCAAGGTAGCCATACCGTAAGCAGTAATGGCAACTACAAAGAACTTCAAGATGGCAGAGTCGCGAACTCTATCCCACGCACCACGCATGGTGAGTAGACCGTTCAACATACCACCCCAGCTTGGAGCGATCAACATAATAGAGAAGACAGTACCTAAGCTCTGAGCCCAGTCTGGCAATGAGGTGTACAATAAGTGGTGTGGACCTGCCCAGATGTAGATGAAGATAAGAGCCCAGAAGTGGATGATGGACAGGCGGTAAGAATAAACCGGACGATTTACTGCCTTCGGTACGAAGTAGTACATCAAACCGAGCACAGGCGTTGTAAGGAAGAAGGCTACCGCATTGTGGCCATACCACCATTGAACAAGAGCATCTTGAACACCAGCGAATACCGAGTAGCTCTTCCACATACCAACTGGAACTTCCAAGTTGTTTACGATGTGAAGAACCGCTACCGTTACCCAGGTTGCGATGTAGAACCAAATGGCTACATACAAGTGGCGCTCTCTTCTCTTGAGAATGGTCCAGAACATATTCACACCGAAGACTACCCAAATTAGCGTAATCAAGATGTCAATAGGCCATTCCAATTCGGCGTACTCTTTGGATGAAGTGAGACCCATCGCTAGCGTAACTGCCGCTAATAAGATGATTAACTGCCAACCCCAAAAGTGAATTTTGCTAAGTGTTTTGCTGGCCATTGGCGTTTTAAGCAAACGCGGAAGCGAGTAGTAAACACCGGCAAAAATGGCGTTACCTACAAAGGCAAAAATCGCAGCATTCGTGTGAATGGCGCGAAGTCGACCAAATGTCAAGAACTCCAAATTGGCATTTAAGCTCGGAGCAAAGAGCTGCGAGGCAATAGTAATTCCCACAAGGAAGGCCACGATGGCCCATACAATTGTGGCGAAGGTGAAGTCCCGCACGATGCGGTTGTCGTAGTGGAATTTCTCTAGTTCCATTAGGATTGGGATTTGGGATCTTCATCATCGTCGTGTAGCAAACGCACAGATGATCCATAGGAGTCGTCAAACTGACCGGATTTTACCGACCAGATGAAGGCACCTAAGAATACCAGAGCAACAAGCAAACTGACTGTGATGAGTAGGTAGATGATTTCCATAAGGTATATGTGGTCCTTAATACCGAAACAAATCTACCATGAGCTATTTGCTGTATGTATGACTACCATCACTTCGCAACATGACTTTTATCATGTTTTGAAACGTAATGAACCTTAAATGTCGCACCTATGTTAGAACAATGATATATTTACACCCTAATTTAGAGAGACATGAAAATCGGTGACGAGATAAAACAGGAGAAATTTGAGACCAACCAGCAGAAGGCGGTGATCAATTTAATCTTCACTCACAACTGGTTTAAAGAGGAGTTCGCCTCCTTTATTAAGGAGTTTGGTATTACGGCGCAACAGTTCAACGTGCTCCGCATCTTGAATGGTCAGTATCCCAATGGTATTACGACCGGAGAAATTCGCGAACGAATGCTCGATAAGATGAGTGATGCATCTCGATTAGTTGATCGTTTGGAGAAATGCGGCAAGGTGGCAAAAGAGCGAAACAAAGATGATCGCAGACTGGTCAAAGTGGTGATTACCGAGAAGGGGCGAGATCTCGTTGAGCGCATCCGAGCAAAGGAAGTTGCTTTGTACAATCCTATGAACGATAGACTCACCGACGAAGAGGCAGCTCAACTCAGTGAATTACTCGATAAAATGAGAGGTTAAGCTCTGTTTTCTAAGTAGTAGTTGATCAGTCCTACGGTAGATTCGTCGTGCTGACCTACGTTTCCACTTTCCAATTCAGGTAGAATGACGTTAGCCAATTGCTTGCCTAATTCTACTCCCCATTGATCAAAACTGAAGATGTTCCAAACTACGCCTTGAGCGAAGATTTTTTGTTCGTACATGGCGATGAGAGCACCCATTGTTTCTGGATCGAGGGTTTTGAGTAGGAAGGATGTAGTGGGTTTGTTGCCTTCAAAAATCTTGAAAGGTGTCAAACGATTGATTTCATCCTCCGATTTCCCCGCTTTTTCCAATTCTGCCCGAACAACGGCTTCCGATTTTCCAGCCATCAAAGCTTCGGTTTGAGCAAAGAAGTTAGAAAGTAGTTTTCTGTGATGATCGCTCAATGCGTGCTGAGGTTCTACACTGGCTATAAAATCACAAGGGATAAGTGAAGTCCCCTGGTGGATGAGCTGATAAAAGGCATGCTGACCATTGGTTCCGGGCTCTCCCCAAACAATGGGCCCCGTCATATAGTCAACGTTCTTGCCATTTCTGTCTATGCTCTTTCCGTTGCTCTCCATGTCTGCCTGCTGCAAGTAAGCGGCAAAGCGACTCAATTTTTGATTGTACGGCAATACGGCCATGCTATCTGCACCTAAGAAGTTGCGGTACCATATTCCTGCAGCAGCCATCAATTGAGGGATGTTTTCTTCAAATGGAGCCGTTCGGAAGTGCTCATCCATGTCGTGAGCCCCTTTCAAAAATGCAGCGAAGTGCTCTTCACCAATGGCGAGACAAACAGGAAGCCCAATAGCACTCCACACAGAATATCTACCACCTACCCAATCCCAGAAGCCAAACATATTTTGGGCGTCAATTCCGAATTCGGTGACTTTCTCATGATTGGTGCTTACGGCTACGAAATGCTTTGCGATATGAGCCTCATCTTTCGCATACGTCAAGAACCATGTTCTCGCCGTATGGGCGTTGGTCATGGTCTCTTGGGTAGTGAACGTTTTCGATTCAATGATAAACAACGTTCGAGAAGGATCTATTTCACGAAGCACGTGAGAGATGTCGGCTCCATCTACATTCGATACAAAGTGGAAAGTGAGATCAGGACGAGAGAAGGGTTCCAATGCTTCATAAACCATTCTCGGCCCCAAGTCTGATCCGCCAATTCCGATATTTACCACATGCTGGATGCTTTTTCCAGTGTAGCCCTTCCATTGACCACCTCTTACTTTATTGGCAAAGGCGTACATACTAGCGAGTACCTTGTGAATCTCAGGAATCACATTCATACCGTCTACTTTCACTTCATCGGTAGAAGGGCGACGTAGGGCGGTATGCAAAACCGCTCTTTTCTCCGTTTCATTAATGATGTCACCAGAGAATTGAGCATCGATAGCTTTTGAGAGATTGACCTCTTCAAAAAGTTGCTTAAAGAGGGAAATCGTTTCTTCCGTCCACTTGTTTTTAGAGAAGTCAGCCAACATTTTTGGATGTTGAATCGACATGTTTTCAAAGCGGTTTGATTGAGCTTTAAAACTCTCAAGAATAGAGAAACTGCGCATTTCACGAGCGTGTTGCTCGAGTTTTTTCCACGCTTGTGTTTCGGTAGGTACAGTTCTTTCTAGCATCTAATTGGAAGATTGAACCTCAAAGTTAACGACTTCCTTTGGTCGAATCACTAACTTTGGCGCGATGAGTATGACAAAAGACACAATGGCTTCTATTGCCGAAAGGAATAAAGCCTTCGCTTCGGACCTAAACAGAAGGGTTCACGACTATCTTAATAAAGATGGTAAATCAAAGTATGCCGACTTCAGATATTATTTCAAAGCTGTAGTTATGGCCGGACTCTATTGGGTTCCGTTCGCATTAATGCTTGCGGGAATTGGTGGAGCACCTATGTTCTGGATTGCTTGGATTCTTATGGGATTTGGCATGGCCGGAATTGGAATGAATGTAATGCATGACGCAAACCATGGTTCGGTAAGTCCGAAATCAGGAGTGAATAAATTGTTTGGTGCAAGTATGTATTTGTTGAGTGGATATGTTCTCACTTGGCAGATTCAACACAATCACCTTCACCACAATCACACAAATCACCTCGGACAAGATGAAGATCTTGAAACACGTGGTTTGTTGCGTTTGCACCCAGGTGATAAGTGGAAGAAGATGCACAAGTATCAGGCGTTCTACGGTCCGTTTATTTACGGCCTACTCACCTTGAATTGGGTCTTGGTTAAAGACTTTAGTCAGGTTGCCCGCTATAACAAGATGGGGTTACTCACTAAGTTCCAAACGAAAGTGAAGAAAGAGCTTACCAAACTCGCATTCATCAAAGCGATTTACATTGCGGTGTTTATCATCACCCCAATTGCCGTGGGATTGCCTTGGTATCAAGTTCTCTTGGGCTTTGTGATTATGCATTTCTTAGCTGGTTTCGTTTTGAGCTTCGTCTTCCAATTGGCACACGTAGTTCCAGAAGTAGAGCACCCAGTAGGAGAAGAGATTACAGGACCTGGCGCATGGCAGGTTAACAACTTGTTGACCACTTCTAACTTCGCAATGAAGAATCCAATCATCACTTGGAGTTTAGGTGGATTGAATCACCAAGTTGAACACCACTTGTTCCCACACGTAAGCCACGTTCACTATCCCGCACTTTCTAAGATTGTTGAAGCTACGGCGAAAGAACATGGACTTCCTTACCACAAGCACTCCTATATGTTGGAAGCAATTATTGCTCACATTAAGTTCTTGAACCAAATGGGCAAGGCTCCAGCGGTAGCTTAGGCTACTGACATCAGTCACTAGACATCAGGCACCGGCATTAAGCCAGCCTCACCTATATAAACCCCAAAACGGATCTTAGGATTGGTTTTGGGGTTTTGAGGTTGTTGGGGGGAGTTTTAGGGGTTTTAGATGTTTTAGGCGTTTTAGGGGTTTTAGGAGTTTTAGGAGTTTTAGGAGTTTGAGGAGTTTGAGGAGTTTGAGGAGTTTGAGGAGTTTTAGGGGGTTGGTGTTTGGTGTTTGGAGTCTGAGGTCAACAATCTGAAGTCTGATTATGATGCCTAACACCTGATAACAAAGACCGTATATTTACCAAAATCGGTTACTATGACACGTATTCTTACTCTCCTGTTATTGATCTCGTCGATGGCGTCTTTTGGCCAAGACACTGCGCGTGCTCTTTTCATTGGAAACAGTTATACGTATTACAACAACATGCCGAATATGGTGTCTTCCATCGCGAGGTCGATGGGCGACAGTTTGTATACAGAGAGCAGTACGCCTGGGGGGTATACACTGCAATCGCACACCACGAATGCTAATACCCAAACAAAGCTGAGAGCCGGAGGATGGGACTATGTGGTCCTACAAGAACAGAGTCAGCGACCTTCTTTTTCACCTGCACAAGTAGCGAGCGCAGTATTGCCTTATGCAGAGATGTTGGTGGATACAGCACGGGAATATAGCTCTTGTGTAACCCCTTTGTTCTACATGACTTGGGGGCGTAAGAATGGCGATGCTAACAATTGTCCTAACTATCCACCGCTTTGTACGTATGCAGGAATGCAAGCGCGCTTGCGCAGTTCCTATTTGATCATGGCGCAGCAAAACAACGCCGCTGTGAGTCCAGTTGGAGCCGTTTGGAGAGAAACGCGCGGAGCAAGTGCTATAGAATTGTATACCTCAGATGAGAGTCACCCAAGCTTGGCAGGTTCTTATCTTTCAGCTTGTACTTTCTATGCCAGTATGTTTCATAAGAGTCCCGTCGGTGCGTGGTCGCCCAGTGGTTTGAGTGCTGCGGACGTTGCCTTTATCCAAGCGCAGGTTGAAACGACGGTATTTGATAGTGTTTCTACTTGGCGAATTGACACGACCTCTATCGTGCCTCAAATGAATTGGTACGTCAGTCATTCTACTCCTACCACATGCTACGTGGTGGTAGATTGCCGCGGAACACAGAATGCGGATAGTATATACATTGATTTTGGGAATGGGACTCATTCCTCTTCGTTTATAGACACCGTTGGCTATACGTTGAAGAGTAATTACATAGTAACCATTGAGTATTTCAAAGGATGTGAATCTGCAATCACTCGAGATACCCTTGATGGAAATTCGCTCTGTCCTACTGCCGGTGTAGAAGAGAGAAAGAAGTATTTGGTTCTGTATCCCAACCCAGCAAAGGACTTCATTCAACTGTCATCCGAGGATGTCGACTTAAGTGATGCTCGCGTAGAGATCATTGATATCGCAGGAGTGATGCGAAAATCTATGACCTATAAAGATGAAGTCATCACAATTCACGAACTCCCAACCGGAACCTACACTCTACGAGTGGTGAAAGGAGATGAAGAGTATGTGATGAGGTTTAGCAGGGAGTGAGCTAGACGATAGTAGTCGGAGGTTAGCCGCGAGAACCGAAAACTAGGCTTGAAGCTAGACTGAAGGCTTCAGCCAGAAGCGAAAAAAAAAAGCCGAATCTCAAGATTCGGCTTTTTTTGTTATCCATTAATTGCTTCTACATCATCTACCAGAGTCGGTAGCATTTTTTGTAAAAGGCTCAGAATACCGTTTTTCAAGGTCATGGTAGAAGATGGACAACCGGAGCATGCACCTTGGAGTTGCACACGTACAATTTTATTGTCGTATCCCGCGTAGCGAATATTTCCACCGTCTTGTGCCACGGCTGGTTTAACGTACTCTTCTAAGATTTCAACGATGCGCGTTTCTACTTCGTTCAAGTCTTCTGGATTCACATCTGGAGTAATGTTCGAAGCTGTTTCTTGCGCAGTCTCTTTAATAGCCACTGTTTCGGTTAGGATGGGCTTACCATCGCGAACGTACTCAGTAATGAAGCCTCTAATCTCTTGGGTAACCTCTTCCCATTCGATGATGTCGAACTTCGAAATCGCCACGAAATTAGTGGAGATAAAAACCTCTTTTACAAAGGGGAAGTGGAACAACTGCGAAGCAAGGGGTGAAGGCTTCGCCTCTTCTATATTGTGAAATTCTACGCTATCACCATCAATCAATCTCATGTTGGCAACAAACTTCATAACAGCCGGATTGGGCGTCATTTCAGCATAGATCTCTACAGGAACCTTTTCTGTGCTCATTTTTGAAGCTTAGTTTGCCGCAAAGATAGTCGATATTCACGACCTTTGTTACACCATTGACTGTCCACATAAAGTTGACCACTTTCAATAGATTCTAACTATGGCCTTGATCAAAGACGTACTCGGAAAGCACCCAAAAATGGGAACGGATTGCTACCTCGCAGAAACATCAACCTTGATTGGAGATGTGGAAATGGGGGATCAATGTAGCATTTGGTTTAATGCAGTTGTCCGAGGTGATGTGAATGCCATACGCATGGGAGATAAGGTGAATGTTCAAGATAATGCGGTGATTCACTGCACCTATCAGAAAGCACCTACTACCATTGGAAACAACGTGAGTATTGGTCATAATGCCATTGTGCACGGTTGTACTATTCACGACAATGTGCTAATCGGTATGGGATCAATTGTAATGGATAACTGTGTGGTAGAGAGCAATTCTATCATCGCTGCGGGAGCGGTGCTCACGGAGGGCACGCATGTAACTTCGGGCAGTATCTACGCTGGTATTCCTGCGCGCAAGATCAAGGAAATCACTCCTGAACTGACCAAAGGTGAAGTGGAGCGAATTGCGAATAATTACGTAATGTATTCAGGTTGGTTTAAGGAGAATAGCCACCTGTAGATCACTTCCAGATATCCAATTCCGATAAGGAGATGTCGGCTCCAAAGAAGTGTTTGGCAATGCGTTCAAATGTGGGAGTGTAATCACTCACGTAGAACTTCGCTATACCAGGTTTGGTGCCCTTTTCTAGAAGATTTAAATCGCCCAAACGCTGCTGCGTATTCAATGCTACAATTTGTGGTGTGTTGAGTATGGCGACATCTTCCCCCAAAATCTGAGAGAACAGCTTCGTGAGCAAAGGGTAGTGAGTACAGCCTGGAATTAACGTGTCAATCTCTTTCATTTCGGGAAGAGATAAATAATGAACAGCTGCATTTTCAGAAATGACCGTCTCTTCCAATCCTTCTTCAATGATGGGCACCAAAAGCGGTGTTGCCAGAGCACTGATGGACTTCTGCGGGAATTGATCAGCGATCTTTTCTTGATATACTCCGGATGAAATAGTGGCTCTTGTACCGATGATCCCTACGTGTTTCGATTCGAGTGGTATGGATTGAACAATGGGATCAATCACGTTGATGATAGGAATTCTATCCCCTACCATTTCTATGAGCATATCTGTGGCTACCGAGCTGGCCGAATTACATGCAATCACGATGGCCTTGGCTTTGTGCTCTAGCAGAAACTGAACAATCCCTCTGGAATAACTACGGATGGCTTCAGGTGATTTCTCTCCGTAAGGGAGGTGTGCCGTGTCACCAAAATAGAGCAAGTCTTCATTGGGCAGCAATTGCCGAATGGCACGAGTAACGGTAAGTCCGCCTACTCCAGAGTCGAATATTCCTATGGGTTGTTTCACTTGGGAAAGATAGCGAATAGCTAATTGCACGAGGAAATGGTGCATAAAAAAACCCCGGTAGAACCGAGGTTTTCTAGAAGTAGTGGTGTCGAATTAGATTAGACCCAACTTTGTCTTTACAGCAGTAGAGATATCTTTAGAATCGTTCTTAAAGATGACAACACCATTGCGGCGTGAGCTATCTAGAACGTAGTCTAATCCTTTGTCTTTTGCTACTTGATTGATAGCTTCTTGCAATTTCTCAATAACAGGAAGAAGGAGCTGTTGCTCTTGTTCAGACAATCTCTTCTGAGCGTCTTGTGCAAACTCTTGCATTCTTTGGTAGCGGTTCTGTAGGTCTTGTGAATCGCGCTCCAATCGAAGCTGGCTGTAGGTAGCCTTTTGAGCTTCGAAGGTTTGGCTAAGTTGTGTTAGCTCTGTTTGCATTTGCTTCAACTCCGACTCATATTGAGCTTGTTGAGTTTCTAAAGTCTCCATAGCTGTTTTGTACTCGGGCATAAGTACAATTAGCGAGTCTGTGTTACAATGTCCAATTTTGGCTTGTCCGAAAACTGCAGTGGTAGATAGGAACATTGCCGCAACAGCGAACATTTTGAAAATGCGTTTCATTTTTCTCTTTTTTTAGTAGCCTAGTTCTCTCAGCACATCATCGCTGAAATCATTATCATCATTTGCGTAGAGCATGGTAACCGATCCGTTCTTGTCGAACATGAAGTCTAATTTTCTCCTTCTGGAAACCTCTCTTACTGCATTATACACTTGGTCTTGGATGGGTTTAACGAGTTCAGCTCTCTTCTTAAACAGTTCACCCTGTGGACCGAAATACTTGATTTGCAATTCGCGTGCCTCTTTTCGTTTGGCATCGATGTTCGCCTGTCTTTCGGTTTGCATTTCTTCAGTTAAAAGAATGCGTTCCGCTTCAAAAGCCTGCTGAAGACCGTCAGCTTCAGATTGAAGCGCTTCGATTTCACCAGCCCATTGCGTAGAAAGGCGATCAATTTCACGCTGTGCTTGACCGTATTCTGGGATCTGTTCCAGTATGTACTGGGTGTCCACATAGCCAAAGCGTTGTCCGTATGCCGAAACGGCAGTAAACAAAGCGAAAAACAGTATCAATAATTTGGTGCGCATAAGCCCGGCGAATTTAGGGAATTTTAGAACTGTTGACCAATCACAAAGTGAGTTTGCCATCCACTAGGTGAACCTACGTTGCCAACGGGGTCAAATCCATAACCGAGGTCTACACCCAAGAGGCCAAACATAGGCATGAAGATGCGAACACCCACACCTGCAGATCGCTTGAGATTGAACGGTCGGAATTCCTCAAAATTGCTAAAGCTGTTACCTGCTTCCAAGAAAGACAATGCAAAAATCTGTGCACTTGGGTTTGGAGAGATGAGATAACGAAGTTCGAAGGTGAACTTATTGAAGAGAGGATCACCACCAGAGCTGCTCAACGACAAGTTTGGATAACCTCTCAAGCCCACAATTTCTCTACCGTCAATGGAGAAGTTTTGGAGTCCATCACCCCCTACAAAGAAGCGTTCAAATGGAGAGAGGCCATAGTCGTCGGTGTACGATCCCAAGAATCCGAATTCTGCATACCCGCGGAATACTGTGTTCTTGGCAATTTCTGTGTACCAATCGGCATTGAATTTCCACTTGTGGTACTCAATCCAGTCGTACTTCTCGCTTGCCGGTTGATCTGCAATTCCTGCTTCGGTAGATTTAAACCAAGGAGTTGCTTCTAAGGTAAAGCTGAAGCTGGAACCACGAGTAGGGAAGATAGGAATGTCGCGGTTGTCACGCTTCAACGTAAAGCTCATGTTGAAGTTTCTAGAAATACCGTCGGGCAGCAAGTTGTATTGTCTGGAATTGAAGATTCGCATTTCTGCTCCCACGTAGGCTGTGAAGTAATCATCTGGCCATTTTAGGCGGGTACCCATTCCTACGTTTACACCGGTAATACTGATTTTGTATCCACCAACCGCAATGCTCTGGTTGATGTTGTGATAAATAGAGGTCGTAAGTGATCTCGGCTTCTGTCCGCCTAGCCACGGTTCAGTAAAGCTGGCACTGTAGCTCTGGAAGTATCTACCCGAAGCTTGTGCTCTTAGGTTGATGGTTTGTCCGTCACCAGATGGAAGGGGAGCCCATTCATCCGCTTTGAACATGTTTCTAGCGGAGAAGTTGTTGAAGCTCAAACCTAGGGTACCTACAATTTGACCAGCACCCCAACCTCCTTGAAGTTCGAGTTGAGAGGTGCTCTGTTCAACAACGGTATATTCCAAGTCTACCGTTCCTGTCTGTGGGTCGGGAACAGGGTTTACCCCGATAGATCGTGCATCAAAGTATCCTAGCTGCGCCAATTCTCGAATGGTACGCTGAATGTCAGAACGCGAGAAGAGGTCACCTGGACGAGTGCGGAGCTCGCGGTAAATTACATGGTCATTCGTGCGATCGTTCCCCGAAACTTTTACGGAATTGATGGTGGCTTGTCTTCCTTCACGAATTCGAATTTCGATATCGATAGAGTCGTTTTCGATGCGAACTTCAACTGGAGTTACATTCGAGAAGAGATACCCATTGTCGAGGTAAATACTCGCTAAGTCGTTTCCATCAGGGTCAAATGAAACGCGTTCGTTCAATCGCTCGGAATCGTAAACGTCACCTTTTTCAATCTGAAGAACGCGTCGTAAGAGTTCCGTTGGATACTTGGAGTTTCCAAGGAAAGTGATGTTGCGGAAGTAGTATTTCGGACCTTCCTCGATGGTCACGTCAATCATGACGCGATCTGGAGAAATCTGGTAGACGGAATCAGTAACCACACGGGCATCGCGGTACCCTTGTGCGTTGTAAAAGTCAACAACCGCTCTTAGGTCGGCTTGGTAATCATGACGAATAAACTTCGAAGAACGGAACACGTTGAACCATGCATAGCGCTTGGTCTCTTCCATTTCTCCACGAAGATCACCATCGTCAAAGTGCTCATTTCCGAAGAAGTTGATGTTCGCAATTTTGATGCGCTCCCCAGGATTGACTTCGATGCGAAGTGTAGCGGTTCCAACGGTGCTGGAATCCAATTCAACTTCGATGTTTGAAGTGACATTGAGGTACCCTTTGTCCCGGAACAACTTGTTAATGCGGTTTTCCGAGGTAATGATAAGGTTGTCGGTGATGATGGTTCCCCTGGAGAGTTTCAATTCTTCCCGAAGGTCATCTTGCTTGCTCTTTTTCACCCCCACAAAGTAGAAGCGCGAGAGTCGAGGGAGTTCCATCAAACGAATTTCCAAGAAGATAACGGAACCCGTTTTCTGAACCACCACAATGCGGACATCTGCAAAGAGTTTTTGATCCCAGAGTTTTTTTACCGCATCACTGAGTTCGTTCCCCGGAATCGTGATTTTATCTCCAACGGTAAGTCCCGATAGAAGTTGAATAACGGTTGGGTCTAAGTTGTCTGCACCTGTTACGGTGATTCCTCCAATCTCATACCTAGTTCCTGGAAACAACTGAATGTCACCAGAATTTCCAATTTGGGCGGATAGGTTCACCGTGAAGGCGATGAGGGCAATAAAGAGGGAGAGGCTTTTCTTAATCATGTACATCAAGTGCTCTGGATCTGCTCGCTAGTTTTACCAAATCTACGTTCTCGGGTTTGGTAATTCCGAATAGCGTCGTAAAGGTCTTCTTTTTTGAATTCGGGCCAAAGGACCGGCGTAAAGTAGAGTTCGGAGTAGGCAATTTGCCAGAGGAGATAATTACTAATGCGGAATTCACCACTGGTTCTGATGAGTAGGTCAGGGTCGGGAATTCCGGCTGTAAACATATGCTGGTCAATGACATGGTCATTGATTTCTTCACTTTTCAATTCTCCGGCAGCTACTTTGTCGGATATGGTTTGAACGGCTGACACAATCTCGGATTTAGCACTGTAATTGAGGGCTAACGTGAGTGTCATTTGCTTATTGCCCTTAGTGGCTTCCATTACTTCTAAAAGTTCGGAATGGCACTTGCCTGGAAGGTCTTCAATTCTTCCAATGGCGTTCAGGCGAATTTCATTTTTCTGAAGGGTGTCGAGTTCCTTCCCTAAGGTAGAAACGAGGAGTTGCATCAACGCGCCTACTTCAGCTTTTGGACGGTTCCAGTTCTCCGTCGAAAAGGCGTATACGGTGAGGTACTTAATCCCCAATTCAGCACTAGCAGTTGCGATATTGCGCAGTGCTTCTACACCAATTTCGTGTCCGCGCATACGGGTTAAAAATCCTTGCTTTTTAGCCCAGCGACCATTGCCATCCATGATGATAGCCACATGGGTAGGAATGTTCTTTTGGTCGATATCCGCGGGGATCAAACTCATCTAGTTAAAAAATTTGCACATTTTTCCACAAACGGTGTGAGCTCGAAATAGAGGTGAACGCCTGTGAAAACGTACCAGTCGTCGGTTTGATCATTGCCACGTGCGTAGTCGATCAGTTCGTAAGGACGGTCGGTTCGGTTACTGAGAGCTGCGGCTATATCGCCGTGTTCAGCTCGAATGATGTCCGGATTTACATAGGTTCCACTAACGTCGTCCATGTAGTCCGTGAAAGTTCTGCGGAAGCCACATTCAATGGCCATCGACCAACTGTCGCCAACATTCCAGCGGTAGCCCATTCCAAAAGGAATTGACCAGGTGGCAAGCGGGTAGTAGTTGGATGGGTTGGCACTTGTACGTTGACCTTCGGTTCCCAAGGGTTGAAGATCGTACCATTCACCTTCGTATTCTGCGCGAGGGTTAAACCAAGTGAGTGCGAATCCGGCGAAGATGTAAGGAGTGTGACTGTATTTACGGCTACCCGGACGGTATTCCAAGAAGTTCACTTCTCCAATTATTCCTCCTTCGTAGAGGTTCGACTTAAAGCTGAGATTCCTGAATTGACGTGCTTCCATTGTACTCGATGCATCTTCGTTGGCAATGGAGCCAAAATTGAACATGCCTCGAATGGAATAGTGCATATCAAACTGGTGTCGATAGTTTACGCCAATTACTCCTCCTTTCGGAATGTGAATGCCATAATTACCCACATCACCGATAAAGTTTGTCCCACCAATAAAGAGTCCCAATTCATTGGAACCATTGTGGCGTTGAGCTTGAGCAGTAAGCCCAAGTGTAATCAATACGTATAGCGCTAGTTTACGCATTTTGATGCATCTCTTTTGGACGGCCGCAAATATAGTGTTTCTAAGTGGAAAGAGAGGGATTCAATTCCTTCTGTCTAAGCCCCATAACAGCTTGTTGCGTAATGTGCTAGGGAAGTTTTGAACTTCGGTTTGAATCGTTCCGATTTTAAAGTCCGCTCTTTCCAAGAAAATTTCAACCTCACTGTCGCAAGCGTAGATTCTAGAATCTACCGAAGTAAGGAAGCGATCTTCTCTAGTTTCAACCTTCAGCCGTATTTTATAATGGTTTGGAATTACAAACGGTCGAACAGTCAAATTATGCGGAGCTATAGGGGTGATTACAAAGTTTTCACTTCCGGGCATGATGATGGGGCCACCACAACTCAGTGAGTATCCCGTGGAACCCGTTGGAGTGGCGATGATCAAACCGTCTGCCCAATATGAATTAAGGTATTCGTCGTTGATCCAGGTGTGAACTGTGATCATAGACGTGGTGTCCTTTCGGCTCACGGCAATCTCATTCAATGCAAAATTCGGATCGGGAATGATATCGGGTGAACTGGTGCTCACGGAAATCAAATTCCTGTTCTGTACGGTGTACTTGCCCTTGAGAAGTGCCTTGGCGGCTTTGTTGACTTCTTCTCTAGCCACATCAGCCAAGAATCCAAGTCGGCCCGTGTTGACTCCTAAGATGGGAATGCCGCTGTTGCGCACCAAGGTGGCCGCATCGAGAATTGTACCGTCGCCACCAATGGAAAGCATGACGTCAGACTGACTTGCAATCAATTCGATGCTACTGCTATAGGTGGGGTAGTCAATTTCAATATCACAATGATCTACTAAGTGCTGATGGAAAGGAGCGTAGAAGATGAGTTCTACTCCTTCGGCCTTGAGCATGTGGTAGAGTTTCTCGATGTAAGGTCGAGCCTCGGGGCTAATTAATTTGCCGTATACAGCGATTTTCATACTCACATGTTCAGATAGTTCATGAACTGATCAAACTTTTGTTTGAGGTCGCGTTCATAACGGTTTTCATGCCATGCGTCAACGATGGTGTAATCGTATCTGCGAAAGGAGGCAATGATAGCACTTAAATCGGTATAGTTAACCCGGATGGTAACGATGTATTTCTGTCGGTCGCTGTCCGCTTCAATATACGAGGTCAGAATCTTCGCATCATTGCTCTCTACAATTTGAGCAATCTGTGACATGGCATAGTCGTATGGGTTGACTTCTAACACGAGAACACTACCGGGTGCCTGAAGCCCAAAAGTCTGTCCGAATGATCGAAGTATGTCCTGAGGAAGCAAGTAACCCAAAAAGTGATTATCGGAATTTACCACCGGAAGGATACTCACTCTTTCTTCGCCGTATTTGCGCATGGCATCGGTGAGATGGCGATCGGATTTTACCGATGAGTGGATCAACTGGTGACGCAAATTCTCGATAATGGTGTTCTCGTCGTTGTCCAAGGCGAGGTCTTCCGACAACAACCCTTCATAGAGACCTTCCTCTACGATAGGCCAATGCACAAAGCCGAGCTCTTCCATTTTCTGAAGTGCACTTGCAACGGTGTCGCTTGTGTTGAGTGGAATGATGTCTAATTGTATGAGATCTTGCGCGATCATGCTCGGTTTGTATCGTGTAAACTTATTGATTTTCTACCTTTGGCACCCTTCTAACACAACGCCGAAATGACGAATCTCAGTGTAAATATCAATAAGGTGGCCACTTTGCGAAACGCTCGCGGGGGCAATGTACCTAATGTTCTTCAAACCGCATTGGATTCTGAGCGATTCGGTGCTCAAGGGATTACTGTTCATCCTCGTCCTGATGAACGCCACATTCGCTATAGCGATGCACGTGAGTTGGCGCCAGCCGTTACCACGGAGTTTAATATTGAAGGATATCCTGATGAAAAGTTCATCTCCCTTGTATTAGAAACGAAACCAGCACAGGTTACGTTGGTTCCCGATGGTCCCGATGTGCTGACGAGTAATGCGGGTTGGGATACACGAGCTCACGCCGATTTCCTTCAGCCCATCATTCAGCGATTTAAAGAGGCTGGAATTCGCGTGAGTCTTTTCATTGAAACCGACGAAGATTTGATTCGCGGTGCGGCGGAGCTAGGAGCAGACCGAATTGAATTGTACACGGAGGCTTTTGCTGTAAATCACGCATCGATGGGGGCGAATGCTGCCACACCGTATGCGAAGTCGGCGGAATTGGCCCACTCTCTGGGTTTGGGAGTAAATGCAGGTCACGATTTGAGTCTGGATAACTTGGCAGATTTTGTGGCGATGGTTCCTCATCTCGATGAAGTTTCCATTGGACATGCGTTGATTAGTGACGCACTCTATTTGGGGTTGGAGAACACGATTCAAGCGTACAGAAGACAAATTGAGTTGGGGTGGAATCGCCGCGAACATTGATTCACTTCCATTTGTTGAATGTTCAGAAGTCACAAGCATGAAGTTATTCTCAAGAATTATTGGTGAAGGTCCAGATGTACTCATCTTACACGGCCTTTTTGGAATGAATGATAACTGGAACTCATTGGGTAAACAGTGGGCCGAAGATTGCGGAATGCGTATGCACTTGTTGGATTTGCGCAACCATGGTCAGTCGCCTCATTCACCCGAACACACCTATAAGGCAATGTCTGCAGACGTGGTTGAGTATCTGGACGATCATTCGATAGATTCCGCCATCGTGATTGGTCATTCTATGGGAGGCAAGGTCGCTATGCGAATGGCAGTTGACCACCCGCAAAGAGTAGCTCGCTTGTGCGTTGTAGATATTGCCCCGAAGGGATATCCGGTGCATCATCAAGAAATTGTGGATGCTATGCGGACCCTGAATTTTGATGAGATTTCGAGTAGGAAGGATGCGGATGATACCCTGGCACTCTCCATGCCAAATCTGATGATGCGTCAGTTCTTGTTGAAGAGTTTGCATTGGGAGAGTGAAGATCGATTGGCATGGCGCTTTAATTTGGATGCCATTGAAGCCAACTTAGAAATGGTGGGCGAAGCGATGGAGGAAAGTGCGATGTACGAGGGAACTACGCTCTTTATTCGAGGGGCTAAAAGTGGATACATCAAAGACGAGGACGAAGCACTTTTGAAAGCGCATTTTCCAAAAAGTACACTGTATACGGTTGAGGGAGCTGGGCACTGGGTTCATGCGGAGAAGCCCAAAGAAATGTACCGCGTGATTTGCGAGTTCCTGTCGTAATCTGCTTATTCCAATCGGATGTCCATAGTGACATCTCCCGCGATTGTAAACCGCTGATCTTCTAGATCTGGTGGACCCATTGTTCCTCTGGCATTGTTGGAGAAACCGTAAATTTCAGTGGGGATACCAAACATGCCTTTGTCCAATTCCTTGTTTTGATTTTCGTCGTGAAAACAAGCTGCGGTGTATGTCCCGCTAGGAAGATTGGAAACGGTGTATTTTACAACGCCTGAATTCGGAATAGGAACTATGATTTCCTTCACGGGTTCGCCATTTTCATCTCTCAGCGAAAAGAGCACATCACCTTTGCGAGATTCAAGCCCACTAAAAGTGACAGTCAGACTGTGCTGAGCGGCAGCGCTCAACGATAGAAGACAAGTTAGAAGAAGGAGTGGAAGAGCTTTCATCAACGAATCAATACTACACTTCCGCGTTCGTCAATGCTCACAATACGAGTTTGTGATGGCACTTCGTAGCGAGCCGTCAATCTCCAGAGGTAAACACCCTCTTTGAGTTTCTGACCATCGTAGTATCCGTCAAATGCTTCAGATGCATCAATCGATTCATACACTAAACGTCCCCATCTGTCGTACACACGGAGGTGGTAAGAAACAGGAGCGCAGTTTTCGGAAACGACTACAGAGAACAAATCGTTCACTCCATCTCCGTTTGGAGTGAAGGCATTTGCAGCAAAAATAGCACAGCCGTCGTAATTGGTTCCAGGTTGTGTTTGACCCTGAACATCAGCCGACCAGAGCATGGCTACGAGTGCAAATAATCCGAATATGTACGTTCTAATAGATTTCATCTCGAAACAAATATAGGCTTTTACTTGAATAGACCTAATCAATAATGTGTACGACCTTTCTTAAATTATTTAAATATCGTTCACAGTGAACGAACGGCAACTATTCAAAGTCCAATGTAAGTTTAAATCGGAGAACTCTGCCATTACCCGCATCGCAGACATAGAGGATGTCATTGAAGTAGGCCAAACCTCTAGGTTCGTTGAACTGGTTCAAAGCAACACCACTACCTCCAAAACTCGCAATGGCGTAATTGGTTTCGCCGGATGCGGCAGGTGGAGGAACGCCTTCTAGACCGTTCGCCGTAAACTGATAAATTGAATCAGATCCAGCGTCGCTCACAAAGATGTATCGCGATTCATCTCCAGCAACAGTAACCCCCATAGGCTCTGTAAATTTACCAGGCTCGTTTAAATAACCCGATGAAAGAGGATCAGATCCGTAAATCACAGGACTGTACTCTGCGCCAAATTCAGATTCAACAAAGGCAATTCGCTGAACTTTGAGCAGATTGTTCGGGTCGCGAGAAGTGAAGAAAAAATCAGGACTCGTGTTTGCGCTGATCTGGGGAGCCTTTGCCAAAGTGGAAATGTCAAACGGATCCTCAAAGTAGTCGTTGTATAATCCCGAAGAGGTTTGAACGGAAATAGGGGAGGCATACACATCGTCATTCGTGAAAAGAATCACAGCATCATCCGGACCTTGATTGGCGTTGTTTGCGCTTGGACCTTGACGAGTTACATAGTACTGGTTGTTTCTCGTCGGGTTGTTATTATCCGCCAATACAGCAATACCGTTAAAGGTTACTTGCGCATCCGTACTAGAGAAACTGTTCTTAAAGTAGAAGGGATGAACAATAGTGTTTTGGATTCTGGCGTGATCCAAACCGTAACCGTTTGGACTCAGTTGGTCAATTCGGTAAATGGCAGAAAGGCTGTAGGGAACGCCGTTTACAATCGTGTCTTTTGTTCCGATGGCCAAGAGGTCAAATTCGCGATCCATGGTTACGAATTTCAAGCCAGGAATATAGAATCGCCCTTGCTCTACACCAGATTCATTAAGGCATACAATTTCGCTCGACATCTCATCTGCCACGTATAGAAGTTCATCAAAGCCCACGACCATACTAACGGGCTTACCAAAGTTGGTGAAGGCCGGTTGGATAGGAACGTAGGCAATGTCGCGCGTGCTGTATTCTGGAATCTCAATAAAATCGAGATCCGTTTTTTCGCCGAAATATCCTTCACAAGAGCTAAGGCCCATGAAGAGGGCAAGTGTGCCGATATAGGATAAAGCCTTCATCATATCAGAGGTCTTTGTTCAATTCGATGCGAATTCCGACGTTTTGCTGGAATCCAAAATTGTTGGTAGGGTTTACGCTGTAATCTACATATACAGGGTGTCCACCCATTGCGTAGCGAACGCCGAAACCGAAAGTAGGCCAGCTTTGTCCTGCTACATTGATTTTATATCCCGCTCGAACGGCTAAGAGTTTTCTCCACTGATACTCTGCACCCAAGCGGTAGTTTTCCGCATTGTCATTCGGGTGGTTGAGTTGAACGGATGTCAACAAACGGTGTTCTTTGGTTTCGTACGGCACCATGGAAACCCCAAGGCTAAACACGTTGGGAAGGGTGTTGTCTTCAAGTTGACCACTTTGAACGCGATTGTAACCCGAAGAAATGTAGGTACCTGACAAGCTGGAGTTGCCGCCAAAGTTCTGAACCAACACGGCAAATTGGAGTTCTTTCCAATCGGTGTGGTATAGGAAGCCCAAGTCAACAGCCCCTGTGTGGTTGTAGTATGGCCCTAGTTGCTCAAAGATGTACTTCAATGTAACTCCCAACTCAAACTGCGTGCTCAACATTCGAGCATAGCTCAATCCGATGGCCATGTTATTGGCGTAAATCATGTTGCCAGTACCTCCCGGTTGGAATTCGGTACGCTCTTCAATGGCACCGCTATTCAGCATATTGAAACTCAATCCAAAGGCACTTTCGCCTCCTTCAAGCGTTTTGATGCCCGAAAGCCAGCTTTGATGAATACCCCCTCCAATGAAATAGTGGCTCATGCTGATTCCGGTGGTTCCCAAATCTGTCATTGCTGCGGGGTTTTGATAAGCAGCATAGGCATCGCCATCAAGAGCAACAGATGCACCACCCATGGCTTGAGAACGCGGACTCATGTCGTTTTTCAAGAAGCTCAAGGCCGACAAACCAGCGCGTTCGCCACCAAAAGTGGGAAGAAGTTGTCCTTTCATTCCTGTGGAAATCAAGGCGAGTGCGGATAGGTAGATTAACTTCTTCATGCCTTAAAATCTAAAACCAATTCCATAGAGAACTTGACGTGGCGCCAGGTATCTGGCTGGGTTTCTTGGGTCAACTCCGGTTTCAAGCGGACCGTTGTATTGAGGTCTAGGATCTCTCCAAGTATTCGGTACATCGTCGCCGTACTGATAGGCTGTACCTGTAATTGGGTTAATGATCTGTGCGTTTTTCCAATCGAGGAGGTTTCGAACTTCCAAACTAAATGTGAGGCCGCTTCCCTTAGCTCTGTTGGTGAAGACGGTGTAGCTGAGTTTCATGTCGCTCGTAATCCACGGAGTTGCACTTTTTTGTAAGTATTGATCGGTGAGGATTTCGTATTCTGGTCGACCCAAATCATTAACACCCACCTGTTTTTGAGGAGTGTAACGATAGCCGCTGGAATACCCAAACTGGAAGAAGGCTTCAAATCCAGAAAGGTTGACGTTCCAAGGCTTCCAAGTACTGTCTGGGGCAAACACGATTCCGAGATTGACATTCCATGGTCGATCCCATGCCAAATACTGCTCTCTGGTCAGGGCTACTTCGCCGTTTTGTGCAATTTGAAGAGATGATTCCCGTGCGCTGTTCGATTTTCCTCGAGCCACTTGATAACTCACATTACCAAAGGTTCTAAAGTGTTTTCCAATTCGGTATTGAGCGCCTACTTCAACCCCAACTACTTTCGCGTAATCCTGGTTGATGTACATCGTTTTAGTTACCGGTCTACCTGTTTGGTCTTCTACAATTACACTTCTAGACACGATGTAGTCGAAGCGGTTATTGTTGTACGCAGCCACAGTGATGGCTAGGTTTTTATTGATGGAGGATTTGTACCCCACTTCATAACTCACGTTGACTTCTGGGTCGAGATCAGGGTTCCCCAAGAAGCTCAAGAAAGAGCGGTCTTGATAAACGGGATCGAGGCCGGCATACATAAAGCGTGGATGCGGTAGTCGCATGCTGTGACCATAGTTGAAGTACAATACATTGTTTGCCGTTACGGGGAAGCTCACATTGATACGCGGAAGGAGTCGAGCTTTCCAACGCATGCCGAACAATCCAAAGGTCTTGTTCTGATAGTCCTCACGAACCTGATCAATAACTGGAGCATTCGGATTATTTACCGCATCGTCTGCAAATTTTCCAGGTGCCCAGAAGTTCATCCTCAACCCGATGGAAGCGATGATTCCTTTGTATGTAATTTTATCTTCTACGAAGAGTCCGCCTCGCACTGGGTTCACTTTCCAGATGTCGTTGCTAGAACCGATGGAGATAGAAGGGCTGGTGAGCGTGTCATTAATGACGATGGGAGCACCGACCCATGGACGTGTAACATCCACCCATTGGTATTCGTTAAACACAGTTTCAAGACCCATGCTCACACGGTGGACTTCACTTTCGGGAATCCAATTGGCCTTGGCTCTCAAAGTGTATTCTTCGGCGTAGTGGTCGTGCCAAGTGGAAGAGATACCGCCGTTGTTCACTAAGCCATTGCCCGGACGAACGTAATAGATTCCAGATGGATCACCGGGGTTGAATACGTCAACAGGATAAGTGATGATGTTGTCTTCATCCAAAATTTGATCAACCGTCGCTGTTCGGAAAGGTCTTCCATTGGCATCCGCTCTCAGGTTGGTAAACAATCTACCCAAGCTTACATTCAAACCCCATTGCTTAGAGAGCAATTGGTTGAGGTTGATGGCGGTCAAGTTGCTGTGATGGGTGTAGGTCGTTGCGTTGTCGAGGTTGTTGCTTCGGTTGTATTGATAACCTGGGGTTAGAATCGCGTCGAATCCCACTACTTGAAGCGTTCTCGTATTCTGGTTGATGTTTAGCGAGTGCTGGTTGGTGAAGGTGATTTTCGTACCCGGACGAACCTTCCACGCCAATTTGATCGTATTGGTCCAAGAATTGGTTTGGCGAGGTGCCCAAGTGTCGGTATTATTGGTGAACAGTGAGGAGTGCAACTGATTCGCCTGGTTCGGGAAGTACTCGTCGGTGAGATTTACTGTACCACTTGTGAATAGGGTCAATTTTTTATTGGTGCCCGGAATGGGGAAGCCCACGTTGATTTCAGCAATGTCTGTATTGAAAGACGTAGCTGCATTCGGATCGAAAAGATGGTCGGTTTGAACGCGACCGCTGATTTCAAACTTCTCTCCTGCTTCGCGAATCTTGGTGTTGATCACACCGGAGGATCCTCCGCCAAATTCAGCGCCTGCACCACCAGTAATAACATCGATGGATTGGATAGAGCTGGAGCTTACATTTACCCCAAACCCGGTTCCAGCCAAGGGGTCTTGTGCGGAAATTCCATCTACAATGTATTCGGTTTCATACACACGAGCACCGCGGATTTGAAGTCCGTCTTGCGTTTTGGTCACCCCCGCTTGCATCGCTACTACTTCCTGTACATCGCGCACGTTCATCTGGTCGATGTCTTCTTTGCGGATGGTGATTTCGGAACCAGCTGTTTCTAAATCAACCTGAGCCTTTTGGCCTACAACAGTGACTGTTTGAAGGGCTTCGGTAGAAGGACTTAGTTCAATATTGAGAACCTTCTTTTCTCCGGCGGCCAATGTAACCCCGTTTATTTGCTTGGTGCCATAGCCCAAAAGTTGAACCTTTATGCTGTAGTCACCCGGAGGTACATTTTGAAAAGTATAGGCTCCACTGAATGGAGTGATTTCTCCAAAGTAAGTTCCGATGATCGTCACCCCCGCGTTGAAGAGGGGTTCACCGGTTTCCGCATCGGTAACGATACCAGAAATTTGACCTGTTTGATCTTGAGCCCAGAGGGAGGATACAAACATGGAAAAGATGAGGAGTAGCGTAGTTTTTCTCATGCTTACCAATCAAAGTCGTTAGTCAGAATCTGGTTGAGGATGTCTTCCAGCATCTGTGGATTTTTGTTGAATCTCCACAACTCCATAGAGAAGAGGACTTCAGATATGTTTCCTTGGTATCGTCTTCGAGCACCCACAAGGTTGTCGCCCGACCAACCGCTAAGTGGCGTCAACTCGGTGCGATAAAAGTTTTCAGCATCCGCTGATTTGACTATAGGAGTAATTCCCACTAACACATTGCTCGATTGGAGTAGCGGGTAGCTGGCGGAATCTATCACTGGATAAGTGACGCTGTCGGGATAAATTCGAACGAGACCAGGGCTGGTTACCACGTCAGTCATGGGGTACGTTCCAGTAATTCCAGACAAATCAGATAGGGTTCCGAAAGAAGTTGTGACCAACACTTTTTTACCTGAATTGGTAAACTCTTGAACTGCAGATCCCATCAGTGCTAGAAGTGCACCTGTTTGACCTGTTGCTTGGTTTTGGAAAACCTGTGCATCAGAGTGGATGAAAAGTCGGTCGTATTGTTGAAGAAGGAGGTTGACAGTAGGTGACCAGAATGCGGGTTGATTCACTCCACCGTTCGTTCCATAATCTAGATAGTCGTAAGTAATGCCGCTGTTGTTTAAGGCGGTTTGATAGGTAGTAGCAACTGAAGCGCTTTGTCCGTTTACTACCAATAGGTCGGAAGTAGGCAACACGAGCGTTACGGCAAGTGCGGTATCTACTTCGGAATAACTATTTGCAATGTCTTTTGTGCGTAGGTAAAGCACGTTTGATCCTCCCGCTTCTAAACCGTCTATGGTTGTAGTTTGAGGAGTAGAGTTGTTGGCGTAGTATACGCTAGCGGTGGTCGGACCGCTGGGAATGTTGGGATCAATTACAAAGGAGATGAGGTTCTGATTTACCGGAACTTCATACCACGAGCCATTGTTGAATTTAATCTCCGCCATGGTGATCGACTCGTTTCCGTCTTGATCGGTTGAAGTCCATCGGTAAGTAGCCACACCAATCGACGTTCCCGTAGTCTGAGTGGTGGTTTCGATTTTAGCTACTGGTGGCGTGTTTTTTAGGGGGATTTTCAAATAGGCAGGCGTAGGATCAACAGCGTCGTTGTTGTCAATGGCACGAACATATAGATCAACGTCTACTGAATCCTGTCCTGCAGGAATATCAAATTGAAAGGTACTGTCTTGGGAGGTTGTAAACACCCAAGTAGTGTTGTCCGAACTGATTTCATAGCCCTTGATGTAGCCATCTTTATCGGTCCCGTACCAACTAAGCGTAACCTCACTGTTCAGGCGGTCTTCGCCTGTCAGGTTGATTTCATCAATGCTTATTCGGGTTTGCGGTAATGCGTTACCAACGGGTGTTCCTTTGTCGCATCCGCTTGTCAAAGCGACGCCTAAAGAAAGGGTCAGGAGAAGTTGTAGGTATGATCTCATCGAACTGAAATCGTAAAAATGCTAGACGGCATCAGGAGACACCGTCTAGCATTGATGATTTATTGGCTAATGATAACTCTCGCAGTGTGTACGTTTCCTTTAGAATCGTTCACGCGAAGGATGTACGCACCGGCACGGAGTCCGCTCAAGTTGAGTTCAACACGAGCTTCCGTTGCAGTGTGGTTCAATACAGCTCTTCCCGAAAGATCGTATAGTGAAACACCAGTAATGTTGCCACCTTCCAATTCAATGGTCATGCGGTCTGTTGCTGGGTTCGGGTAAGCAACTACCTGAGCAGTGCTGTTCCATTCTTCAACAGAAATTGTAGACTGAGGAAGATTGGTTGTGTCAAGGGTTACGTTCAATCCAATGAAGTCGTCGTTGTTACGTGGCAACAAGCGGTAGTTGGAGAATCCGTAGAACAAGATACCGCGAACCGCATCCATGCTCATGGTGTCCGAAACTTCAATTGGACCTACTTCCATCTCACCGTCAACGGTAGCGTAAGATGAATCGGTTACCAATTGAACGTATAATGAAGATTGTGAAGAGCTACTTTGGCGACCAGCCAAGATTCTACCTGAGCGTGCGTCGGAGTTTCCAACTACGTCCGATACGTTGTAGTCACCAAATCCTTGGTTCTCGTTGTTGATGTACAACTTGGCGTTGTTTGGCATACGGTATTCTACCAAAACACTTTCGTATTTCTCCCAACCGAAGTTTGCTTTTGCAGTACTGTCAGTAGGATCGATCACAACCGGTTGAATAACCGCTCGGTTTCCAGTGTGTTGGATGTTAGAAACGACAACTTGAGTCATTCCGAAGCTCTCTTGAACTTGACCCGTTACCAAAACTTCTTCTTCGCGGAAGTAGTTGGTGATTCCGGCGCCAACACACCAAACACCACTCCATTCTGTACCACCTTCGTCTTGTACGTAGAGGTAACCGAGGTCGTGCTGCTTGGTAGATGCGGTTACAATTCCTATGAAAGTAACTGTTTGGCCTACCAATGGAGAGTTTCCGCTACCGTCCAAAGAGAACTGGATATCGAAAATTTTAAGTCCACCGTCGCGTACAAAGTAGTATTCGAAGTTTGGTTCGCTGGCTCCAACTGGAGTAGTAGGGTAGTATGAATCGTTTCCTTGGTCGTCTGTAGCCTTGATGTAGTAGCGTACAAGTGTGCCGTCGGCATACTTAGGAAGGGTGAATTCAAATTCATCTGTAGTGCCGCTCACCAAGTTCAATGCATAACCAGGGAACTGTGATGCATCCAACGTGCTGTCTGAAGTATAGTATACGATGGCTGTATCCACTGTACCGTCAAAGTCAGAGATGTTCATGGTCAAGTCCACCGTCTGGTTGCTAGTTGGGATTGCTGGATCGCGATCGAAGTTGCTGATATACGGTGGAGCGTAGCCTACCACGTAGTGACTAGCATCAAATGGATTCAATTCGTAACCACGGGTTCCACTGTTTACGAAACAGCCGTTGGCATCGTGACGAACCATTCCCTTCAAGCTAGTGTAGAAAGTTCCAGGAACCGGTGGGTTGAAAGAACCAGTAGCTTGTGGAGAATAAGGGTTAACCGTTTGGTGGCTAGGTAACTTTTGCGCTAGGAAGCGATCAGATACGTTGATGGTATTGCCGTTTCCGTCCACTACGTTAAAGCTCACGCGACTGTTTCCGCTGAAATAGATGACGCTAGTTACGGTTACGTTTTGAAGCTCGACGAATGAATTCTCCCATTGCTCACCTGAAGTAGGTATGTTCACTTGGTTCGCATCGTTCAAGTCGCCCAAAGGCACTGTGGCGTAGGTAGGAGCTGTAGTAGAACCCATAATGCTAAATGAGTTACCGTCAATCGGCTCTAGCTGAGTTCCGTTGTTGTAAGCGTTAACCACACCAATAAACTCGATGATATCACCTGGAAGTGCCGTCTCGATGTTCGGAAGTGGAAGCAAGTTACCCTGAGCGTTTTGATACGCACCCATAACTTCAATTCCTTTCCAAGGTCCAGAGTTTCCGCCGTTGGCTGTATCTGCAATGAACAAGAATGGACGGTGACCGCCTTGAACCGAACCCGAAGGAACTTCGGAAACGTTTCCCGGAGTAACTACAACGCCCCATGTGCGAACCGTGTCGCCAAAGTACGCGCTAGTGTCGTTACAGTTTGCTAAGTCAGTTGGACTGACGTAGTTGATTTGATTAATATCTACATAAGGGTGCTGGGCTTGCGCCGCGAAACCTCCTAGTAGAGTCATGCAAAGAAGTAATACTCTTTTCATGTGTAAAAAGGAATTGATGATGAAGTGTTTGCCTTATTTAATGATCACGAATTGGCCGTTAAAAGCTTCTCCGGTTTCTAAATCCTCAACTGAAAACATGTACAAACCGCGACTAATGATTTGTGAATCGCGGGAGAGAAGATCCCATGCGTGTTCCCCGCCGGAGAATACGTTTTCATCGGAGTTCTCAGAGCCAAAAGTTTCAAACCAACGGATGTCGTTTCCGCTGTAATTTTCATCGTGACGAATTTCGTCAATGAAGTCGCCAGCCGAAGTGTAAATGCGAATCACGCATCTACGAGGAAGGTTGGCGAATATTAGTTTTCTACTTTCTTCTTGGAAGCTGGATCGGCCTTCCCAAGAGGAACCTGCGTAGTAAGGGTTTGGATAAACGAAGGGCTCGTTTTTGTCCATGTCTTCGTTTGGTGTAGTTCCCGCAAATGCGCGGAAATCGTTGGCCAAGAAGCTGGATTCGAGTGATTCCAAATTGCTCTCTGGATTGCCCTCGTCAAATGCCGTAACGGCTACCGCATTCTGCCATCCGTTCTGTACGTTTTCTATGGTATATAGATAGTAGTAGGTGGTGGTATCTCCTTCAAACGTTACAGGTTCATCGAGTCGAACGGCATCAAATCCCGTTTCGTAGAAAAGGTCATTCCCAGCTTTGTCGTATTGAGAGATTAACACAAAATCACGAGCCAAATCGGGAGTTCCTGTAACGTCAAAGCCCAATCTTGATAAGTAGATTTTGTATCCTTCAAAGTCAATCTTCTGAGTGATGGGGTCCACCGAGGTTTCGGAGTTATCGGACCAGTAGATGTCGATTTTATTTTCGCTAGGAACCACCTTCGTGCGTGGAGTTTCAGGTGGGGAAGGAAGGATGAAACGCGTGATTTCACCATTGCCATCACGGTCTTCACCATCGTCCAGAATTCCGTTGAAGTTTACATCCTCACCGTTGTAAGCGGTTTGTGCCCAATCGGCATTGTTCACCAAAATCTCCTTTTGCTCAGGCGTGTTGCTGGCATTCGGGTTTCCGTCATTCTTCTTCGGAGCCAATACAAAGGCAAAGGAAACACGGATTTCATCACCCGGTTCAAAACGGCGGAAAGGTCCTACTGAAAGGAGGTCGGAGCGATTGCCTGAACTGCTCAACATATCTTGGATGTCAATTCCAGCGCCTTGCTGACAAGCAGCTCCCGATGGATCGTCCCAACATGGATTCTCATTGAGGCCGTCACCCATTTTTTGATAGCGCTGATTGTCGTCTTGCGGGAAGTAAAAAAGAGCTTGAGAAGAGTTGTTAAACACCCATGCATTGTAGTGCACTTTGTTGTCGGTGTCCAATTCCATCTGGCCTGTTACACTGTTGTACGAGGAATCGATGTTAGGATGGTGGAAGCCGTATTTGTCTTCTGCACCTAAGAATTTTTGGGCGATATAACTATCGGTAAAACCTTCGTCTCCCGTTGCGTCATAACAGTAAGCCATATTCAAACTGTCTATGTACCCATTGCCCCCTTGCGAATAGAACGTAGATCCTCCAGATCCTGCCGGGGTGATGTTGATGTTTCGGACAACGGTGTTGGCCCAAAGTGCCAAGTAGGTATCGTCGTAGTAATTCTGGCTGTTGTTGGTGAAAACCAAGTTGACAATCACAAAGAAATCGCTGAAGCGGTAATTCCAGTTGTAGGTTTCCATTCGAACCGAAACACCCATGGGGTTGATGTGATTTTGAATGGGAATGTTCGTTCCAGGAACAGTGATCTCATTGTCGGAGAACTCCGAAATGTAGTCTTGGTGAGAGACGGCTTGTGGTGTGTAGTTCGGGTTGTCCAAGAGGGTGGAACGCACTTCTAAGGCACTTCCGGGTTGAGCTGTAAATTCGAAACCAGCTCTACCAGCAGCATACCCTTGCGGAGCATCGTAAGCGGAGGTTGAAACGCGAACGTTGCCGCCGTTTTCCAATCCGCCAATCCAGATGCCTGACTCAAATAGGTGCTCAATCCCCGATCCCGCCGGATATTCACAAGAAGGATCTCCACTTCCGTCGCGGTATCCTCTAAATGCATTGCCGAAGGTTCCCAAATTGGTCACGGTAAGGCGAACATTACTTGCCGTAGTTTGCTTCTCATCAAAACTGGTTTGCGCTACCGCCGATGTGGTGAGTAGTGCAGAGAATATGAGGAGTAATCGGTTTGTCATCTTAGCGAATCATGAATTTGGCGTGAACGAGCTCGCCGTTGTTTCTCGTTAAGCGGGCTACATAAACTCCAGCTCTTGCACGAGAAAGGGTAATAACTTCAGCGTTTCCATCTGGAATAGACGTATGAATGCATCTACCGTGGAGGTCTGTAATTTCTATGGATCGGATGTCGCTTACGTTCAATGGCCATTCGATGCGAACAGTATTGGGAGTAAGCTGACTAATGCGAACAGCGGTTTCGTGAAGTGGTGCTTCACGCAAGCCAATGTTTTTCTTTTCTACGTCAAACTCTAGGGTGACAGGAAGGTGATCCGACATCCCGTGAAGGGCGGTGAGAACATTGCTCGGGACACTTAAGTTGGAGTTGTCAGTGATATCTTGGTTGAGGTGAAGACCGTCGTTGCCAATTACGGTGAAGGTACCATTGGTCATTTCAATACCCTCTGCGCCATTTAAGATTTCGTCACTCACCAAGATGTGATCGTATCGATCGTCCAAACCACCACCAGAGAAGCAACCGCTATTGGTATTAGAAAGACGAGTGCTTTGGGTGTGAATGTATCGAACGCCATAGTTGTTATACCATGTTCCGGTTTCATTCATGGGATCGTAAAGACGAACACCTGCTACAGAGTAATTGATGAAATGTTGGAAAGCTGCATCGCTTCCCGCATTCATGTTGAGGTCGCCACAAAGGATGACGTTGTCGTCAACCACTGAGCTTTGAATGTACTGCATGGTCGCTAGAGCCGCAGCGGTTCGTTGGTTTTGGTCGGAAGTGGTTGATCCAGCTTTGAGGTGAACGCCAACAACCGTGAAGAATACGGTGTCCGGATCATTACTCAATAATGAGTCCTTGTAATAGAATCGGTAGAAGTCGATCACACGGGCTAAACTGTTGTTGCTCGCATCTTGTGTAATGTGTGATTGCGACTTTAGTCCGACGTATCGAGTATCGTAAAACGCGGCATTTACTATGTTGGAGAAGCCGTTATTCGTGTATGCCGCTTTGGCCCAGTATTGTGTTGAGCCAGTGTTTAGGGCGTTTGTTAAAATTCGGTCAGCCGGAACTCCAGACTGTGCGCCAACTTCCTGACAAACCAGAATGTGAGGCTCAACGTGATTGACGATGGTGTGGAGATAGGTATCTTTCTGACTGCTAGAGTTATTCGACCCATCACAGTAGGAAGTTGTATTCCTGTAATTGAGAAGATTATAGGTCATAATCTTCAAACGCTCCGAATTCTGAGCGGTGGCGGCGAGATTGAAACCACAAACCAAAAGAAAGAGTCCGTAGACTTTCTTCATGCCATGCTTGCATTTGCCACTTCGAACTTGAAAATCAGTACGATTCTAGGCCCTCGTCAAAGGAGGACAAAGGTAGTGCGAGTTGAGGTAAGCAACAAGTTTATGTGTTATGGCAAGTTTAAATCATAACACGTGCCCGCAATGCCCCATGAACAGTGGAAATGCTATGAATGCCGAACATTTCTGTAGGTTGTTTCTGACCTTTAGCTATACATTGTGTGGAGAAAAAGTCGGCGAGAATTAACGTCCTCTTGACGTGTCGCGCTCGTCATTCCACTCAAAAATGTACTCGGGTTCAGTGGCTGTTGGATCTTCTTTTCCCTCGATTAAATCGCGTAATTCCTGACCTTGGCCTTTCCATTCATCACGAATTCCTTCACCTAACAAGGTGCGGTCAATGGTAATAGTAAGATTATCTAGCGGACCCACAATCTTAATAGGGATTTGAGGCTGTTCGCGACTGGATTCTTGAATGAAGTCGGCTAGCTCACGACTTGTTTGTCGACGAGTACCAAGGGCATCCAGCAATTTGAGTTTCAAACTGTAGTCTATGTAATCGTCAAATCGGTGATCTCCTTGTACCCACAATTCAAGGACATTACTCTTTACGGTCATTCCGGGAATGTGAATGTTTTGGTCTGCAATACTCAAGTGGTTTTCGAGCGTAGCAAAGCGCACATCCTTGAGTTCGGATGCATCGGCAAAGCGCGAAAGTTGCTCAAGAGGTGCGTAGTTGACCAATCGGCCTTCTTTGATGGTGAGGTCGGTCTCTGAAATCAAGCTGCTGATTTGTGGCTCCATTTCATCGTTAAAGTAGATGCTGATGGCAAAGTCGGCCTTTACCTTTCCGTAGATATTGTCGGCAGTAAGGCTCTGCTGACCAAAGTTGTTAAACTCGGTAAAGAGCTGATGAATGTCCATATCTTTCAGCGAGCCGCGTGTGGTCAGCTGACTCACCGGGCCGTCAGGATGCCATCGGAATCTCGTGTCCATGGATCCTCCACAAGCTTCGAATTTAAGGTCGGTGGCTACGATATCGCGGCCTTCCGAATAGAACTTGCCCGAAACGTTTCTAGCGGTGAACTCGCGGTGTTCAAATTCTCCCACTTTCAAGTTTACGTTGAAATCGAATCGAAACGGTTCTGCTGTGCTTTCCACTTCTTTGCGATGGTCTAATTGCCAAGCAAAGATGTCGTCTAAGTTGAGGTGATTGGCGGATAAGTTCAAGTTGAACTTCGGCATAGGTGTTTGTCCAAAAATAATGGCGTTTTGGATCACTCCATTTGCTGTAAAATCACTGGAACCTGAGGTGAATTTGAGTTGAACGACTTGAATATTGGCGCCTTCCATTTCGAGTTGAGCACTCAGGTTATTCATGTCAAGACCGGATTCCACCACCTTCAATCGACTATCAGAAAGCACCAAGCTTCCCTTCATGTATGCTGAGGTGAGTCCAGATTTTTGAATGTCGCCAAAGTTGGTGTAGCGTTTTCTAATGTTGAAAGTACCCGAGAGTTTACCCTCGGCAATTTCCCAGAAATCGGTTTCTGCCAAGGTGAGTGCTTCGCGAAAATCCATCTCTATTTCACCTGTAGTCGCAACTGTTGGGGATATGAAGTTTTTGATGTTCAAGTCAGCGGTGAGTAGTCCAGTGGAGGTATTAGCGTGAATGTGTTCGATGCGCAGGTTGGCATCTTCCAATCTGCCGCGAACGCCATTGTCAAAGTGGCCATCAAACTGCAAGTTGCTCAAGTGCAATCCCGATTTTTTCAAATCAAGCTGACCGTTGTTCATGCGGGTGTCTGCGGTGAGGAGAAGCTTTTCGTCTTCGAGGTCCAGTCGAATCGCTAGGTCGAATTGTCCATCGGCATCAACCAGAGATTTATCTGGGATAAACTGACTAGGAATGAGCGTGATAAATTGTCCTAAGTCCAATTCAGACCCATTGAGTTTCCAATGCTGATCGTCCCCTGTCATGGCTCCATTTGCATTGAAGCGGAGGGTTTGAATTTCTACCACTCCATTTTCAATAAAGGTGGAATCAGCAGAAGTTCTAAAATCAATCTCAGCAAAAACGTCTCGCTTGGGAAGCCAGTCTACTTCTTCCATGATGAAAGCGTTCATCCGACCTTTCCATTTAAGGGAAGAGGAGAAGTTTCCGCTTTGAACCATCCCGTGTAAATCCAATTGATCCGCCTCCAAGGAGGTGAATAAATCGGGGGTTTCTATGGAGATGGAGGTGTTGGAGAATTTCACATCGTCCAAGGCGAGTTTGAGTCCGCTTTCCGTGGTATCGGCCGATTCTTTCCAAAAGTGATAGTTGTCGGTGCCATTGGCGTACATGCGGAGTTCAAGGTTTCCATCGTCAAAGGTGATGCCTTTGAGCTCATACTCTGATTGGATCAACTGCCAAAGGTTGAATTCAAAGTAAACGGCCTTGAAATAGAAGAGGGTGTCGTTGGAGGTTGCGGGAATCACTTCCTTGCAAAACACCTCGCCAAAACGGAAGGAAACGTCGGGGAATTGCGAGAAGAAATCCATGCGGATGTCTCCCACTTTCACATCGGCGTCGAGGTATTCATTCACCTGACCCACCAATGCGCCACGAAGTTGCTCTTGGTTGGTGTATAAGTACGCGAACGCACCTCCCAAGAGGATCAATACCGTGATGGTGATGCTGAGTAAAGCACGGAGAAGTCGTTTGAATGGACTTCTCCGTTTTTTCTTCTCGTTTTCCAATGGTCTCTGCTATTGTGAAATTCAATGTGAAATTACAACGTGCAAATAGTGGACCTTATGCGGAGTTGAGATATTTTTCAACGACCTCCCGTTAACGGGTCTTGAGGAAGTTGATTTCGTCAGGACGAAGGAAGCGGTAGTGACCGCGGTTGAGTCCTTTCTTGGTCAATCCAGCAAAAGAAGTGCGGTCGAGCTTTACCACTTCATACCCGAAGCTTTCAAAGATTCGACGAACGATGCGGTTTTTGCCCGAGTGAATTTCTATTCCAATATGTGACTTCGATCTTTCGTCCAGGTAGGAAAGTGCATCTGGTGAAATCACCCCATCTTCCAATTCAACCCCTTTAATAATCGCGTCAAAATCTGCGCGCTTCAGGTTTTTGTCCAATTGTACTTGGTAGATCTTGCGAGCTCCATGTGATGGATGGGTGAGCTTCTTTGCCACGTCACCGTCGTTGGTGAAAAGGATTACACCGGTTGTCGCTCTGTCAAGTCGACCTACCGGATAGATGCGTTCTTTACAAGCAGCACCTACCAATTCCATAACGGTTTTGCGGGCTTTCGGGTCGTCCATGGTCGTGAGGAAACCTTTCGGCTTATTGAGGAGGAGGTAAACCTTCTTCTCGGCCTTGATGGTTTCGCCATTGTAACGCACATCGTCGGTGGTTTTCACCTTCACGCCGAGTTCGGTAATGACTTTTCCATTCACAGTAACTAAGCCCGCCTCGATAAACTTGTCGGCTTCTCTTCTGCTACAAATTCCAGAAATGGAGAGGAAGCGGTTGAGACGCATTTCGTCCTTATTCGGTGCCAAGTTCTCAGCTTGCTTGCGCTTTGGAGCATAGAACTTTTTAGGAGCGTCAGTTGAGTAGGTTCTCCCTTTGCCACCGGACTTCTTTGAGTCTCGGGCCTGCGGTCCTCTCGGATGGCGAGGGGCGTCGTCGTTTCGCTTGTTGCGATCGTTAGCACCACCTCTAGTTGGCCTTTTTCGATTCATTGTATTTCGAATTATTTCAGGCGGCAAAAGTACATATAAGAAATGACGTGACAATCATTCCCTCTCTTTCATTTTCAATCAGTTAAGCACTGGGGTAAAAGGCGTCTACAATATGTCGCAACACAGTGTTTCTTCCCTGATAATGAACGGCAACGATGTCAAATCGACTTTCACCTCGCCAGTCGTTTTCAAAGATGTAGTTCTCGGCGAAGCGAATCATGTGTTGCTCTTTCTGATAGTTGACGAAATCTTCGGGAACGCCATAGGTGTCACTTACTCGAGTTTTCACTTCCACAAATACCAGCATTTCCCCATCCTTCGCCAGAATGTCTAGTTCGTCGTTTTTGATACGAAGGTTTCGGCCAATGATTTCATAGCCCAAAGACTTTAAGTGAGTAGCTGCAAGGTTTTCACCTTCGGATCCGATGTTTTGTTTGGTGTTTTTCATAGTACGTGCTTTCCTTAAAAGTAGAGGAAGGCACTTGAAGACAACGGAATCTCACTGTGCTAATTTTACTCAGGCCGTAGTATGCTTCCACTTTTACCGACGAGCAAGTTGTATGTAGTTCCTAGGATGAGCGCTTCGTTGTCATCTATGTGGCCTGCGCTAAAGTTGAATCCGAGTGGAATTTTGAAGGGAGCAATATGTCGGGCTATGGTTTCAACTGCAGAGCTGCCAAATGGAATGGTGTTGTCGTTCATGTCGGTCATTCCACCCACCACCACAGCGCTGATTTTTTCCCACCAACCGTTTCTGCTAAGGTTGAGCATCATTCGGTCGATGTGGTAGAGGTATTCGTCCAAATCTTCTAAAAAGAGAATACAGTTCCCCAAAGGAGGTTGTGAAGGCGAACCCAGCGTGGAGTAGAGGACAGATAGATTGCCACCCACGAGCACGCCTTTGGCACTGCCGATTTTATTGAGCGCATGAGCCTCTGCTTCAAGCGTACTCGGCGTGCCTGTCCATGCAAGGTACAGGGAGTCCAAAGCTTCCTTGGTATTGGTGGCTACATTGATGGGCATGGTAGAGTGAATACTTGCGTAGCCTTTCGCCTGAAGGAGTCCGTGCAAAGCTGTGATGTCGCTGTAACCTGTAATCCATTTGGGTTGAATGGTGAATTGCGTCCAATCGAGATCATCCAAAATTCTAGCAGTCCCATAGCCGCCACGGGCACACCAAATGGCTTTTGCAGTGGGGTGGTCCAATGCCCATTGAAGAGATTTCCTGCGGATTTCATCTGATCCTGCAAATTGATTTTCTACCTCAAATAGATAAGGGGAGAGTTCTACCTGAAATCCAGATTCGTGTAGCCATTGGATAGCCGGTTCAAGTTCGGAGGATGAAATTTTACGAGCGGTAGAAACGATGACTACCGTATCGTTTTTTCGCAGGGGAGTAGGTTGAATCATGGCGAGAAATCTCGGTGAATGAAATCACTTTTGTAGATAGTCGAAGGTACAAATACAGACTCGTTTCACATCATTCGCAGAACTGGTTTGCACATCGTACTTTTGTGCGACAAATCAGATTCATGCAAGATCCGAAAAGATATACCATCACAGCGGCCCTTCCTTATGCGAATGGGCCTATTCACATTGGGCACTTGGCAGGTTGTTACTTGCCGGCGGACATCTATGTGCGATACCTTCGGTTGAAGGGGAAAGATGTGCAATTCCTGTGCGGTTCAGACGAACACGGGGTGGCCATTACGATCAAAGCCAAGAAAGAGGGGATAACTCCTCAGGAAGTGGTGGATCGATATCACGTGATGATGCGCGATGCTCTCAATGATTTTGGTATTTCCTTCGATCACTACAGCAGAACCAGTAGTGAAATTCACAAGGAGACAGCTTCGGAATTCTTTAAAACCCTTTATGACAAAGGTGTTTTTGATACGAAGAAAACGGAGCAGTACTACGATCCAGAGGCTGATCAGTTTTTGGCCGATCGCTACATCATGGGAACATGTCCGGTTTGTGGTCATGAAGATGCCTATGGTGATCAATGTGAGAGCTGCGGTTCCAGCTTGAACCCCACCGATCTCAAGAACCCTCGTTCAACCCTCAGTGGTGCTCAACCCATTCTGAAGGAGACGACCAATTGGTTCTTGCCATTGGACAAACTCGCTCCGAAAATTCGGACGTTTATCGAGAGCCATAGCGATTGGAAGCCCAATGTTTTTGGTCAGTGTAAGAGCTGGTTGGATGCAGGCGATGGATTGCAGCCTCGATCCATGACCCGCGATTTGGATTGGGGAGTTCCCGTTCCTGTTGAAGGAGGCGAGGGTAAGGTTCTCTACGTTTGGTTTGATGCTCCTATTGGTTACATCAGTGCAACAAAAGAGCACTTAGGTGCCGATTGGGAGAAGTGGTGGAAAGATGAAGATACTCGTCTGATTCACTTTATTGGAAAAGATAATATCGTATTCCACTGCATTATTTTCCCGGCAATTTTGATGGAACACGGCGGATATATTTTGCCAGATCAAGTTCCAGCCAACGAGTTCTTAAATTTGGAAGGAAAGAAGATTTCGACCTCGCGAAACTGGGCCGTTTGGTTACATGAGTACTTGAACGACTTTGAAGGAAAGCAAGACGTTTTGCGTTATGCGCTTGCGGCGAGTATGCCGGAAACGAAGGATAATGATTTCACTTGGGCTGATTTCCAAACGCGCAACAACAGTGAGTTGGTAGCAGTGTTTGGAAACTTCGTCAACCGAGTGATGGTATTGAATAAGAAGTACTACGACGGACAAATTTCTTCCCAAGGTGAATGGAAAGAAATAGATACTCAGACCCTTGCAGAAGTTCGCGAGCACCTTGGAAAATTAGAGACTTCCATTGAAAATTATAAGTTCCGTGAAGCGCTTCAAGCCTTGATGAACGTTGCTCGTGCAGGTAACAAATATCTAGCGGACGAAGAGCCGTGGAAGACGCAAAAGACCGACCCGGTTCGCACGGCTACCGTTATGAATGTGGCTTCACAAATCACGGCAATTCTAGCGGTGGCATCAGAACCTTTCTTGCCGTTTACTTCTGCAGCTATGCGTGAAATGCTCAATTTGAGTGATTCCGCAAATTGGTCGGCCATGCTTCAAAGTGCGCCTATGTTGCCAGAGGGGCACCAGTTGGGAGAATCGAAGCTCCTATTCGAAAAGGTGGAAGATAACCAAGTGGAAGCACAGCTTGAAAAATTAGCGCAAAGTGTTCCTGCTGAAGTGGAGGCGACGGCACCTGCTATTGAACCGGCGAAGGAAGAAGCTACGTATGACGATTTCGTGAAGATGGACCTTCGTGTTGCAACGATTCTCGAGGCAGAGAAAGTGAAGAAGGCGGATAAATTGCTGAAGTTAACCGTGGATACCGGTTTGGATGTTCGCACCGTTGTAAGTGGAATTGCGCTCCACTATGCTCCAGAGGAGGTGGTTGGAAAGCAGGTCTGCTTATTGGCGAATTTGGCTCCTAGAAAAATTCGTGGGGTAGAAAGTAGAGGGATGATTTTGATGGCTGAGGATGAAGATGGTAAATTGGTCTTCGTTCAACCTGGTGAAGCCATTTCTAATGGAATGGTGATTGCTTAAAATTCGTGCTATGAAATATCGTTTTCTCCCTCTCGCTTTAGGTGTAGTTTTATGGGCGTCTTGTTCAAAAGAAGAAGATCCACAGTCATGTAACAACTGCACAGACAGCGGTCGCTATAGTCAAGCACTTTTTACAGAGGTCGAAGTAGATAGTCTTCAATATGACGCTACTCACAACCTTTGGATGAATATTTACACTCCCAAAGACGATTCTGCCACCGATAGACGAGTTGTCTTACTAGCACACGGTGGTGCTTTTGTAAGTGGTAATCGGAACAACCCAGTGATGGTTGATTATGCCACTCGTTTGGCGGAATACGGTTACGTTGCCATTAGCTACGATTACCGACTTGCTTCGAGTCCCTTTATGATGATAGATAGTGTTCAGTCCCTTTATGTAGTGGCAAATGCATTGGCTGACGGGAATACGGTGCTCGAGCAGGTAATTGCCTCACATGCTTCTGGAAATCCGCATGGAATAGATCCTGATAAAATTGCTTTAGCGGGGAATTCCGCGGGAGCGGTTTTGTCGCTTCACATGGGGCATATGGATCAGAATGATGCGGTTTCAACCAATCTTCAAGCGGCTATTGATTCTGCTGGAGGATGGTCGGCAATGCACGATCCAACCAGTTCCAATCGAGTGAAGGCTGTCATTTCTTTGGCCGGGGGTATTGTAAATCCATCTTGGCTGAACGCCAATGGTCCAGAGTTGATCATGGCGCATGGCACTTGGGATAATATTGTTCCTTACGGTTGCGGGCATGTATTGAATAATTCACCATCTGCCATGGAGCTCTGCGGTAGTGAGCCGATCGCTACTCAAGCGGATGCCATTGGCTTGGAGAATGCCTCCTTGATTTTTCCAGAATTACAACATTGTCCTTGGAACAATAGCTCAGCGCTTGCCGATCAGGTGTTTGATTTTCTAACACCAGAGTTGAAGGCAGCAATGGATTGATTCCACGCTTTGTTTCCATGGTGTTGTTGGCCCCGTAGTTCAACGGATAGAATGGAAGTTTCCTAAACTTTAGATGGCAGTTCGATCCTGCCCGGGGCTACTACTTGATACAAGTACTATCATTTCCGAATAAAAGGGATAGCAGGAGGGTATACAGCTTGCTTTCCCTTCATCGCTCGAATGCCATTCCAAACTGTGGCGATGATGTTGGTCAAACTGAGCAGCAAGAGAGGGAGGGCGACATTCTTAATAGCTCCTGCCACTTTTGAAGGTGAAACCTCATTATGCCCGTTGGTTGTTGTAGTCATGTCTTCCATGACACCAGCCAGATATACCCCGGCCACGAAGGGGGTGAGGATTAGTAAAAGCATCCATGTTGCTTGAAAGTTCAACACTGTTTTAGCAGTTTTATCCACGGCTTTGTAGCGACCTCTCTTCGGTAGCCAAATTATCAAAGGAATGAGAAAGCCCAAGAAGGGAAACGCGATGAAGGATAGTGATGACCAAACGATGCTGGCATTCAGCCCGGGGTTTTCTTCCAGTTGGGAGTCGGTTAATTCCTGAATCGAAACTTCAAGGGCGGATGCGATACGAAGCAGGCTGTCGCCTCGTGGTGTCGTTTCATCTGCTTCAATTCGTTGTATGGTTCGAAGGGTTAACCCTGACTTTTCTGCAAGTTGGGATTGCGAAAGTGCGCGATGTTTTCGAATCGATTGAATGGAAGAACCTAGTGATGAATTCATGATGACATGTATTTGCTGCAAACATAGCCAGTAGGGTACTTAGGCGATAAAATAGCTTCTGACATTTATACGACACTTGTGTCAGGCAAGTGTTCATCGCTATAAAACTTCATTGATTTCTGATTTTTAGTATCCCTTTTAGAAGGCGGAGGGCATCTTTTGAAAAAAAATCCTCTGTTTTTGGATTTTTTTTCATCCCGAACAAGTGTAAGTAAATCCAAAAAGGTTTCCATTGAAACAAAGGCTTGTTATTCGTGTAGAAAGACGAGTAGAAGTGTATTTAGAATTGTAGAGATGACACTTTTAATTTGAGGGGTTGTATTAAAAATTAAACAGATTTATACGGCCAGACCCCTCTTTTGTGTAGGGTTGATCTCTGAAAAATGCATAGTTTTATCAGGGAGCCCCCTATTGTGAGCAATGAAAACGAAGAATGTCATACCCTTTACTGTTTTAGCCCTACTCATGGTATTGGCCTTGGTTTATACACCTGCCAGTCCAGTAGAGTCAGCAGTTGAAATGCACGAGTATGACACCGGAGATACCGCTTGGATGTTGATGGCTTCGGCCCTGGTGTTAATCATGACGCCGGGTCTAGCCTTCTTTTATGGCGGTATGGTTCGAAAGAAGAATGTGATTTCCACGATGCTCCAGAGTTTCGCTTCAATGGCCATCATCACGGTATTATGGGTATTTATTGGGTTTAGCTTGGCATTTGGCGATTCTCTTGGGGGCATCATTGGAGATCCATCCACTTTCTTTTTATACAAAGGTGTTTGGGAACATGCGCCAATGTCAACAGCGCCAACTATTCCGCTGGCGCTGTTTTCTTTCTTTCAATTGAAGTTTGCCATTATCACGCCAGCCCTCATCACGGGTGCGTTTGCGGAGCGGATACGGTTTACGTCCTATATGTTATTTATCGTTTTGTTCAGTTTGTTCATTTATGCTCCACTAGCGCATGCTACGTGGCACCCCGACGGCCTTCTATTTAACTGGGGAGTTTTGGATTTCGCCGGAGGGACTGTAGTGCACATCAGCGCTGGTGTAGCCGCACTTGCTTCTGCCATGTACTTAAAGGGCAGGCACGAGCAAGAGCATCAGCCAGCACGTATTACTTACGTGTTGTTAGGCACGGGCTTGCTGTGGTTTGGCTGGTTCGGTTTTAATGCCGGGTCGGCATTTGGAGCCAACAGTTTGGGTGTATTGGCTCTAAGTACAACCACCACAGCAAGCGCTGCTGCCGCCGTAACGTATATCCTGTTCGATGCCATTAGGGGACGAAAGCCGAGCGCGCTTGGCGTTTGTATTGGTGCCGTTGTTGGATTAGTAGCGATTACCCCTGCTGCGGGATTTGTTTCTATCGCCCATTCTCTCGTTATCGGCTTTGCAGCAGCTATTGTTTCGAATATGATGATTGAATGGCGTACCCGCAGTGGCATTGATGATACACTCGACGTTTTCCCTAGTCATGGTGTTGGAGGGATGGTCGGAATGCTCATGACCGGAATTTTTGCTACAGACGGTCTGTATTACGGCCATTCTTCCTTATTTCTAAAAGAGTTAACCGTTCTAGTTGTGGTTTCTGTGCTGGTCTTCAGTGTTACGCTGTTGATGTTGAAGATCACCGACCTCATTGCTCCTATGCGTGTGAGCATTGACGATGAAACCACAGGGTTAGATTTGAGTCAGCACGACGAACGACTTTAACTCACAGTATTAATCGTACCCAACCACGCAATTCTGAGTTGAAGCCCAGGTAGTTTTTGAGTCTACTTGGGCTTTCATTATTCAAAATGGAGGGCGAGAGCCAAGAGAACGTGGTACTCCAAAATAAAAAACGCCACACTTCATTAGTGTGGCGCTTGGTGACCCTATCAGGAATCGAACCTGAATCTTGGGTTCCGGAGTTCTTTCGTTAGAATTTGCTCACCTGTTTATGCGGGCTTCAGAGCATCTAAACGTCTATAAGAATGTAACTACTGGCGCATTAAGTGGCTCGCTTAATGACTGTGAAATGAACATGAAGAGCTTATGTAAATAAAGGGAGTTGTGACCCTACCAGGAATCGAACCTGGATTTTGAGTTCCGGAGACTCACGTACTATCCATTGTACTATAGGGCCTATGAGGACGCCAAAGGTACTAATTGCTCGAGAGATTATACCGAACTATTCAATTCCTTCACTGTGCAACAAATTACTTGTGATCATCTCGCGCACTTTGCGTTGCTGTATCTAAATCTACAATCGATTTACTTGATACAATCCAAGCATCATCTAACCGATTTCCCCTGTTCTTTTCAAATCGCGCATAATTCAAATCAAAGGTTTCATCGACTTTATGAACCTTAATTGATACTGGCGCATCATAATCTGCCGTCACTCCCCCACGTGTACCTCCTTCTCCGTTTTGTTGGAAAATGACAATGAACACCGTGTTTGGGTATTCATTCCGTAGCTCATCAAAACGATGGTTAGGGATGCCAAGCTTTTGCCATGAGTCGATGGCTACAACATCAAATTG